>DAIQPK010000070.1:0-2872 GCA_036787375.1 Patescibacteria group bacterium
ATTTTTTCTTCTAATGAAGCAGTGGCAACTACTAATTTAAAAAGAGAGCCTGGAGGATAGACACCTTCTAAACTTCGATTAAATAATGGTTGATTTTTATCAGTTAAGTATTGGTTGATTTTTACTTGATTATTATCAAAAAAATCTTGGGGATTAAAAGATGGCGAAGAAACCAGAACTAATATTTCACCAGTTTTTGGGTAAGAGACAATAATAGCGCCTTTTTTATCTTTAATTAGTTGATAAGCGATTTTTTGAAGATGAAGATCAATTGATAACTGAATTGATTTTCCATTAATTGGAGGAATTATTTTTATTGTCTCTAAAAAATTTCCTTTAGCATCAACCTCAATTAATTTTTTTCCCGGTTGACCGCGTAATTGGCAGTCAAAAAGTTTTTCGACTCCTTTTTTACCAACCTTATCAACTGGTTTTAATTTTGTATAACAATTATCATTTTTGATATCATCTTGGTTAACTTCTTGAAGATAACCAATAATATGACCAATAGCTTCATTTTCTTGATAAAGTCTTAATGAAGAAATCCTATTTTTATTTTGAATAATTTTTTCAATTTTTGTTTCTATATTCGCTGGTTGATTTTTAACAATTAGATAACCCTTTCGATCAATAATTTCACCTCTTTTAGGCTCAATTAAAAATTCTCTTAACCGATTATTTTCTGATAAATTTCGGTAGTAATTGCCTTTGATAATTGTTAGATAAGAAAGCCTAAAGATTAATATTAAGCTGGCGCTTACGAAGACGGCGAGGAAAAGAATAATAAATATCTCATTAGTGATGGTTTTTTGATTAAAGATTTCCGTTTTTTTTGGGTTAAGTTTTTTTAAAAAAGAAAGTTTTTGTCTCATAAATTAATTAACTAACAAAGTAGCCCTGAACAAAAAATCCAAAAATAATTATTTGAAAAATTAAAAAAATAATTAATAAACCAGTTTTTAAAAAACTATTTTTTAAATTGCCAATATAAATAAAAAGAGATAAAGAAAAAAGACTATAACGAGGAATAGAAGAGAAAGTTCCGGTTAGGGTTGGTAGGATTAAATTAGCTAAAGAAAATAAATTAAGACCCAAAAAATCATAATTTTTAATTTTTAATTTCAAATTTTTATTGAATTTTAACTGGATAAAAAAATCAAATGTTAAAACAATTAAAACCAAAAAGAAAGTTAAAAACTCAAATAACGAGATAAAGTATTGAAAATTAAATTGAGCGGTAAAAAAGATCTTTATATAACGAAAAATTACCTGAGGTAAAATGATAATATTAGTTGATCGATTAGCGCCAAAAGCTGGTTGACTATGGAAAAACATTAATGGATTACCAGTTGTTTTCCATAGATAAAAACAATAAATTAAAAAACCAATTAAAGGAGAAAAAGCTAAGATTAAATTTTTAATTTTTAATTTTGAGTTTTTAATTATTTTAATTAAATTAAAAAAAATTAGAATAATGAAAAAAACACCGATTAATCTTGTTAAAGAAGCTAGGATACTAAAAATTATTATTAAAAAATAGTTTTCTTTTTTTAAAAAATATAAAAAACCAGTAAATAAAAAGAAAAACAAGCCCTCAGTATAGAGATTGCCAAAAAAAAATGAGGTCGGAAAGACTAATAAAAATAGTAAAGTTTGTTGCCAATTAATTTTTTTATCAATAAGTTGAAGATATTTAACAAAAAAAATTAGACCAAAGAAAAAAAATAGATTACTCATAAAAAGTCCTGTTAAAAGATAGTTATTAAAAACTGGATTAAAGATTTTAATTAAAATCGGATATAAAGGGAAAAAAGCTTGTTGAAATTGAGAATAACCATTTTGAGCAATTTGCAGATAATGAACACCATCAAAATTTGCCAATGAATAGATAAACTTTGGCAAGTTAAACTTTAATAACTCTTCTTTATAAGGAAAAAAACCAAGATAGGGAATAAACTTTTCGGAAAAGTACGAGATTAATAAAGTAAGCAATTTCCAGATTAAAAAAAAAAGAAAAATCTTTTTTATCATAGTTTTTATTATACCATTATGTATAACTAACTGAGGACGGACCTTCCGAA
This sequence comes from Patescibacteria group bacterium, assembly GCA_036787375.1. Taxonomy (GTDB): domain Bacteria; phylum Patescibacteriota; class Microgenomatia; order UBA1406; family GWC2-37-13; genus GWC2-37-13. The sequence goes on from DAIQPK010000070.1 coordinate 2,082, forward strand.
GAAAACAACGATTCTGGACGCGCTTCTTTTTCCTCGCTTGCCAGAATGATAAAGGGTGTTTGTCGTCATTCCGGCTTGACAGAATCGTTGTTAATTGTTAATTATTGTTTATAAATCAAAACAATGTTGTTTAATATTAGATGTTTGAGGTTAAAAGTTTTATGTTCTGCGTTTCATGTTCCACCTTCTACATTCTATGCTTGATGTTTAAAGCTTAATATTTTCATGTTTTATGTTTTACGTTTCATTTCATATTGTTGCCACAACCCGCCAGTGAACCTGTCAGGTTCACTTAGGGTTTGACACAAGGCTCTAAATTCAACCGATTCAACTGATTTAAAACTGACTTTGACTGATTTCAGCTACTAAATGTTGATTATAATCAACATTTTCACCAGTTTTCTTTAAATTTACTTTTTAACAATTTTTAGATTATCAAAACAATCTGGTGCCATATCCTATAATAAACTAACCGAGTCGGTTAGAATGGTGGCAAAACTTGTTTTGACTGATTTTAACTAATCAAGCTTTGTTTTATGTTAAAATTATCTTATGATAAAAATTACTTCTTTAATTGTTGATAAAATTGCTCAGTTAGCAAAAATTCCAGTTGACGAAAAAGAAAAGGATAAGTTGGCCAAAGGTTTTAATGAGACTTTGGAGGTTGTTGACGAGCTTTTTAAAATTGATGTTAGTCAAGTTGAACCAACTTACCAGACAACTGGTTTAAAAAATGTTTTTCGAGAAGATAAGATTGAAAAGGAAAAAATGTTATCTCAAGAGCAAGTCTT
>DAIQPK010000071.1:0-2847 GCA_036787375.1 Patescibacteria group bacterium
AATTTGTAACCCGTTAATTTGTAAACGCATAAACTGTTTTCAACTGATTCTAACTATTTATCGTATTTCTTTTATATAATATTCATCATGTGCGGAATTTTTACGGTTTTAAATGATAAGACCAATCAAGCTGGAGAAACAGTTTTAACTGGTTTGAAAAAATTAGAGTACCGCGGTTATGACTCTTGGGGAATTGCTTTAATTGATAATAAAAACCAAATAAAAATTGAAAAGCAGATCGGAAAGATTAATCAGAATCAAACCTCATTACCTAATGGAAAAATTGCTATTGGTCATACCCGCTGGGCAACTCATGGCGGAATCACTGAAAAAAACGCTCATCCTCATTTAGACTGCCAAAGACAAATCGCTGTCATTCATAATGGAATTGTTGAAAACTATTTAGACTTAAAAAACTTTTTAATTAGTAAAAATCATCGTTTTATTTCAGAAACTGATACTGAGATTATTCCTCATTTAATTGAGGAAAACTTAAAAACCTTAACCATTGAAAAGGCGGTTTTTAAGACTTTTAATCAGTTAGTTGGCTCAAATGCGATTATTATCCTTGATAAAAATTCAGATACGATTATTGGCTGCCGCTATGGTTCACCTTTAGTTTTGGGAATCGACGAAACTAATCATCAATTTTTTTTAGCTAGCGATATTCCTGCTCTTTTAAAACATACTAACAAAGTTTATTTTTTAAATGATTTAGAAATGATTGTTATTAAAAAAACTGGCTTTAAACTTTATAATCTAAAAACCTTTAAAGAAAAGTCTGTTAATTTTGAGACCGTCAACTGGAAACAAGAAGAAGCAGAAAAATCAGGATACGCCCATTTTTTAATTAAAGAGATTTTAGAACAACCAAGAACTATTGAAAAAACTTTAATTACTAATAAAAACTCATTTTCTCAGATAAAAAAAATTTTAAAAAATAAAAAGATTGTTTTTTTAGGTTGTGGTAGTGCTTATCATGTTGGTGTTTTTGCTAAGTATTTTTTTGCCTCTCAAAAAATAAAAACCGATGTTTATCCAGCTAATGAGTTTGATTATTTTTCTTCATTAATTGATAATCAGACTTTAATTATTGCTATTTCTCAGTCTGGAGAAACTGCTGATACAATTTTTGCTGTTAAAAAAGCTAAAGAAAAAAAAGCTCATATCTTATCAATTGTTAATAGTCGAGGGTCTACTTTAGAACGATTATCTGATTTTATCTTACCAATTAATGTCGGACCGGAAATTGCCGTTGTCTCCACCAAAGCTTTTATCAGTCAAGTAATTGTTGTCTATATCTTAAGCCAGATTTTTAATTATAGTATTAACACTGTTTATCAAAACATTAATCAGTTAATAACTAATTTAAAAAAATTTTTAACAAATAAAAATCTTAATCAAATTATCTTTTTAGCTAAAAAATTATTTCAGCAAAGACATCTTTATATCATTGGTAAATATCTTGACTATCCAGCTTCTCTTGAGGTTGCTTTAAAAATTAAAGAGACAGCTTATTTACATGCAGAAGCTTTTGCCTCAGGTGAGTTAAAACACGGAGTGATTGCCTTAATTGAAAAAAATACTCCTTGTTTAGTGATTGCCACTGATGAAGAAAATAAAAACGATATCCTATCATCAGCAATTGAAGTGAAATCTCGAGGAGGAAAGATTATTGGTATCTCTGTTTTTGACTCAGAAGTCTTTGACGAAAAATTAATTATTCCTAAAATTACTCTGCTTTCATCAATTTTTGCTGTTATTATTGGCCAACTAATTGGTTATTATTCAGCGATTATCAAAGGCTTAGATCCAGATAAACCCCGCAATTTAGCTAAAAGCGTCACTGTTAAATAAATAAAAATTCATCTAAAAATATTTAAAAAATAAAAGGATACAAAAATATGTATATTGTATCGTCTCTTATTTTTTACTTTTCTTCCAATACAACTCGTGTCCCCTATTTGAACCCCTATCATCGTTTTTTATACTTCTCCACATATGGTTTCCCTTATCACACGATCGTAATTGATCAGATATTTTATATTCCCTCCATTATAAAAATCTGTTCCTCCAAACGCTTCTGCTTCCTGCTTTTGACTTTGATTAAAAACCCTTGAAATTGTTTCTATTAGACCCATAAACCATATATTATATTTTAAAAATAAACTATAAATAGTAATCTATAATAGCTTCTAACAATACCAAAATAAAAATCTAATTTCAACTACAATTTTTTATATATAAGCATAAATTAAAAATTAAAATAAATAAGAATAAGTTTTATTTGAAGTCTATTTTTAAAAAAATTACTTATTCATCAAGGCAAAAAAAGGGGCAAGGAAGAGGAAAAAAATCGACTCCCAAATCCAATCAGTTGGGATTTCACCAACAGTTTCTTTTAACATGGTTAAGTTAAAAACTAACCAACAAAATAATTATATCAAAAATTATTTTTCAATAACAGTTCTCAATTAACGACTATTTTTCAATTAATTTTAATAAAAATCTTAAAGATCAACCACTATTTGTCCCAAACCCATTGTTGTCTTCATTCCTAAACCAAAAAATATTAACCTTTTAGTTCCCAACTTTCGATACCGCTTCTTTTAAAGATAGCCTTTTAGTCCCTAACTTTCGATGAGGAGCAACCAGCAAATAGCCTTTTAGTCCCTAACTTTCGATGGTCATGCTTCCATAGCCAGCCTTTTAGTCCCTAACTTTCGATGAAAAAGCTAATGGGGACATGCCTTTTAGTCCCTAACTTTCGATGTTCCCCGCTAATTGGATCAGCCTTTTAGTCCCTAACTTTCGATGTTCCCCGCTAATTGGATCAGCCTTTTAGTC
>DAIQPK010000072.1:0-2835 GCA_036787375.1 Patescibacteria group bacterium
TTTTTCGAGAAGATAAGATTGAAAAGGAAAAAATGTTATCTCAAGAGCAAGTCTTATCTCAAGCAAAAAATACCCATAATTGCTATTTTGTTACTAAAAGAAGACTGTCTTCTTTTGAAGACAGTCTTTAATTAAAGACTGTCTTTTATGAAACTTAATAAATTAAATCTAAAACAGACGTTAAAATTACTTGAAAAAAAAGAGATCTCTTTGGAGGAATTATACGATGATATCTTTCAAGCAATTGAAGAGAAAAATAAAGAGTTAAATATCTATCTTTATGTAAATAAAAAAGCCTTAGAACAAGCAAAAAAGATGATTAATTTTCCTTTAAAAGGAGTGCCAGTAGCGGTTAAAGATAATTTTTTAACAATTGATATGCCCACAACAGCTTCCTCAAAAGTATTAGAAAATTACTATCCGCAGTATGAGTCAACAGTAACGAAAAGATTAATATCATCGGGTGGAGTAATTATTGGTAAAACTAATATGGATGCTTGGGCTCATGGTTCATCAACCGAGACATCGGATTTTGGCACAACTAAAAATCCCCGCAATTCAGTTTATTCTCCTGGTGGTTCATCAGGAGGATCAGCAGCAGCAGTTGCTGCAAATATGGCAATTGCCTCGCTTGGCACAGAAACTGCTGGATCAATTCGTCAACCAGCATCTTGGTGTGGCGTTGTTGGTCTAAAACCAACCTATGGCCGAGTTAGTCGTTATGGAGTGATTGCTATGGGAAGCTCGCTTGACTGTCCTGGACCAATTACCAAAACTGTTGAAGATGCAGCAATTTTATTAAAATATATTGCTGGAAAAGATGAAAACGATAGCACAACATCGTCTTTACCTGTTAAAGATTATTTAAAGTTTTTAAATAAAAGCATAAAAGGTTTTAAAATTGGTATCTGTTATTTTGATTTACCACAGTTAAAAGACTCTCAGGTTAATCAATCAATTAAAAAAGCAGCTGAAGTTTTTAAAAGTCTAGGTGTTCAAGTTGATTATCTTCAGACTTCAGAAAAATTGGAACAAAATAAAGTTATTTCACCAAAATATGCAATTGGTGTTTATACAGTTGTCCAAAGAGGCGAGGTATCAAGTAATTTAGCCCGTTATGATGGAATAAGATATGGAAAGGGAAGAGGGTTTTTTGGAGCCGAGGCAAAAAGAAGAGTTATGTTGGGAATTTTTGGATTATCAAGTTTTTTAAAAAAAGAAGAATTGGTTTATAAAAGAGCTCAAAGAGTAAGGACTTTATACATTAAAAACTTTAAGCAACTTTTTAAAAAATATGATGTGTTGATTTCACTAACTTCACCTAGTTATGCCCTAAAAATTGGCTCATCTGCTTCAAGCCCAATGTTTGGCGAGCTTCAAGATATGCTTGCTGAACCAAGTAGTTTAGCGGGAATCTGTGGCATCTCAGTTCCTTGCCATCATGATAAAAAAACTAATCTTTATTTAGGATTAAATATTATGGGAGATTATTTTCAAGAAGAAAAAATTTTACAAGTTGCTCATGTTTTTGAAAAATCAATTGTTTTATGAGATACAAACCAATTATTGGTATGGAGGTTCACGTTGAGCTTAAGACATTGTCTAAAATGTTTTGTGGTTGCAAAAATGATCCTTTTGAAGCAAAAAAACCAAATATCTATACTTGTCCTGTTTGTTTAGGACTACCTGGTGCTTTGCCAGTTGCCAATAAAAAAGCAATTGACTGGACTTTAAAATTAGGGCTGGCTTTAAATTGTCAGATTAATTATCTATCCAAGTTTGATAGAAAACACTATTTTTATCCAGATTTGCCAAAAGGTTATCAGATTAGTCAGTATGATTTACCATTTTGTTATAACGGATTTATCAAAACCAATGATGGAGTAGTAAGAATCTGCAGGGTTCATTTAGAAGAGGATACTGGAAAGCTAATTCACACGACCGTAAACGGAGAAAAAGTTAGTTTAGTTGATTTTAATCGAAGTGGAGTTCCTTTAATTGAGATTGTCACCGAGCCTGATATTTATTCTTCTTCTCAAGCAAAAGAATATGCAAAAAAACTTTATCAAATCATTCGTTATCTTGATATCTCTGAGGCTGATATGGAAAAAGGTCAGATGCGACTTGAAGCCAATGTTTCTTTAATAAAAGAAGATTCTTGTCAGTTGCCTGAATATAAAGTCGAGTTAAAAAACATTAACTCATTTAGATTTTTAGAAAAAGCAATTAATTCAGAGATTAAAAGACAGATTGAGATTTTAGAAAAAGGAAAAACACCAGCTCAAGAAACTCGTGGTTATAACGCAGAAAAAAATCAGACCTTTTCTCAGCGGTCAAAAGAAGAAGCTCAGGATTATCGTTATTTTCCAGAGCCTGATATTCCACCAATTAAAATCACTAATCAATGGTTAAAAGCGATAAAAAAAGAGTTGCCAGAAGATATTTTTTCAAGACTTTTAAGATGGCAAAAAGATTATCAGGTAAGGTCAGAGTTTGTGGAAAATCTTTTTGAGACATCTTTGCAAGCTGATTGGTTGGAAAAAGTTTTTCAAAATATGAGAAAAGCTGGTTTAGACTCAGGAAAGTTAGTCAATTTAATTTTACATAAAAAAATTAAGGTTAATCTTTTTCAAGATCAGCCGGAAAAACTAGTTGATATCTTTAAAAAGCAGACGGTTATCGAAGATGTCTCTGATGATCAGTTAAAAGGAATAGTAAAACAAGTTTTAAAAGAAAATCCAAAAGCAGTTGAAGACTATAAAAAAGGGAAAACCACAGTGATAAACTTCTTATATGGTCAGGTATTAAGAGTTTTAAAGAAAAAAGTTGAGTTTG
>DAIQPK010000073.1:0-2694 GCA_036787375.1 Patescibacteria group bacterium
CCGGTTATATTTTGCCAGTCTTTCACTTCTGGCAGGGGCACCGGTTTTGATAAAATCTGCACCACAACCATAGGCTAAATCAGCAATAAACGGGTCTTCGGTTTCACCACTTCGATGAGAAATAGCAATTTTCCAACGAACTTTTTTAGCTAAGTTGATACTTTCAGCAGTCTCTAAAATTGTTCCAATTTGATTAGGTTTAATTAAAACTGCGTTTGAGGTGTTTTTTTTAATTGCTTTTTTAATTAGTTTGGGATCAGTGGTATAAATATCATCGCCAATAACAATACTTTTGGCTTTTTTAGTAAACTTTTCAAAACCTTCCCAGTCATTTTCGGCAAAAGGGTCTTCAAAAGAGATGATTTGGTAGATTTTTTTTAGCTTAAGATAAAAATCTATTAATTGGTTAGTGGATAAGGTTTTGTTTTCTTTTTGAAAAAAATACTCACCTTTTTTTGGCGAAAACTCAGAAGCAGCGCTATCAATGGCTAAAAAATAATGATGACGATTTTGATAACCGATTTTTTTAGCTGCCTCAATAATTAATTGAAAAACCTCTTCATTTGATTTTAGTTGAGGTGAAAAACCACCTTCATCGCCAATTAAAGGAGAGAGTTTTTTTTCTTTAAGCAAAGATTTAATTGACTGATAAATCTCTGAAGCAATTTGTAGTCCTTGAGAAGGGAGAGTTTTATTGGGAATAATAATAAACTCTTGGATATCAAAGTTCCAATTAGCATGTTTTCCACCATTGACAACATTAAGCATCAGTTTGGGAAAACCAGACTTAATAGAAGAGAAATAGAGTTGATTTAAAAGTTGCCAAAGAGGAGTTTTTTCTGATAGACTTAAAGCTTTAATTAGAGCTTGAGAAACTGATAAAATTGCATTGGCACCCAGTGAAGATTTATTGGTTGTTCCATCAAGCTCAATTAAAATCTGATCAATTTTTTTGGGATCAGCAGATAAACCAGTGATTTTTTTGACAATTTTTTTATTGACATTTTCGACTGCTTTTAAAACTCCTTTACCATGATAACGTTTTTTATCATTATCTCTTAACTCAACTGCCTCATGAGAGCCAGTTGAGGCGCCAGAGGGAATGGTAGAGGAAGCAATAGTTTCATCTGATAACTTGATAAAAGTTCTAATAGTGGGCAAACCGCGTGAATCTAAAACTTCGATTGCTTTAAGATTAGTGATTTTTAGCATATTTTTATTTTTTTAATTTTTAATGATTTTTAAATTTTTTTAACTGTTAATTAGTTTAAATTATTGAGTTTATTTAATTTTATTATTAGTTATTTAAACTTGTCAAATAAGGTTTTTAAAATTATCTTATAGTTATTAAAAATTATTGATAAAGTTTTTTCATCTTTTTTAATTAATTTTATTTTTTTAACAATTTATTTACTATTGATAATTTAAGCAATTTTTAGTTATAATTAATAGATTATGGATAAAAATAAAATTTTAAAAAATTTGGAAAAGTTAATTAGTTTTCAGTCGGTCTCAACTGACAAAAAAAGATTTAGTGAGATTTTAAAAGCAGTTGATTTTATAAAAATTTATTTGAAAAAATTAGGTTTTAAAATTAATCTTTATCAAAAAACAGGTTATCCGCCATTAATTGTTGCTTCAAAAATTATTAATCAAAATAGAAAAACCTTAGGTTTTTATGCTCATTATGATGTCCAACCTGAAGATCCAATTAATCAATGGAAAACCTCGCCATTTAAACTAACTTTAAAAAACAAAAAACTTTTTGGTCGAGGAGTGGCTGATGATAAAGGTCATCTTTGGCAGATTGTTTGCGCGGCTGAGGAGATTATTAAAAATAATCAGTTGAAAAATAACTTAGTTTTTGTTTTTGAAGGCGAGGAGGAGATTGGGAGTTTAAACTTTGAAAGTTTAGTAAAAAAAGATAAACAGTTAAAAAAAGTCGATGTTTTTTATGTTTTAGATATGGGAATGAAAAAAAGAACTAAACCAGAGATTTTTTATGGTTTAAGAGGAATATTAGTTTATCAATTAAGATTAAAATTACATCAGCATGACCTTCACTCAGGTATCTATGGTAATTTAGTTTTCAATCCCGCTCAGATTTTGGCAGAGCTAATGGTAAAGATGGTTGATGGGGTTAGTCATAAAATAAAGATTCCTGACTTTTATCAATCAGTAAAAAAAATTACTAATAAAGAAAAGTTATTGTTAAAAAAATCTTCATATGGATCAATTGATAGTAAAGTCTTACCGTCTTTGGATATTAATGGTTTTGTTTCGGGTTATACTAAAGAAGGAATAAAAACTATAATTCCAGCTGAAGCTTTAGTTAAGTTTTCTTTGCGATTAGTACCTAATCAAAAATGGCAAAAGATAGATAACTTAGTAAGAAAGTTTATTAAAGATAATTTACCAAAAAATATCTTTTATCAGTTGGAGTTTTTTTCTGGAAGTGATCCTTTTTATACTGATTACAACAGTCAAGAAGTAAAAAATACTACTAAAGTTTTGAAAAAAGTTTTTGGTGGAGAAGCGTTATATAATCGATCAGGCGGGTCAGTGCCAGCAGCTGAAATTATTCAAAGATTATTTAAAAAACCAGTTATTTTGCTTGGATTTGTTTTATCAGATGAATGTAATCTTCATGCTCCTAATGAAAACTATGACGAAGAAAATTTTTTTAAAGGAATT
>DAIQPK010000004.1:0-23962 GCA_036787375.1 Patescibacteria group bacterium
TATTTAAAAGAGATTTTATTAATTCCTAATTTAAAGCATTTACGACCAATTAGATATAAATTTTATCTTAATGATTCTCAGTTAATTATCGCTTATAAAAAAGGAGAGATAAAAAGTATGACTTTAATAAAAAAATCATTAGCAGAGAGTTTTTCTAATTGGAAGAATACTTCGATTACAAAAAGAGTTGACTATTCTAAGCTATTAACAATTTTTTTTAATTTTAATAATAATTACTTTGAAGAAAAAAATATTCGTCAGAATTTATCTTTAATTATTAATGACAAAAAACTATCTGAGTATGGAGAAGTAGCTAAATCTTCAGTTCTACCAATCTCGTGGGCTTATAATAATAATCTAAAAGAAAGAGTTTATGATTTTGAAACTGCTAAAAAATTTTTTGAAAAAAACAAGATTAATAATAATTCTAAGGAATTAAAATTTGTTACTTTTTTTGATTATTATGATATTGCTGAAGAAGTTGTTTCAGAAATGAGAAAAATTGGTTTAAATGTTGATTTAAAAATTATTTCTCAGTTGTCTGATGAGTTCGATTTTTTTATGGCTTTTTTAAAGATTCCTCAAGATCCTGATCAATATTATTTTTGGCATTCAACTCAAAGGAATAGCAATATTGGTAATTATAAAAACATGAAGATTGATTTACTTTTAGAAAAAGGTCGATCAACTTTTAATTTAGAAGAAAGAAAAAAATATTATTTTGATTTTCAAAAAACTCTTCAAGATGACCCACCGGCTTTATTTTTATATTATCCCTATGTTTATGAAATAAAAAGAAAATAGTGGGCGAGGGGAGACTTGAACTCCCACGGGTTACCCCATAGCCTCCTCAAGACTACGCGTCTGCCAGTTCCGCCACCCGCCCAATATTAATTATTAAAACAATAAAAATTATATCATTTTAGTTTGTTTTTTTGGTATAAATATTTTATGACCTTAACCGAGTTGTCTTATTATTCAAGAAAAGCAATTCCAGTTTTGATTATATTTTGCTTGTTTATTTTAATAATTTTTTTCTTATTTAAATTGGTTTATTTATTAGCAAAATCCTCAGAAAAACCAAAAAATTTATATCTTAATCCAATTTTTAACAAGATCAGTAAACCAATAATAAAAGAAACAACAACAAGCGCTGGTTTTAATTTTACTCTTGATACTGTTGAGGGAGTGCCAATTACAGCAACCGAAACCGCTAAGGTTTATTTTTTACCAAAAACGACACCAAAGTTTGGTTATCGAGAAAAGATTTACTTAATAGCAAAAAACTTTGGTTTTAATCCTGATGTAGATAGATATCAATTAATTGATAATCAAGCAGTATTTAAAAATGAAGATAAAGAGTTGATTATTGATATTGCTAATTTTAATTTTAGTTATAAAAAAGATTTAGAGGATTTAACTCCTGAACAGTTGTCAACGAGCAATTTGTTTATTCCTTTTAAAAAAGAAATTGAGACTCAGGCGGCTGATTTTTTAAATAAGGTAGGTCGTTATCCAGAAGAGTTAATAAAAGGAACAAATAGGATAATATATTTAAGATATGATCAAGAAAAAGATAGTTTTATTAATGTTAAAGATAAAAAACAGGCTAATCTGGTAGAGATAGATTTTTTTCGACAAGCCGTTGATAATGTAGAATTTGTTTCTCCGAGATTTTTTACCAGTCAAAATTATTTAATTTTTTTGTTTAAAGAGAATAATGATTATGAGATGATTAAGGGTCAGATTAGTTTTTTTGAAAAGTCAGATAATCAGATCGGAGTTTATCCAGTAAAAACTGGTGATCAAGCTTGGAATGAGCTAAAAGAGGGAAAAGCAATGGTCGTTTCGGCAAGAATAGGAGTTAAAGATATAATTATTAAATCAATGAAACTTTATTATTTAGATCCTGATGTTTATCAATCATATCTTCAGCCAGTTTATGTTTTTTATGATGATAAAGACTTTATTGCTTATGTCCCTGCGATTAGTAACGAGTTTTTAGTTGAAGACTAAATAATCAAGATTATTATTTAGCCAATCAATAATTATTCGAGTGTCTTCAAATCGGTCTTTACTTTTTAAAACAATAATAATAAACTGATGATTATTTTTTTTATAAAAAGAAACTAAATTTTCACCTGCCTCTTCTGTATAGCCAGTTTTTAAGCCTCCTAAACCATTGACTTCTCCTAAAAGTTTATTAACATTAGTTAGCTTGTGAAAGAATTTAAAATCAATATCAGAAATGATAATTTCTTTAATACTAACAATTTTTCCTAAATAAGGATTTTTTAAAAGTTCTCTTGAGGCTAAAGCTAAATCAAAAGGAGTTGTATATTGATTGAATGAGTTTAAACCAGCTGGATCGCTAAAGTGACTATTAGCCATTTTTAACTGTTGAGCTTTTTCGTTCATTAAGTTAATAAATTTTTGATAACCAAAATTATCAGCTAAAACAAAAGCAGCATCATTAGCTGAGTGAATTAAAAGTCCATAAAGAAGGTTTTCTACAGTAATTTTTTCATCAATCTGAAGATTCATTAGTTGACCATTATAAATAGTTTTTTTTACTTGAATAATCTGTTCTGGTTTATAGATATCATAAGCGACTAAAGCAGTAATTATTTTAACAGTTGAAGCAGGTAAAAATTTCTGTTGGTGATTTTTTTCAAAAACTGGAGTAAAGCTATCTAAATCTATAATATAAACTCCTTGAGCGCTAACATCAGGATAAAAATAAGGATTTTTTAAATAAGGAATAGGTTTAATTTTTAAATTAATTGCTTCTTCTTTTTTTTCAAAAAGATCTCGTTGATAGGCAAAGAGATTGATATAGTAAGAGTTACCTGGATAAAAAAGAAAAAAAAGACTGTAAAAGACAGTTATTAATAAAAACTTAAAGTTTATTTTTTTCATCTGATTTTTATCCCTAGTTCTTTTAATTTTTCCTCACTAACATCTGAGGGAGCATTCATTACTGAGGTTCGACCACCTGAAGTCATTGGAAAGGCAATTACTTCTCTTAATGATGGTTCACCAGTAATACAGGTTAATAGTCTGTCAATTCCTGGAGCAATTCCACCATGAGGAGGAGTACCATAACCTAAAGCTTCAATCATATGGCCAAATTTTTTATTAATCTCGTCTTCAGTTAATCCCATAATCTCAAAAACTGTTTTTAAAGCTTCTGGCTGATGATTTCTAATTGAGCCACCGCCGACTTCATAACCATTACAAACTAAGTCATATTGACTGGTTAAGATTTTGTCAATATTTCTTTTTTTTAATAAATCTTCCATAAACTCAGGCTTTGGAGCGGAAAATGGATTATGAGTAAAGGTCCAACCATCATTATCAGTTTTTTCAAAAAAAGGAAAGTCAACTACCCAAGCGAAAGCTTGAATATTTTTTTTCTTTTCTTCATTAGTCCGTAGATCAAACTTATCAGCACCAAATTTTTTTAAAGCCTTTTGATAGGTAAAAACTGGAAAAGGTTTTTGTTTTATGGGAATATTAAGTTTTTCATAAACCTCAATTATCATTGTTTCAATTAAGTTCATCACATCTTCTCTTTGAACAAAACTCATCTCTAAATCAAGTTGAGTAAACTCACCATAAGCTCGATCAGCCCGTGGGTCTTCATCACGAAAACAACGGGCAATCTGAAAGTATTTTTCAATTCCAGCAATCATTAACAGTTGTTTGTATTGTTGGGGTGATTGAGGTAAAGCATAAAACTTTCCTGATTGAAGGCGGGAAGGAACAATAAAGTCTCTAGCGCCTTCAGGGGTCGTCTCTGATAAAATTGGGGTTTCAATCTCAATAAAATCGTGTTTAAAAAGAAACTGTCTTATTAAATCAATAAACTTGCTTCTTAAAATCAAGTTTTTATAAAGTCGGGGTCGTCTTAAGTCTAAATAACGGTATTTGAGTCTAACTTCTTCATTTATCTGATAACCATCAGTATCAACAGGCAAAGGTAAAGGTTTAGTTTTATTTAAAATTTTAAAGTCTTTGATTTCGATTTCAATTTCACCAGTGGGAATTTTTGGATTGATTAGTTTCTCTGGTCGTTTTTTAACCAGTCCTTTTATCCATAAGACATCCTCAGTTGAGACTTGATTTAATTTTTCATCACCAACAGCCTGGACGATACCAGTTCTATCTCTTAGGTCAATAAAAACGACTTTTTTATGACTACGGACAGATTGAGCCCAACCAAAAAGTTCAATCTCATGATTGATTTTTTCTTTGGTTTGAATAATTGATAATTCTTTCATATGCTAATAATTTTAGAGAGTTTTTTTTAGATTGACAATGAGATTTTTTGGTAAAATAATTCTTTTATGGAAAAAAGAGGAGGAAAAAGATATAAAATATATCAGCGGCTAAAAGGAGAAAGAATGGATTTTTTACTTCCTCCTGACTTGATTAAAATACCAGTCGATGTTTCTTTTTTTTGTAGAATTCAGCCAGGTATTTTTATTGAAGGAGGCGTTGCTAGAAATGAAGCATTAGTTACTGTTACAGGATTAGAACCTGTAAAAGTTAAAGAATTATTACCTCCTTACGGTTTAGATATTGTTACTTTTTTTAGACAAAGAGTATATGTTCGCGAACAACCATTTCCTAATAGGAGACAAATTGTGGGAGACATAAATCTAGAAAGATATTTAAGAAGAAAAATGTTTACTATCGATCAACCTTTTATTGGGAGACAAAGTGATTCGCAGCCTCCTATTTTATATTTAACTGGAGATGCTATGACAGCATATAAACAAAGAGTAGTGAATTTTTGTCCAGAATATCCAGCCTTGTTAATAACAAGAGATGGGAATAGATTATTAAGTTTTGGCGCTATTTTTAGATATTTTTTATTTGAAATTATGTTGAGAAGATTTAATTTTGTTTTTGAACCTTTAGATATTGAATTCATTAAAGATTATTTGAAAAGAGGTTTTTTATCTGATAAAGGTTCTTTAAAAGAAAAATTAGAAAAATATATTTGTAGAAGTAAGGATTTAGGATTATATGATAAATATAAACAAAGTTTAAGAAAATTAGGAATAACTATTTAAGAACAAATCTTAACAACTTTTCCTCTGACTTTTTCTTTTTCTTTCCATCTTTCTATTTCCAAAGTATAAACTATTTGAAGATGTTGGTGACGGGAGAGATGAGGGAAAAGAGAAGATTGATTGAAAGAGATTAGTTCAAGAGGCTCATTGGTTGAAGATTGATTTATATCATTAACTAAGATCTTAAGATGTTGGTTTTTTTTGCCAAAGAGTTTAGCATTAATTAATTTACCTTGGCTAAAAAAAGTTGGTTGGGGATTGCCTATACCATATGGAGCTAAAGATTCTAAGGTTTTAGCTAATTGCAGATTAATTTTTGAAAGCGGAATTTTTAAGTCTGCCTCAATTACTCTTTCTAAATCCTTATCTTTAATTAATTGATTAGCTTTGCCTAAAACAGTTTTTTTAAACAGTTCCAATTTATTTTCCTCGATTGTAAAACCTGCAGCTTGAGAATGACCACCAACATCAACTAAATAACTTTTTAATGATCTTAAAAAATTAGTAATATGAAAGCTAGTAATTGATCGAGCTGAGGCTTTATAATAACCATCAGTTTTTGTCAAAATAATGGTTGGTCGATAGTACTCTTCAGTGATTTTTGAGGCAATCAAGCCAATAATTCCTTCATGCCAAGTATTTGAATTAAGAATAATGATTTTGTTTTGATCTAATTTACACTTATCAACAATTTTTTTCGCCTCGTCAACTGATTTTTCTACTAAATCTTGTCTTTGAATGTTTAAACTACCAATTTGATGAGCTAGTTTAGAAGCTCGATTATTATCTATAGTGCAAAGTAGTCTTAAAGCATCTAATGAATGTTTTAATCGACCAACAGCATTAATTCTGGGAGCAATGATAAAACCGATTTCATAAGGGGCGATTTTTTTTCCATAAACACCTGCTTGTTTTAAAATCTCAACTAAACCAGTTCTTTTTGTTTTTGAAAAAGCCTCTAATCCATATTTGACAATTGATCTTGACTGATCAGTTAATGGCACTAAATCGGCAATTGTTCCAATTGAGGCTAAAGCGAGGTAGTCAGTGGAAAAGTTTTTTTCCAGTTTAATTAATTTAATTAAGTCATTTTTTTCGCCTTGTTTCTTAACAGAGTTATAAAGTTGATTAAACACTTCTTTAGCAAAAAAGTAAGCCACTCCTGAGCCTGAAAGCTTAGGAATATGAAAAATTGCTTCAGCTTCAGGAGTTTGATCAGTTTTTAAATGATGATCAGTAATAATTATTTTGATACCTTTTTTCTTCGCATATCTAACCTCTTTTATTTTTGTAATTCCATGATCAACAGAGATTATTAAAGCTGGATTAAAGTTTTTAATAACATTATCAATTCCTTTTATGGAAAAACCATAACCTTCTTTAGTTCTCTCTGGTACATAAGGCATGACTTTAAAACCTAAAAGATATAAAGTCTCCCATAAAATTGCACCTCCTGTAATACCATCAGCATCATAATCTGTATAAACAACAATCATTTGATTATTTTTTTTAATATTTTCAAAAAGAGTGATAATTTTTTCAAAACTTTTTTTATATTTTTCATCAAAATTAAAAAGAGAGATTTTTAAAGGAGATTTTGGATTAAGAAACTCTTTTTTATCTTTAATCTGGCGTTGATTTAAAATAAGATCAACTAATAGTTGAGAGGTGATTATTTCATCTGGTTTAATCTCTTTTTTATAAAAAACTTTCATAGTTTTTCTGTTATCATATATTATATGATTATTCAGATAATTGTTGCTTTAATTATTTCTTTAGTAATAATTTATATTGTTTTCCGGTTTTTTCTTCCTGATATTATTAAAAAAATTACTGATCAAACAATTCCACAGATTGTAGAGATGGCTTCACAAAAACTAGGAGCAGAAAAACAAGATATAAAAACTGATTTAGAAAATAAAAGATCAGCTATAGAAAAAATGATTAAAGATATCAAAGAGGTGTTAGAGAAGGCTGAAGAAAAAATTGACAGATCAGATAAAGATAGAATTAGTTCTTTTAGCCAGCTTAAACAAGCATTAGAAGATCAAGCTAAATTAACTAAAGAACTATCATCAACAACAGAAAGTCTGAAAAGAGTTTTATCTAATAATCAGATGAGAGGTCAGTTTGGAGAGCAAGTAGCAGAGGATCTTTTAAAGATGAGTGGGTTTGTTAAAGGAGTTGATTATGAATCTAACAAAGAACAAAAAATATCAGGGACTAGGCCAGACTTTGTTATTTATTTACCAAACAAAGTGAAAATTAATGTTGATGTTAAGTTCCCATATCAGAGTTTACAAAAGATGACGGAAACTAATGATCAAGCGACTAAAAAAGAGTTAGAAAAAGCTTTTGAAAGAGATGTTAAAGAAAAAATTAAACAGATAACTGGAAGAGAATATATTAATCCAGAAGGAAACACGGTTGATTTTGTTGTCATGTTTGTTCCTAATGAAATGATTTTTTCCTATATTTATGAAAAGATGAATCATCTTTGGCTTGAAGCAATTAAGCAAAAAGTCGTGATGGCAGGCCCATTTAGTTTTACAGCAATTTTAAGATTGGTTCGTCAGGCCTATGACAATTTTCGTTATCAAAAAAATGTCCAAAAAATAATTAATTATATTAAAAACTTTGAGATCGAGTTTAATAAATATAATGGAGAGTTTTTAAAAATTGGCGAAAGAATTGATTCATTATTAAAACAGTATAATTACGTCAACTCAACCAGAACCAATCAGTTGGTAAGAGCGGTCGATAAAATAAAAGTTGAGGAACCATCATCAGAAGGGCTACTTTTAGATTCAGATAAAAATTAAATTAAACCACCACCTTGGAAAATTCGAGGCTTGAGAGAATTTTGAGGATTATTTTGTTCAAATCCTTGTTGACTTGGTTGTTTTTCTTTTTCTACATGTTCAATTGGAGTTGGTTCAGACTCAGATGAGGGTGAGATTTTTATTGGTTTTTGGAAAACCGGCTTGGATGGAAAAGATTGCTCTTCAAAAGATTGACTGATTGTTGGTGATTGAACAACTGGTTTTTTAATAGTCTTTTTTATTGCTCCCATCTTTAAAAGTTTAGCAATGTTTTCAAAGGTATTAGCGTTAGTTGAGTAAGAAGTAAAGTTATTGGTGGAAGCAGCAATACCAGCATAAAGATTAGTAGCAATATCTTTATCTATTTCTATATTTAAAGTCTCAATAATTTTTAAAATTAGCTCAGAGATAGAAGAAATGGTTTTATTAACCAAGTTAACAGTGCCAAAATAACCATTGGTAAGATGACGGTCAATATTAATAATATCACGACCTGTAAATTGGGCTTGGTTTTCTTGATAGATCTCTCCTAAACTATTTAAAGTTGGTGAGTCAATAACAATAATAAAGTCTAAATTACCACCAGTATAACTATACTTAACTTGAGAAGGGTTAAGTTTTTCATAACCTGGTCTTGGAGTGATAATAAGATTAAAATAATCACCTTGAATATTGTAATCAACTTTATCTATAGAACCTTCTTTATAAGGAAAGGAGATCATTAAATTATCTCCACTAACAGTTAAAGTTTGTTGAAATTTATCAACTCCGATTAGATCTAAATCTTGTTTGGTTGAGCAAACAAGAGAGATATTTTTCCCAATTTTGTTTAAGGCTAAATATAAAGAGGTTGAAGCAGCAACAGCATCAGGAGCTGGATTTTGAGGAATAATAATTACCCCTGATTTACCTCGATTTAATATTTCGATAATCCTAGATAAGGTTTGTTGATGATTATTCATAACTATAGGATAGATTTTACCACACAACCTATACTAATGTCAAGTTTTGGATAAAACATCATTCCTGCTTCTTGTCCTTTTTTTACCTCATTAACAGTTTTTGCTTTAATTTTTAAAGAAACCAGTTTAGTTTTTCCTATAAGATTATTTTTTTGATTATAAATCTCAAGATCATCATTTAAGTTAATTTTGCCTTTGGTAACGGAGACGCCGTAGACAATTTCATTTTCAATGTTAAATTGAGCTAATATCTTTGCTTCACCTTTAAGATTTTTTTCTTTAGTCTCTTTTTCTTTTAATAAATCAGCTACTTCATTAATTTCCTCTAAAAGTTCATAGATTATTTTATATGTTTTAATAATAATTTTTTCTTGTTCAGATAAGATTAAGACATCACTAGCTGGTTTAACATTAAAACCAATAATAATTGATTTGGTTGTTTTTGCTAAAAAAACATCTGATTTATTAATCTCGCCAATGCCAGTTAAAACTATTTCTATATTTTTATTGTTTTTTATATAATCATTAATTGCCTCCAAACTGCCTTGATTATCAGTTTTAATGATCAAAGAGAGTTTTTTTTCTTTTTGATTGTTTTTACCTAAGACATCATCTAAAGAAAAAGTTTTCTTAGGAGTTGATGAGGTTGATTTTTTTTCTTCAGTATTTTCAGAAATTATCATTTTCTGAGAGGTAATGATTGAACCAACCACTGGTAAATCATCAAAACCTAAGATTTCAAAAGGCATTGAAGGAATAACCTCTTTAATTAATTGATTCTTATCATTATATAAAGCTCTAACTTTTATTTTTTTATCTTCGACATAGACAAAATCGCCAGTTTTTAAAAGACCATTTTTAATAATGGCGCTGGCAACTACCCCTCGTTTATCTTTTTTGGTTTCAATAATATAAGCGAGTAAAGATGAGCTATTTAAATTACAGTTAAGATTAAGATCAGAAGCAACAAAAAGAATCATTTCTAATAACTCTTTAACACCCTGACCATTTTTTGCCGAAACAAGAACTACTGGTATCTGGCCGCCTTTACCTTCGGTTAAAACTTCATATTTTAAAAGATCAGTTTTTACTTTTTCTGGATCAGCCTCAGGTAAATCTATTTTATTGATAACAACAACATAAGGAATCTTAGCATTTTTAATATGGTAAATTGACTCAACGGTTTGTGGCATTACCGAGTCTTTACCATCAATTAAAAGCAAGGCAATATCAGCTACATCAGCTCCTCGCGAGCGAAGTTTAGAAAAAGCTTCATGACCAGGAGTGTCAATAAAGGTGATTTTATTAGTTTTATAGTCTTTAAATTGAGTTTCAATTTCATAAGCGCCGATTTTTTGGGTAATACCTCCGTATTCTTTTTCTGTTAAATTGGTTTTTCTAATATAGTCTAAAAGACTAGTTTTTCCATGATCAACATGACCTAAAATAGCAACTACAGGAGATCTAAACATAATTTTTTTAAAAAATAATAATGATATTTTACTATATTTTTTCTTTTAAATTTGAGTATCTTGAGGCAAGGTTTGATTTTCAGATTGTTTTTTTTCTGAAGAATTCATTTTTTGTTCTTGAATGATATCTATTTCATAATTTGTTAGTCTGGAAGCTAAATTAATATTAATTCCATTTTTACCAATTGCCAAAGGGGCTTCAGTCTCGTTAACAAAAACTTTAGCTTTTCTTTCTTTTTTATTAATCTCAATATTATTGATTTTTGCTGGAGATAAGGCGGCCATTAAAAATAGTTTATCATCGGAATTCCATTGGATAATATCAATTTTTTCTTGTCCACCTAATTCGTCGGTTACTGTTTGAACTCGAATTCCTTTTTGACCAACACAAGCTCCGATAGGATCGACTCCTTTTTGGTTTGTATAAACAGCAATTTTAGCTCTTTCGCCAGGAATACGAACAACGTTTTTAATTTCAACAGCATTATTGGTAATTTCAGGAACCTCTCTTTTAAAAAGCTCTTTAATAAGATTGGGATTAGTTCGAGAAACAATAATTCTTGAATTGCCAAATTTGTCTTCAATGATTTCTTTAAGATAGACTATTAAACTAAGATTTATTTGATATTTTTCGTTTTTTATCTGTTCTTCTTTTGGTAGGACCACCTCTGTTTTTCCAATATCTAAATAATAATTATTACCATCAAAACGAATAATTCTTGCTTTAGTAATAGTACTTATCTGTTTTTTAAAGATATTGATGATAGTTTTTTTTTCAATCTCTCTTATTTTTTGTAAGATGACTTGTTTAGCAGTTTGAGCGGCAATTCTTCCAAAACCAGGAGGAGTGATGTCTTGATTATTTTTAAATATCTTAGTTTCGCCAGTATTTTTGTTAATTTTAGCGACAAGATTAGTAACATCTTCATTAGGATACTGTTTTTTATAGGCAGCGATAATAGCAACTTCAATTGAAGAAATCACATCATCAACTGAGATTCCTCGTTCGTTAGCTACTTGATTTAAGGCTAAAGCAAACTCACTTTTAATTATTGTCATAATAAAATTTTAGCAAATTTTTAAGATTTATTTTCTTGTTGCTTAGTCCTTTCTTTCTCAGTTGGTTTTTCTTTTTCTTCGATAGTGCTTTCTAGAATTTGTTTTTCAGTGGCTATTTCTGGTTGGGTAAGGGTTGTTTCGGGAGCAACACTTTCTTCTTTATGAGCAATTACTGAAACAATTACTCTGTCTTTTGGAGTCTTAATAGTGTATTTTTCATTAACTTGTAAATCAGCCACTTTTATTTCTTGACCAATATCTTTAATGTTTGAAATATCAATCTCAATTACTTGGGGAATATCTTCAGGTAAAACTTCGATTAATAGATTATGTGATTGAATAAGAAGAATACCGCCTTTTTGACTGACAGCCTCTGACTGATTAATTGTTTTTATTGGGACTTCTGTTTCAATTTTCTTTTTGAGATCGATTTTTCTAAAGTCAACATGAAGAATATTTTCAGTTAAAGGATGAAGTTGCAGATTTTTTATTAAACAAGGAATTTCTTTATTATCAAGATTTAAGTAAACTATGCCGGTTTCTTTAACGGTTTTATAAATTTTAATAAAGTCTTTAAAATTAAACATAATGCTTTGAGATTTGGTATCTTGTCCATAAATATTTCCCAAAACAAAACCTTGTTTTCTTAATTTTTTAGCCTTCTTTCCAGTTAAATCGCGTTTTTTAACTTCAAGAGATATTTTTTTTGATTGAGAGGTGGTTTTTTTCATATTTTCTTAATTTAATTTTTATTAAACTCGATAATAAAAATTTTATCGGTTGATAAAGTTGTATTATAAAGAATTTGGTTATTTTTGACAAGAGGAGAAAAGTTTTGGTTAATTGAGGTAATATTTTTTGGCAAGATATAGTCTAAAATTAAATCAGAATTACTACTACCAATTTGTTTTTGAAATATTAGTTGATAAAATTGTCGATTTTTATTGAGTTTGTTTTTTAGTTGGTAGTTTATTTTTATCTCAACTGTTTTTTTAGGTAAAACTTCAAAGAAAAAACCGATTAATTTAAAATCATTAACACCTTTTTGGTCAATCTCATCGATTATAACTCCATTTTTAAGAATGTTTTTTATAATTACATCTTTTGGTAAAAGAATTTGAAAATAATTTCTAAAGTTACCAGTAGGAAAGATTTTTGAAGGAGAAAGATTCTTGTATTGAATTGATAGACTATGATTAATTTTTCCTTCAGAGTCAATAATAGTTTTTAAATTATAATAACGATTAACAAAAAAATTAGCCTTATTTGCGCCAACATTAGCATCAAAAGGAAAAAGATAATCAAGGAGACAGTTATTACCAGTTAGACATTGAGGTTTAACAACTCTTCCAGACCAAAAAGATCGATTTAAAAAATTTAGCATCTCTTGATCATTTTCTATATAAATTACCATTTGTTTTTCCTCTAAAGATTTTTTCAGATTAAAAATTAATTTTTCAAAGGAAACATTTTCTAAATTGAGAATAAGTTGTCTGATTGTCGATGACAAAAAAGATTTTTTTTGAGTTGAACCAGGAAAAAAATTATTTTCTACTTGATGCTGAGTTTTGATATAAAAATTACTTGAGTTAATGGTTTCTTTAAAATCAGGAAGATAAAGATTGCCAAAAGCCGAAAGAATATTTTCGATGGCGTTGGTTGTCAAAAGTATTCCGCCTTGAAAGTCGGCAATTTTTAGGGTTTTTTCAAGAAAGAAAATGGCTTTTTGATAATTTTCAATAAAATCTGGAGAGAAGTTTGAGTCTCTTAAGAAAAAATGGTTAACACCAAGATATTTTGCTAATGGTCGTGGTGGCTCAATATGAAAGGTAAGTTGACCATCAGCATCATAGACATCATAAACTTTAATTTCCTCAATTTGGTAATCTTTTATTTCTAAAATAGCAAAGGAACCTAAGAAACCTCCACCTGGCCTAATTTCTCTATTATTAACAAAAAAAACTAAGTATCGTTGCGGTTTTGGTTGAGAGATAATTTTGAAAAAGTATTGACTGATTTTTTTTATTTTCTCTAATTGATCAGAAACTTCCAAAATTTGCGCTCTAATTTTATTAGTATCTAAAAAATTTTCAAAAGGTATTTTTTGATTAACAATCATTAAATAATTGTTTATAGACTCTAAATCATTAGTTAATTTATCAAATCTAATTTTTAAATCATTTTTTTCATCGTTGGTTTTGTTTTTTAAAAATATTAGTTTTTGAACTATTTTGAGATTAGTTTTTAAATTATTAATTTTATTAATGAGTTCAATAGCATTTTTATTAAGTTCTAAAATATTATCAGGAAGTAAACCAAGTCCTAAAAGATGATATAAAGATCGGGAAAAATAAAGTTTTTCACTAATATTAGTAATTTTTGAGTTTAATAAATTTCTGGAATAAATATTTTCATATTTTTCTTTTTTAAAATCTTTATAATTTTGATAAGTTAAGAATGAAGATAAAATAAGAAAGGGTATAAAAAGAGTATTAAAAACAAAGATTAGGATTACTATTAAAATTATTAAATATTTAACTGAAAAATAATTGAAAAAATTATTAAGAACCTTTTTTTCTTTAATGTTTTTTTCTGTAGATTTTCCTCTTAATGGTAAAAAATTTTCTTTGTTTTCTGAAAGGCTGAACCAAAGGATTTTTTCGATATCTTGTTGATCAAGAAAGTTTTCTTTAATTTTTATTATCTTAAGATTATTTAAGACGGTTTTTTTTAAATTAGAAGATGGATGTTTGTCTTTTAAAAAAATAAAAATAAATTTTTTCTGGGGATTTTTTTTAATTATTTCTGTTTTTGCTTTTACTTCTTTATTAAAAAAAAATAGATAGTCAAATAGTTGAATAGATGATGGAAGCTTTAAAGAAAAAAATATCTCTAAGGAATACTTTTTTAATTGTTTTTTAAATAGTTCAAAAAAAAGATAGTTTTTTTCTGAGATGATAAGAGCTTTTTGTTTATCATTAATGATCTCTGTTTTTAATTTCATAGTATAATTATATAACGTGAAAAAAAATATATTTTTCTACTCACAAGTAAAAACTTATAAGAGATTTTTTGTTAATAAAAAGGTTGTTTTAGTCGGTGGTTGTTTTGAAATTATTCATTATGGTCATTTTAAGTTTTTAGAAAAAGCTAAAAAAGAGGGAGATTTTTTAATTGTTGCTTTGGAATCAGATGAGTTTATAAGTAAGAAGAAGTTAAGAAAGCCCATTCATAATCAAGATCAAAGAGCAGAGATGTTATCAAATTTAAAGTCGGTTGATTTAATAATTAAATTACCATATTTTTCTCAAGATGATGATTATTTTAATTTAGTAAAATTAATTAAACCAACAGTAATTGCCGTTACTAAAGGTGATCCGCAAATTAAAAATAAAAAAAAACAAGCAAAAAGTATTAAAGCTAAAGTTAAAATAGTAGTGCCATTATTTAAAAATTTTTCTACGACAAAAATTGTTGATAGTTTTTTTAAAAATGAGATTATTTTTAGCAATAGAGTTACCTAAAAAAGTAAAACGAGAATTATATAATCAATTAGAACTGCTTATTAAAAAATATCCTCAATTTAACTGGGTGAGTGAAGAAAACTTTCATGTGACAATTCATTTTTTTGGAGAAAGAAATGATGTTAAAGAAATCAAAAATAAAATTAAAGATATTCTTTGGGATCAGGAAGGATTTTATCTTTACTCTTTTGGATTAGATATTTTTGTTAATCATAAATTAGTTATTTATCTTAATTTTCAAAGACAAAAAAAGATTGAAGAGTTAGCCAGAGTAGTTAAAGAAAACTTTGATAAAAATTCAATTAATACAAGAAGATTTATCCCTCATCTGACATTGGGTCGTGGTCTAAGATCTTCAAAACAACAGTATTTTGCTTTACAAAAAAAATTAGCCAAAATTAATATTGATATTTCTTTTCATGTTAAAAAAATAGTTCTCTATCAGAGTATTTTAACTAGTATTAAGCCAGTTTATAAAAAATTAGCTTCTTTTAGTTTAAATTAATTTTTTTAAAAAAAACAAAAACCCCGCCGGAAGGCGGGGTATGAAAAATATCTTATTTAAACAAGATATTAAACAGCACCAATTTTATACATTCCAGTTCCGCAGTCTGGACATTTAGCTTTCATTGCTGGTTTACCGTTTTTCATAGTGACTTTTTCTGGGTTAGTAACTTCTTTTTTTGCTCGACATTTTACACAGTACATTGTTGCCATATTTTTTCACCCCCTTTCTTTTTTTAGATTATTTTTAAGTAAAAAAACCCGAATATTAGTAATAAAATAAATAAACTAAGAAAAAAACTTTTTTTAAGATCTTGAAAAAAATATTTTCTATTTAATAATAAAGAATGATCCTGAAGATTTTTTTTAGAAATCTCTTCTTTGATAATAATTGGTTTTGATGATAAATTTGAATTTAAAGATTTTTGAGCTTTGTTAATTAGGTTTTCCTTATTAAGGATATGTTTTTCTAGTAGCTTTAATTTATAACGATATTTGGCTAATATTTTTTGTTTTTTAGTTTTTCTAGGCATAAAATGTTTTATTAATAGAATAACAGATATTTTAGCCTCGTCAAGAGATATTTAAAATTCTTTAGTTAAATGAAAATATTACAAACGAAACTATTAATTTTTTAACACAATTAAGTTTCAAAAATCAATGTCTAATTGACAGATTTTTTTAAAAAAGATACAATAACTTATTATGGAGATTAATTATTTTTATATATTTTTTTTCGGTTGGCTTTTATTTTTGACTTTTTTGATATATAAATTAAGAAATCATTACTTTAACTTAGTTTCAAAAACGAAAAAAGAAAGATTAGATGAGATTTTAGAGACAATATTAGAAAAAAATGAAAAATTAAATAAAGAATTTTCCATTCTTAAAGAAGAATTAGCTAAAGAAAAAGAGTTATCTAAATACTATTTTCAAAAAATAGGTTTAGTTAGATTTAATCCTTTTGAAAAAAGAGTTGGTGATCAGAGCTTTGTGATTGTTTTGTTAAACAATCAAAATAGCGGTATAATTTTAAACTTTATTTCTACCAAAGAAGGATTAAGAATTTATACTAAAAAAGTTATTAAAGGAAAGACAAACAGTTATCAATTAACTGAAGAAGAAAAAGAAGCGATTGATAAAGCAGAAAGGTTATAGAAAAATTAAAGTTATAATTTTATAAAAACTATGATTGAGAAAAAAATTGCTATTCCATTTATTTTTATAATATTTCTTCTTTCTACTTTAGGATCATACTTAGTTTTTTCCAAAGAAAAAAATTATTTATTATCTCCTTTAGTAAAAAATAACAAAGACAAATTAGAAGATGATAAAAAAGATGAACCGAAGACTGAAGTTTGTCCAATTAATGGAATGTATTATACAGAAACGGAAAGAAGAAAATGGGAGGCTCGTCGACCATTAGGAGTAATGATTGAAAATCATACTGAAGCTCGTCCACAATCAGGTTTAACAGCTGCTGATGTAATTTTTGAGGTAGTAGCTGAAGGAGGAATAACTCGTTTTTTAGCAATTTTTTATTGTCAAGATGCTGATTATATTGGTCCTGTTCGTTCAGCAAGAATATATTTTATTAAATTATTAGAAGGTTTTGGAGAAAATCCTTTATATGCTCATGTTGGAGGAGCCAATACTCCAGGACCAGCTGATGCCCTAGGTTATCTTAAAGACTTAGGTTGGAATTCATATAATGATTTAAATCAGTTTTCAATCCCTTTTCCTTATTTTTGGCGAGATTATGAAAGATTGCCTAATCGGGTTACTGAACACACAATGTATTCGTCAACAGAGAAATTATGGCAGTATGCGAAAGAAAAAAGAAAATTAACAGATATTGACTCCGAAGGAGTTAGATGGAATAAAAATTATCAACAATGGCAGTTTATTGATGATTATTCAAAAGAAGAAAGAGGAGATATAAAAAATATTAGTTTTGGATTTTGGGATAGTTTATTTGATGAGTATAAGGTAGAGTGGAATTATGATAGAGAAACTAATTTTTATTTAAGAAAAAATAGTGGTCAACCTCATAATGATAGAAATAATAATCAGCAGATAAAAGCTAAAAATGTGGTTATTATTTTTGCTGAAGAGTCTTCGGCTAATGATGGTTATCCTGGTGGTCATTTGTTATATGGTATTATTAATCAAGGAAATGGGTTAGTTTTTCAAAATGGTAATGTTTATAAAGCAGTTTGGAAAAAGAAAAAAACTACCGATCAGATAAAATTATATAATGAAAATAATGAAGAAATAGCTTTTGTTAGAGGTCAGATATGGTTTGAGATTTTACCAGTTGGAAACAAAGTTGTTTATTAATTTTAATTTGATTAAAAATGTTACAACATATTATTCCTTCGAAAACGAGAAGAAAAATTTTGGAGCTTTTTTATCATCGTCCTAATGATGTTTATTATTTAAGAAAGATGGTTCGAGAGTTAGGAGAGGAGGTTAATGCTGTTAAAAGAGAGCTAGATATCTTGACTCAAGAAAAATTACTCAGTAGGGAAAAAAGACTAAATAAAATTTTTTATTCATTAAACAAACACTATCTTTTTTACGAGGAATTTTTGAGGATATTTGCCAAGACAAATTTTCTCTCAACAGAAATCTATAAAAATTTAACTAAAATTGGTAAGATTAAATTTATTGCTTTATCAACAAAGTTTGTTAAAAACATTCCTATAAAAAATGATGAAATTTATCTTTTAGTAATTGGTATTACCGTAGTTCCTGAGATTGAGATTTTAATATCAAATATTGAAAAACAGATTGATAAGAATATCAACTATACAGTGATGACTGAAGAAGAATTTATTTTTCGAAAAAAAAACAATGATCCATTTATATGGCGATTTTTAAAACAGCCTAAAATAATGTTAGTTGGTAATGAGGAGGAGCTTCTTAAATAGAAAATATGAGAATAATTAAAAATCTTTTTTATTTAATGATTTTTTCCTTTTTAATTTGGATTAATATTCCTGATAGTTTAAAAGAAAGATATAAAATTCCTCAAAAGATTGAGATTAATGTTTTTGGTTTAAAAATAAAAAAAGAGTTCAAAATCCAGTTGGGTTTAGATTTGAAAGGTGGTAGTCATTTAGTTTTTGAAGCAGATACAAAAAATATAAAACCAGAAGATTTAGAAGATGCTTTATTATCAACTAGAGATATTATCGAAAAAAGAGTCAATTTTTTTGGTGTTTCTGAACCAGTAATTCAGACAGTAAAATCAGGAAGTAATTATCGGGTCTCAGTCGATTTGCCAGGGATTACTGATGTTAATCAAGCAATTAATTTAATAGGAAAAACCGCCCAATTAGTTTTTGTAGAGCAAGATCAGTCAGTTAAAATATCGACTGGTGAGTCAATTTTAAATACATTAACAAAACCTACTAATCTAACTGGTAAGTATATTAAAAAAGCAACTGTTGACTTTAATCAACAAGATGGTAAACCTCAGGTTTTATTAACTTTTACCGAAGAAGGATCGAAATTATTTGCAGAAATTACTCAAAGAAATATTAATAAACCGGTAGCAATTTTTATTGATGAATTTTTGATATCAGCACCAATTGTTCAACAGGCAATTTTAGATGGCAATGCGGTTATTAGTGGAAATTTTACCTTAAATGAGGCAAAAAAGTTGGCAATTGCTATAAACTCAGGAGCTTTACCTTTAAGTATTAATTTAATTGAGCAAAAAAATATTGGTCCTACTTTAGGAAAGGCTGAAGTAAAAAAGAGTGTTTATGCGGGCATTTTTGGATTATTGACAGTTTTATTATTTATGATTTTTTATTATGGAAAATTGGGTTTGATTGCTTCCTTAGCTTTAATAATTTACGGAATAATTTCTTTAGCAGTGTTTAAAACAATTCCCGTAGTTTTAACTTTATCAGGTATTGCTGGTTTTATTTTATCAATAGGAATGGCAGTTGATTCTAATATTTTAATTTTTGAAAGAATTAAAGAAGAGTTAAAAAAAGGCAAAGACTTTGATGTGGCAGCCAGATTAGGTTTTGGACGAGCAATTGATGCCATAAAAGATGCCAATTTAACAACAATCTTAGTAGCTTTTATTTTATTTAATCCTTTAAACTGGGAGTTTTTACCCCAGTTTGGATTGGTTAGAGGTTTTGCTTTAACTTTATTAATTGGTGTGATAACCAGTTTATTTACTGGAGTAGTGATTACTAAGAGATTAATTAGTTTTTTTTATAAACTATCATAATTTATGATTAATTTTTTGAAATATCGTTTAATATATTGTTTTCTTTCTATATTAGTAATTAGTGTTGGTTTGTTTTCTATTTTTAAATGGGGATTTAATTATTCAATTGATTTTACTGGTGGAACAAGTTTAGACTATCTTTTTGATAAAAAAATTAATGAACAAAAGATAGAGAAAATTCTTAAAGATAGTAAAGTTGAAATAATTGATTTGAAAATAAAGGAAAAAAGTCTTAGTTTAAAAGCTAAACCAATTAAACAAGAGGAGGAATTGAAGATTAAAAATAGTTTTGAAAAAAAACTAAAGTTAAAGATTACAGTTTTGAAGTCAGAGACAGTTGGTCCAGTTTTAGGAAAAGAGACGATTAAAAAAACAATTATTGTTTGTTTTTTAGCAATGATTGGTATTTTATTTTACATCGGTTTTGCTTTTAAAGGTTTTAATTATGCTATGGCAGCCATTTTAGCAATGCTTCATGATTTTTTAGTTTTAATTGGCAGCTATTCTTTAATTTCTCATTTTTTCGGAGCTGAATTTGATTTAATGTTTGTCACTACAGTATTAACAACAATGTCTTTTTCTGTTCATGATACAATTGTTATCTTTGATAAGATCAGAGAGTATTTTAAAACTGAGTTAGCTGATATTGAGTATTTTGCTAATAAAGCATTAACAGAGACAATGGTTCGTTCAATTAATAACTCAATGACGATAATTTTTATGTTGGTATCTTTATATCTAATGGGAGGCGGAACAATTAAATTTTTTGTTTTAGCGTTGTTAATAGGGACGATAACAGGTACTTATTCATCTCCATTTGTGGCAACTCCGATATTAGTCTGGTTAGAAAAAAGGAAAAAAATAAATGAAAGTAATTAAGTTTTCTTTAGGACAACTACAGGCAAACTGTTATTTTTTAATTGAAGAGAATAATTGTTTGATTATTGATCCGGCTGATGAAGGATCTTTTATTTTAGAAGAATTAACAAAACGAAAATTAAATTTAATTGGTTTGTTAGCTAGTCATGGTCACTTTGATCATTTAATGGCCGTAGGAGAGATTGAAAAATCTTTTTCTGTTCCTCTTTATATAAACAAAAGAGATTTATTTTTAGTTAAACGAATTAAAGAATCAGCTGAGTATTTTTTGGGATTTAAACCATTAATTTTACCAATTTTGAAAGTTAAAACTTTTCCACCTATTCCAAGATTTAAGTGGGTAAATAAATTTAAAATTATCTTTACTCCCGGTCATACTCCAGGAAGTTGTTGTTTTTATTTTCCTCAAGAAAAAATAATTTTTACCGGCGACACTTTATTTAAAAGAGGAATAGGTAGATATGATTTTTCATATTCAAACAAGAGCGATTTACAAGCTTCACTAAATAAGTTGTTGAAACTACCCGAAGAGACCATTATTTATCCTGGCCATGGTGAACAAACAACTATTGGTGAAGAAAAAAGATTCATTATCTCAATATTTTAAGACATTGAGTTTATTTCTTTAAGAAGGATGTTTCGGTCATTTTTTAATTTTCCTTCGACAACTTTATCAAAGATTTTTTTTAGAATTTGACCAACTTTAGGACCTGGTTTTAGATTAAGAATATTCATAACATCATAACCATTAATTTTCAAATCTTTAATTTGAAAGGGTTGTTTTTGTACTTCAATTAACCTTTTTCGAAAAAGATCAAAACGCCAAGAGTCTGATTTAGCACCTGAGCCAATTCGATCAGCAAATCTTAAAGAAATAATATCATCAAGATATTCTTTACCAATATTTTTGATAAATCTTCTGATTGCTTTATCAGTTTGAATTTCGGAAACGGTAAATTGATGAAAACGAACTAATTTAACAAGTTTATTTTTTTCTTTATTCGATAGTTTAAATCTTATAGCAATCTTTTCAGCTAATTTTTTACCAGCAATTTCGTGATTATAGAAAGTAATTAAACCAGTGTTTTCATTTTTTTTAAAGGTTATTCCTTTACCAATATCATGAATTAAGGTGGCAAACCGGGTAATATAGTCTTTTGAAGAGCAGTTTTTTAGAGACATCACTAAATGAGTACCGACATCATAGATATGATGACGTTTTGGACTTTTTTGAGGAATGGAAAAACAGACTTCTAATTCAGGAAGAATGTATTTTAAAAGATTAGTATTTTTTAAAAATAAAATTCCTTCGGCTGGATAGTCGCTGGATAAAATTTTGAAGAACTCGTCTCTGATTCTTTCCCAAGAGATATTTTGAATAAGTTGAGCATTTTTAGTAATTGATTGCTTGGTTTTTTCTTCAATAAAAAAACCTAATTGAGAGGCAAATCTAATCGCTCTGATTAGTCTTAAAGCATCTTCAGAAAATCTTTGATCAGGATCACCCACAGCAACAATTAATTTTTCTTTTAGATGTTTTTGGCCACTAAAAAGATCGATAATTTTTTCTCCATCGTAGGCAATTGCATTTATTGTAAAATCCCGACGAGATAAATCTTCTTTAATAGTTTTTGCCCAAGTGATTTTTTCTGGATGACGAAAGTCAGAATATTTTTTTTCTTTTCGAAAAGGAGTGACCTCAAAGATTAAATTATCTTTTGGAATTGATACAGTTCCATAAGTATTATTATAAAAAGAGTCAGGAAATAGTTTTTGAATTTGTTCAGGGGTGGCGTTGGTGGCAAAATCCCAGTTTTCAACAGGTTTATTTAACAAAATATCTCTGATAGGGCCACCGACTAGATAGATTTGGAAGTTATTTTTCTTAAAAACAGTTAAGAAATTATTAATAAAGTTAGGTAATTTTAACATTTTATAATTATAAACGATTATGAAGAAAATTTTAGTCGAGGAAAAAGAAAGATTAAGACCAGCAAGAGTTTCTATAGATTATAGAAAGTTGAGACGGGTGAAAAGTAATTGTTAATAAACAATTAAACTTTTTAAAATATCTAAGTTTTTTTTATCTGGACCTTCGTTGTTAAATCCGGGAGTTTCAATAATAAAAGGATAATTTTTTGTTAATGGATGATTAAGTAATATTTTGAATTCATTCAAACCAATTTTTCCTTGTCCAATATTTTCATGACGATCTTTACCTGAGTTAAACTCATTTTTTGAATCATTAAGGTGCCAAAGATCAAGTTTTTTTAAAAGATCAAGTTTTTTTAATTGATCTAAAAAACTCTCTAATTCTTTTTCAGTTTCGAACTTATAACCATTGGAAAAAAGATGACAGGTATCAAGACAGATTTTTATTCTTTCATCGTCAACATCTTCAATAATTTTTTTTAACTCTTCTAGTTTTTGAGCGATCTTTCTTGTTCCTGCATTTTCAATGATAAAAAGAGATTCTCGAGGAGTTTTTTTTAAGATTGATTTAATATTTTTAATTAATATCTGATAATTTTTATTTGAATAATTACCTTTATAAGAACCAAGATGAATGATTGATCCTTTAATTTTTAATTGAGAAGAAAGATTTAGTTCATTAATTAATGAGTTAATTGATAATTGACCAATTTTACTTTCATCAGCTAAATTAATTAAATAAGAAGCATGAAAATAAACAGGATTAATTTTTAACTGAGATTTTAAATTAATGAATTGAAAGATTTGTTTTTTATCTATTTTAGGAAAACTCCAACCACGAGGAGAGGAAGAAAAAATTTGTAGACAATTACCACCAATATTATTAATTCTTTTTAAAGCTTCAGAGTGTCCGCCACTAATTGATTGGTGAGCACCAAGTTTTATCATAAAATAATTTTCATTGTTTCTAATAAACCTTTTGGAATATTATACTTTTTTAAGTTTTTTTTGGTGATAAAGGTATAATCAATTAAGTCTTTTTCAAGTCTAAGATTTTTAAAAGATTTTACTTTGCAGATAAAATGTTGAGCATGAAAATAATAATTATTACTGAGAAAAACATTTTCATTAACCCAGTGATAATTAACAATATCAAGATTAACTTCTTCTTTAATTTCTCTTTTTAAACCTTGATAAATTAATTCATCAGGATTAATTTTTCCACCGGGAACAACCCATTTACCAGCGTCAATTTTTTCCTGAGGAGATTTTTTAACAACTAAAAGTTTGCCATTTTTTAAAATAAAAGCAGCTACAGCTAAAACTATTTGATATTTTTTAAGAACGTTTAACATATCTCAAATTATATCACCAAATAATATTTGGTTTAAATTAGTTAAATCAGTATAGTTAGATGGTTACGGGTTACGCGTTTGTGCGTTTGAGAGTTGTGAGTTACGTGTATTTAACTG
>DAIQPK010000074.1:0-2423 GCA_036787375.1 Patescibacteria group bacterium
TAATCTTCATGCTCCTAATGAAAACTATGACGAAGAAAATTTTTTTAAAGGAATTGAGGCAGTTAAACAAATAATTCTTCACTGAGGACGGACCTGCTGGCAGGTCCGTCCTCATTTGACTCTTCCTGATGAAATTATCTTTTGGCGTCAAAGATATCAATACTCACCTTCATATTATTTTTTTGAAAAAAACATCAATCAAATAATATCAACTAATTTAAAGCTGTTTTTTATTTTTTTATCATTAAGAGAAACAATTAAGGGTTGGGCAATTGCTGCTAAAAAATTAACTTCAACCAGTCAATCTCAATCAAAAAAAACCGATGATTTCTCTATTAATAATTCAGAAAAAGTAATTTTTGAAGATTTAAACAACTTAAAAAACGAGATTGTTTTAGCTGAAAGAAATTTACAAAAAAATGAAAAGAATCAATTAGAAGTTAACTTACTTTATAAATATCTAAGACTTTGTCAAATAACTTTTTCTCAATTTTTAGAGACCGAAAAATACTTTCTTTTTCGAGTTGAAATGAAAAAATTATTTTAAATACTTTACCAATATTACCAGAAACAATTTTCTCACCAATAAATATTACTTTACCATTAGTTTCAAAATATCAAAATTATCCTGACTTTTATAGTTATTATGCGAACATTTTTCCTTCACTGGTAGTACAGAAGACTTTGTTTAGTTTATATATTAAGTAATTTAGACTTTTTAAAGTCGTATTTTGTTTTATTTTAGACTGTTGTCATAACCCGCCAGTGAACCTGCCAGGTTCATTTAGAGTTTGTACAAGACTCCAAATCTTACTGATTTTAATTGATTTAAGTCATTTAATGTTAACTTTAACCTACAGACTTTTAAAAAGTTTTTTAGTAAAAATAAAATATGATTAGTTTTGAAGACAGGCTTTATTATTTAGGATTTTCTCATTTTTTAGGAATTGGGCCAATTAAATTTCAGTTATTAAAAACTCATTTTTCCTCAGTTAAAAACGCTTATTTAGCTCCAAAAGAAGAGTTAAATCAAGTTTTAGGAGAAAAGTTAACTTTAAGGTTTGTCAATTTTAGGAGTCAGTTTGATTTAGAAAAAAAATTTCAAGAAATTGAGAAAAAGCAGATAAAGATTTTAACCATTGATGACGATGAGTATTCAGAAAGTTTAAAAAATATCTCTGATCCACCAATCTGTCTTTATCTTAAAACTGAATTAGAGATTAAAAGTTTGTTTTTCAACGAGATGGTTTTAGCGATTGTGGGAACAAGGGAACCGACTGATTATGGAAAAAAAGTGGCAACAATTTTTTCTAAAGAGTTAACTCAGGCCGGTTTTACTATTATTTCAGGCTTAGCTTATGGAATTGATACTTTAGCCCACTGGGCTTGTCTGGAAAGTCAAGGTATAACAATGGCTGTTTTAGGATGTGGAGTTGATATTGTTTATCCAGCTGCCAATCGGTTTTTATATGAAAAAATTATTCAAAATGGAGCGGTAATTTCTGAGTTTCCTCCTGGGCAGCTGGTTTTAAAAGGACTTTTTATTGCTCGAAATCGAATTATTTCCGGTTTGTCAAAAGGAGTGATGGTGGTTGAAGGAGAAAAAGACTCAGGTTCTTTAATTACCGCTCGTTACGCCGCTGAACAAGGAAAGATAGTTTTTGCTCCACCAGCGCCGATTTTATCTGATAAATCTCAAGCGCCCAATATTCTTCTTAAACAAGGAGCCAAGTTGGTTACCTCGGTTGAGGATATTTTTGAAGAGTTTAATATAAAGATTAAATCTCATAAAAAAAACGAGATCTTGAAGAGTTTATCTGATTTTGAAAAAGAGATGTTTTTAAAACTTGAGGGAAAACCACTAACAGTTGAGGAGTTAATAGTTATTTTCCAAAAACCAATTGGAGAGATTTTAAATGCCTTATCTTTAATGGAGATTAAGGATTTGATAAGAAAAAAAGAGACCGGCGAGTATGAGGTGAGATTTTTTTAGCAGTTCTTTCTTGTTTGAGGACAGACCTTATTGTAAAATCATAAGATGATTCTTAAAGTTTTCACCGACGGAGGAGCCAAGGGCAATCCAGGATCCGCTTCAATTGGAATAGTGTTTTACCTTAATGGTAAAAAAATTTTTCAAAGACATAAAAAGATTGGTGTTGCCACTAATAATGAAGCTGAGTATCAAGCATTAATAACCGCATTGGAGGAAATAAAAAAACAAAAACTAACTAATATTAACAAAATTGAGTGTTATTCTGACTCAAAACTTTTGGTTAATCAGGTTAATGGTATTTATAAGGTAAAAAATTCTAAGATTAGAGAGTATATAATGAGGATTCGTATTTTTGAGAATGAGATTGGCTTACCCATAAGTTATTATCATATTTTAAGAGAAAAAAACCAAGAGGCTGATAAATTAGTAA
>DAIQPK010000075.1:0-2373 GCA_036787375.1 Patescibacteria group bacterium
TCAACAAATTTTAGAAGGAAAAGTTATAATTTAATCTAAAAAAATGTTAACTAAAACTATTAATTTATCCAAGTCTTTAATCTCGCTCGTTTCCACCAAATCCAATCCCACAATGTTAAAAAAAGTTTTAGAGTTGGCAATAGGCGAAATTAAAAAATATACAATTGAGTATTTTGAAAAGAATAATAGTCCATCAGCTTTAATTTATTTTGGTAAAAAAAGACCAGAAAGATTTAAGGTGATTTTAAATGCTCATTTGGATGTAGTTGATGGAAAAGAAGGCCAGTTTAAACCATATGAAAAAAATGGTCGGCTTTATGGAAGAGGAGCCATTGATATGAAAGCGGCCGCAGCAGTTTTAATCTTAGTTTTTAAAGAGTTAGCCAAAAAACTTAATTATCCTATTGGTTTACAGTTAGTGTCTGATGAGGAGGTTGGTGGTTTTGACGGAACCAAATATCAGATTGAAAAAGGAGTTAGGGCTGATTTTGTCATTGCCGGTGAACCAACTGATTTTGGGGTTAACAATCAAGCTAAAGGCATTATCTGGGTTGAGATTGAAACTAAAGGAAAAACTGGTCATGGAGCTTATCCATGGCAAGGTAAAAACGCTTTGTGGAGGTTAAAAGATATCTTGAATAAAATCCAAATCCGTTATCCAGTCCCAAAAAAAGAAACTTGGAAAACCACTATAAATTTAGCTAAAATTGAAACTAATAATGATACCTTTAATAAAATTCCTGATTGGGCAAAGGCTAAACTTGATATTCGATATATTCCAAAAGATGATAACAATGTTTTAAGTTTTTTAAAAAAAATTACTAAAAACAAATCTCATTTAAAAATTCTTCTTTATGAACCAAGTCAATTTACCTCTCAAGATAATTTTTATCTAAAAAAATTAAAACAGGTAGGTAAAAAGATTTTAAAAAAACCCTTAAAAACAATTGTTAAGCACGGAGGATCAGATATCAGACATTTTAATCAAATTGGCTGCGATGGCGTCACCTTTGGTCCAGTTGGCGCCGGTCTTCACTCAGATAATGAGTGGGTTGATGTCAAAAGTTTAGAAAACTACTTTTTGATTTTAAAAGAGTTTCTTCTTGAGATTTAAAGAAATTAAATAAGATTTCTTAAAAAGATTTCAAAATTTCTAAAAAAACAGTTGGTTTTCTTTTTTAATTTCCAATAAAAAACTGAAAACGTAAGAATTTTTAAAAAAATTTCTATTTTATCTTAGTTTCAAAATTTGGTTTGAAAAATGTCATAATTAACTCATTATATTTTATTAAAAAAGCTTGTTTATCCCGGTATATAAAAGATGAAAAAAATCTTTCTCAACAATCAGTTTTAGGGCATATTTTAAACTATAGTAATTGGAATGATGTTTAAACTTTTATCAAAATCAAAAAATATAAAAAAACTTATCAACTTTTTTGAAAATCTTAAAAAAAACGATTAAATTATAAATCAGAAATTAAACACTTTTTCAAAATACTTTAAAAAAACATCAACAAGTTCTAACAAAAAATCAGGTTGAGCTTTTAAATCTAATTAAAAAGTTTTCCTCTAATTTTTATTTACTAGGAGACACGACCATTGTTCTTCATTTAGGTCATCGACAATCAATTGATTTTGGCTTGTTTTCCAAAAAACCAAATAAAACTGTGTTTTTTTATCAGATTAAAAATAATTACTCAATCAGCTTTTTTTCCTTAAAACTAAAATAACTATTTTTACCAATGATAATATGATCTAAAACTTTAATATCTAAAACCTCTCCAGCTTTAATTAGTTGGTTGGTAATCTCAATATCAACCTCAGATGGTTGGGAATCACCTGAAGGGTGGTTATGACAGATAATAATCTGTGATGAGTGGTTTTTGATAGCTACTTCAAAAGTCTCCCTTGGATGAATTAAATTACTATTTAAAATTCCCAAGGTTACCATCTCAATAGTGATAATCTTATTACGATTATCAAGACAAACAACAAAAAAATGCTCTTTATGATAACAGTTAAGACGAGTTTTTAGTTTTTGAAAAATATCTTTAGGTTGAGAGACAAGATCTTTTTCCTTATTAAAAGCATTGTCCGAAAACCTCATCTCTTCTTTTAGTCTTTTTGCTAATTCAAAACAAGCTTTTAACTGACAGGCTTTTACCAAACCAATCCCTTTAATTTTCTTTAACTCTTCAATGGTTACCTGAGATAGATTCTCTAAGGTCTTAAAGCGGGAAAGCAGTTTTTGCGCCAGTAAAAATACATCCTCACCTTTTATTCCTCTTCCTAAAATTAAAGCTAAAAGCTCATTATTGGCAAGAACCTTTTCTCCAAAAGCAATTAGTCTTTCTCGAGGTTTCATAAAAAAAT
>DAIQPK010000076.1:0-2284 GCA_036787375.1 Patescibacteria group bacterium
TTATAATTAACTTATGATTTCAATCATAGCAGCAATTGGAAAAAATCATGAGTTGGGGAAAGATAATCGACTTTTATGGCATATACCTGAAGATTTAAAAAGATTTAAAAATCTTACTATTAATCAGATTGTTGTTATGGGAAGGAAGACACTTGAATCTTTACCTATTAAACCTTTACCCAAAAGAATTAATGTGGTTATTACTAAAGATAAAAATTTTTTTTACAACCAAGTTTTGGTTTATAATGATTTCTCTCAAGCGATTAAAGATTTAAAAGAAAAAGTAAAAAATAATATCTTTTTTAAAAATAAAAAAATCTTTATTATTGGTGGCGAAAGTGTTTATAAGCAGGCCATTGATATTGTCGATGAGCTTTATTTAACTATAGTTAACAAAGATTTTCCTGAGGCTGACTGTTTTTTTCCTGATTATCAAAAAAAGTTTCAAACAGTTGATAAAAAAACAAAAAATCTCCAAGACTATCAAATAACTTTTTTAAGATTAATTAAAAAAGTTTAATATTGATTTAAAAATTTGGTATTATTTATTAAGTTAATAATTAATTTTTTATTATGAAAACTGAAAAAAAAGATCTTCCAAATCTGTTAAAAGATTTAGAAGAAAAAGTAGAGGAGCTAATTAATAAAATTCCTTATCAACTTCCAAAAAATATTAAGAAATTGATTGTTGATTATGGACCATATTTATTGATTATCTCTTTGGTTTTTGGTTTTTTATCGGTTTTAAATCTGGGGTTTTTAAATCAGTTTTCTTATCTTATTGGTTTTCGAGGAGGATTGGTTTATCGATTAGAGCAGTTATTTATCTTGTTGATACTTATTATTGAGGCAGTTGCTGTACCTGGTCTTTTTCAAAAAAAACTTAGTTCTTGGCGATTGCTTTTTTATAGCTCGTTGGTTTATCTAGTTAGATGTGTGGTGGTTTTTGATTTTGTCAGTTTAGTTGTTGGAATAGGATTGTCCTGGTATATTCTTTTTCAAATAAAAGAGATGTATAAATAATTTTATGGACTGGAAGATTTATGATTATCAGCTACCAGAGGAAAATTTAGCTTTAAAACCAGCTCAATCTCGTGATAAGTCTAAACTTTTTATTTATAACAGTGTTAACGATGAAATTCTTTTTGATTATTTTTTAAATCTTGACAAATATCTTCCCAAGAAATCTTTTTTAGTTTTAAACAATACTAAAGTCGCTCCAGTAAGAGTTGAGATGATTAAAAAAACTGGTGGAAAAGTAAAGACGGTTTTTTTAATTAATGAGTATCAAGGTGATAAAAAAATTAAGTTATTAGTTGATAGAAAAGTTAATGTTGGCGATGAGTTGTTTTTTCAAAGTGGTTTGTCAGTTAAAATAATTGAACAAAAGGAAAAAATTTTTCTTGGTAGTTTTGATTTTGAAGACAAAAAATTATTTGAACAATTTTATAAATACGGTTCGATGCCGATACCTATTTATTTAAAAAAAACTTCGCTTTCTGAAACTCAATTAAAAAAAAGTTATCAAACAGTTTTTGCTAAAAAAGTTGGTTCAGTAGCGGCACCAACGGCCTCGCTTCATTTTACCAATCGAGTTTTTAAAAAAATAAAAAAAAAAGGAATTAATAAATTTTTTATCACTTTACATGTTGGGATGGGGACTTTTACTCCAGTAACAGAGGAAAACCTAAAAAATAAGTCTTTGCATGAAGAATATTATGAAGTTGATTATCAATCATTTAAAAGTTTTGAAACATTAAGAAAACAAGGAAAAAAACTGGTAGCAGTAGGAACAACAGTAGTGAGGACGCTTGAGTCAGTGGTTAGATCTTCTTTTAAACTATTTAGAGATTCAACGATCGAATCTTTTATTGTCCGAGAGTTTCCTTTGCCTATGGTGGGGCACTCGAAAGCGAAAAAAATTAAACCGTCTTTTTTATTAAATAATAATAATTTATCTTTAACAAAAAATCAGTCGTTTTCGTTTTTTGAAAAAACCAATCTTTTTATTTTTCCACCTTTTAATTTTAAGATGGTTGATTGCTTGATTACTAATTTTCATCTACCAAAGTCGTCTTTAATGATGTTAGTTGAGGCATTTTTACAGCATAAAAAAGCAAAAAGACATTTGGTTGATTTATATAAAATTGCCATTGAGAACAACTTTCGTTTTTACTCATTTGGAGATGCGATGTTGATAGTTTAATTAAATAGATTTAATCATTTAAAGTCAGTTAAAACCAGCTTTGCCACTTCTACAACCGACTCGGTTATCCTAACTTTG
>DAIQPK010000005.1:0-8401 GCA_036787375.1 Patescibacteria group bacterium
TAAAATTATTATTTAAAAATAAATATGTTTATTAAAATTTATTTAATTACCTTACTAATATTTTTTATTATTGATATTATCTGGTTAGGATTAATTGCTAAAAATTTTTATCAAAAATATCTTGGTTTTTTAATGACTAACTCTATTAATTGGATTGTTGCCGTAATAATATTTTATTTACTTTTCATTGTTGGAGTAATCACCTTTGTTATTTATCCTTCCTTATTAAATAATTTTTCTCTATCAAAAGTAATATTATTAGGCGGATTTTTTGGATTAGTATGTTATGCAACTTATGACTTAACTAATTTAGCAACAATTAAAAACTGGCCAATTATTATCACTATTATTGATATAATTTGGGGAACAATCTTAACCGCTATTGTCTCTTTAGTTAGTTTCTTCATTGCAAAAAAAATTAGGATTATGAAAAAACTATGAGAATCTGGGATCTACCACCAAATAAATTATGCAGAGATCATCTTTTAGGAGAACATCGAGAACTCCATGCCTTATGGACAATCTTAACAAAAAATAAAAAAGGTTATCGTAAACACCCAGAAACTCTTCGTTGGCAAGGAAAACTAAAAGCTTTATATTTAAGACATGAACAACTTGTTAAAGAAATGAAAAAAAGAAATTATCAACATAACTCACCTTTAGATAAAAAATTAGCCAAAGGAAAAAGTATTCAAAAAAAATTTGTTAATACCATTAAAGAACAAAAACAAATTCTTAAAAATAAAAATTGTCAATGTAAATTTAAATAAAAAAAACCCCGCTCTAAGCGGGGTTTTTGAAACCTTAACACTTTTTTTGTTAATACTCAGGCATTGATGGCATTGCTGGCGTTGTTGACTCTTTTTTTTCGGGTAAATCAGTAATTAAAGCTTCCGTTGTTAAAATCATAGTTGCCACAGATACAGCATTCTGAACCGCAGTTCTTACTACTTTTAAAGGATCAATAATTCCTGCTTTTACCATATCAATTGGTTTAGCGGTTTCTACTGACTCTAAGGAAATTACATCAAAACCCATTCCTTCTTTAGCCATTTCTCTAGCCTTAGCTAAAAGTTGGCCTGCATCAATACCAGCATTCTCTATTAATTTTTTAAACGGAGCTTCTAATGCTTTTTTAACCAAATCAAAAGCAATTTTTTCTTCAGTTGATAATTTACCCATTTTATCCGAATTCATTTTTTGACTAATATTTAATAAAGCCACTGCTCCGCCAGGCACAATTCCTTCTTCTAAAGCCGCTTTAGTAGCCGCCACCGCATCAGTCGCTCTTTCTTTTTTATCTTTCATCTCAATCTCTGTAGCTGCACCAATATTAATTACTGCCACTCCTCCAGATAACTTGGCTAGTCTTTCTTGTAACTTTTCTTTATCAAAATCACTGGTAGTTTCAGTAATTTCTCTTTTAATTTGAGCAATTCTTGCCTCAATTTCAGATTTTTTACCTTTACCACCAATAATTGAGGTGTTTTCCTTATCTGACTTA
Organism: Patescibacteria group bacterium; assembly: GCA_036787375.1. Lineage (GTDB taxonomy): Bacteria > Patescibacteriota > Microgenomatia > UBA1406 > GWC2-37-13 > GWC2-37-13. The sequence goes on from DAIQPK010000005.1 coordinate 1,505, forward strand.
ACTTTGTCAGCTCGACCACAGTCTTCTACTTCAATATTTTCTAATTTCTTTCCTAAATCTTCAGAGATAACTGTTCCACCAGTTAAAATAGCAATATCCTGAAGCATTTCTTTTCTCCTGTCTCCAAAACCAGGTGCTTTAACTACTAAAGCGTTAAATGTACCTCTTAATTTATTAACTACTAAAGTAGCCAAAGCCTCACCTTCTACTTCATCAGCAATTATTACTAAATTTTTTGATACTTTAACAAGTTTTTCCAAAAATGGTAAGAGATCAGAAATTGCTGATATTTTTTTATCGGTAATCAAGATATATGGGTCTTCCACTTCGGCTATCATCTTATCAGGATCAGTTACTAAATATGGTGATGCAAAACCTCGATCAAACTGCATCCCTTCCTTATGATCAACTGTTGTCTCAAGTCCTTTTCCCTCTTCAACAGTCACCACTCCATCTTTCCCGCCAACTGCTTTTAAAGCATCAACAATAATCTTTCCTAAATTAGGATCACCAGCAGAAATTGTTGCTACTGATGCCGCCTCATCTAAATCAATTTTTTTATTAACTTTTTTTAATTCTTCAACCACGTATTTTGAAGCTTTCTCTAAACCTCGCTGAAGCATCATTGGATTAACACCAGCAGTAATCATTTTGATTCCTTCTTGAACTAAAGATTGAGCTAAAACTGTTGCTGTAGTTGTTCCATCTCCAGCAATGTCAGCAGTTTTTGAAGCAGCTTCTTTAACTAATTGAGCTCCCATATTTTCAAATGTATCTTCAAGTTCTATTTCTTTAGCAACTGACACTCCATCGTGAACAACATTTGGCGCTCCCCACTTTTTATCCAAAGCAACATTTCTACCTTTTGGACCTAAAGTGGTTGCCACTGCATTAGCTAATTTATTAACACCATCAAGAAGTTTTTTTCGAGCTTCTGCTCCATATTTAATTTGTTTTGCCATAGTTTTTAAAAAAATAAACTTTTAACTAATAATTTTTAATCAATAATTGCCATAATATCTTTTTGTTCAATCAAAAGCCACTCTTCCATACCAACCTTCACTTCATTACCACCCCATTTTTTGTATAAGACCTTATCACCAACTTTAACGACCATTTTTTGACATTTGCAATCATCATCGTAACACTTATCTGGACCTGGCCCAACTGCCATTACCTCACCCACCTGAGGTTTTTCCTTAGCAGTATCAGGAAGAACAATTCCTGAAGGAGTTTTTGTCTCTCCTTCTAATGGTTTAACTAATACATAATCAAAAAGGGGTTTAATATTGATATTTGATTTTGCCATAATTTGTTAAAAACTAAACTTGTAATTAACTAATAATTTTTTTATGATGAAAATATAACTAATTTTTTTTTAGTTGTCAAGAGGAATTTATCAAACAATCATTTAATCTGCTAATAATATGGATAATAATAATTTATTGTCAGAAATAGAAAAACTAAAATTGCTTTTGCATTCTAAAGAACTACCTGCTAATTTATTGGAAAAAGCCGAGCAACAAATTGAAAGAATTAATCTCTCTTTAAAGCACGGAGGCAATTTATCACAAATTGATATTATTGAAAAATATATCGACTGGATTATTAATCTTCCTTGGTTTAAAAAAACCAATGATATATTAGATATTAATTTGGCTAAAAAAACTTTGGATAAAAATCACTATGGTCTAGAAAAAATTAAACAAAGAGTTCTTGAATATCTATCAATTTTAATTCTTCAAAAACAAAAAGATCCTAATAATGAATATCGAGCTCCGATTTTATTTTTTGTTGGTTTAACGGGCACTGGTAAAACTACTTTTGCTATCTCAGTTGCAGAAAGCTTGGGAAGAAAATTTGTTCGGATTCCTTTTGGAGGATTATCTTCGGCTTTAGATCTACGTGGTCAATCAAAAACTAACCCTCATGCTGAACCAGGTATGATTATAAAAGCTTTAAGAAGAGCTTCTGTTAAAAATCCAGTTATTCTTCTTGATGAGCTTGACAGAATCACTCCTGAGGCAAGAGCAGCTATTATGGGAGTTTTAATTGAACTATTAGATCCCAATCAAAATATCAATTTTATTGATTATTTTATTGACTATCCTTTTGATCTATCTCAAGTCTTATTTATTGCTACTGCCAATAATACCAGAGATATCTCAACTGCGGTTATGGACAGATTAGAAGTAATTCAGATGCCCTCATATACCGATAATGAAAAAATTCAAATTGCTAAAAACTATATTTTGCCAAAATATCTAAAAAATGCTGGCTTAACTAGTGAAAATCTTAAAATCGATGATGGTCTATGGTTAAGAATCACTCGACCACTAGGTTTTGATGCCGGAATAAGAACCTTAGAAAGAACTATTGAAGGCATTATAAGAAAAGTGGCTTTAAAAATCGTCTCTGGTCAAGGAACTACCTTTATAATCAACGAAACCAATATAAAAGAATATTTATCATAGAATTATTTTTAATTAACCTAATTAAGATAAATCCTAAACACTAAATCACAAATAAATAATAAATAATAAATAACAAATGACAAATGATAATTGAATGATAAATGATGATTAAATGATATAAATAAATTAAAAATTGTACTCAGTTAACCTGCCAAGTTCACCTACTGGTTTCAACTGACTATAACTGCTGTATAACCGAGTCGTTTATATGGGATGGAAAAATTAGTATTAAATGAATTTAACTAAATCAAGTATATCTATCAGCTACTTTTGACGCTCCATAAGAATTAGGTTTTATTTTTACTTGATAGCCGCTTCCTCTTATCATTCCCATCACCTCATTAATTAATTCTCTTGTTTCACCTTGGTGACCAATATCAACATGAATTTGAATATTATATTTAGAGATTCCATTAATTTTAAAAAACTCAACAAACTCTTCAGATAAAATTAAAGATAAAGTTGCCTCTTGATATATTCTTTCTTTTAAAGACATTTTTTGATTGACAACTTTTCTTTTCCAAAAATAAATTGCCCCCCAACCTTTTCGATGAATAATTAAAGCCGAAACAAAGTCATAATTATCACGACTAATTTTTTGAGAGTCTGTACCAACAATAATCTCATAATTGGCTTTTTTATCTTTTTTTAAAAAATCAGTCGTAATTTTTTTTAATTGAGATAAATCAATTTTGCCATAAGTTGGACTATTAAAAATTGATCTCGATTTTATCATATATTTTTATCCTTTAATATTACCTAATGGCCTAAAATATGCAACCGGAGTTGATAGATTATTCTTTTCAACAGTCTCAATCACCTCATTAATATCTTTATAGGCAACTCCAGCCTCTTCAGCTAATCCCGAAAATGAGAGAGAACGAACATAAATTTCTTTTTTCAACATTTCATTCCATAATTTTTCAGCCTTAATAACCTTTTTTGCTTTTTCTCTGGACATTGTTCTTCCCGAACCATGGGCAGTTGAACCATAAGATTTTTCTAAAGATTCTTTATGTCCCTCCAAAAGATAACTACCAGTCTCCATTGAACCACCAATAATTATTGGCTGATTAGGAAAAGACCGAGTTGCTCCTTTTCTATGAACAAAAACTTTTTCTTTTCTGTTGGTTTCAGGAATTTGGTGAATTTCCCATTTACCAATATTATGAGCAACATCACAAATTAATTTCATTAAATATTTTTCTGGACTTCCGCCTAATACTCTAGCAAAAATCTCTCTTACTTTGTGACTAATTACCTCTCTATTTACAAAAGCAAAATTAGCTGCTGATGACATTGCTTTAATATAATTTTTAGCAATAGAAGAATTGATTGGAGCACAGATCAACTGCCAATCTTTAAGATTAATTTTAAATTTTGAGGCATGTTTTTTAAAGATTTTTAAGTAATCCGAACATACTTGGTGACCAAATCCTCTTGATCCACAATGAATCATAATTCCTATCTGGCCTTCTTGACAAATTTTATATTTTTCTGCTAATTTTTTGTCAAAAATCTTTTCCACTCTTTGAATTTCTAAATAATGATTTCCTGAACCTAAGGTTACTAATTGACTTAAACCTCTTTCAATTGCTTGTTGAGAAACTGATTGAAAATCAGCACCTTTAATCTGGCCTTCTTCTTCAATATTTTTGATATCTTCTTCCCAACCTATATTTATATTATTGACTAAATAATGAACTCCTTTTTCAACCAAATTTTTTAATTCTTTTTTATTTACTTTTAAAAAACCTTTTTTTGCCAAACCAGTTGGTATTTCTTCAAAAAGTCTGTCAACTATTTTTTTAATAAAAGGCTTAATCTCTTTATAAGTTAAATTAGTAATAATCAATCTCATTCCACAGTTAATATCATAACCAATCGCTCCCGGAGAAATATATCCTCTATCTTCTTTCATTGCAAAAACTGTCCCAATCGGTGCTCCATAACCAACATGAGAATCAGGCATTAAACAAATCGGACCTGCTAATCCAGGTAAACTCGCCACATTAACTGCTTGATTAAAAACTTCTTTCTCAAGACTATCAAAAATTTTTTCCGAAGCAAAAATCTTAATTAATCTCCTTCCTTGCTCTTCTTTAATTTGATACTCATGAGAGAATATTTTTATTATTGGTAAATTTTTAATACTCATATTGGCGGAGGTGAGAGGATTTGAACCTCTGATTCCGATATCATCGGAATACCGCTTTTCGAGAGCGGCCCGTTCAACCACTCCGGCACACCTCCAAAATCTACTTATATTTTATCAAAAGAGATTGTTAAAATCTTATTTTTAAAGTAAAATATTTAAAGTAGTGGCGTGTTGGCGAAGTGGTAACGCAGCTGTCTGCAAAACAGCTATGCGCCGGTTCGATTCCGGCACACGCCTCAATTGAAAAAACACCAAAACTTTTTATTGTATAAGCCTTAATAAATCTTAAATCCTGTATAAAATGGAGGCATGTCAGAGTGGTTGAATGAGCTGGTCTTGAAAACCAGTATCCCAAGCAATTGGGATCGGAGGTTCGAATCCTCCTGCCTCCGCCCTATATGAAACAAATCTTAACTTCTCTACCAAATCAAAATTTTTATATAACATTATTATGATTTTATTGTTAATTCTTTTTATTCTTGGATTTTTAGACTCTTTATACCTGACTTTTAAACATTATCAAAGTACTCTTTCATCATGTCAAACTCCATCAATTCCTTTTATGAGTATCTTTAATGATTGTGCAAAAATCTTAATTAGTTTTTATTCAGAAATTTTTGGTATTCCCTTAGCCTTAATTGGAGTTATTCACTATCTTTTTTTAACAATTTTAATTTTTTTAATAACAAAAAAATCATTAGTAATATTAAAATACCTTTTAATCATTGAGTCAATTATTGACTTTTTGGCTTCTTTATACTTTATGTATCTTCAGATATTTATTCTTCAAAGTCTCTGTTTTTACTGTACCTTATCAGTCATTATCTCAACTTTAATTCTTTTACGAGTTAATCAACTATTCAAAGAAGAAAAATTTGAGATTCATCTTTTAGTTTATCAGTTTTTTTATAAATATCTATTAAAACCAATTTTATTTCTATTTGATTCAGAGTTTATTCATGAAAAAATTATTAGTCTTGGAAAAATAACTAATAAAACTCCTTTAACTTTTTTTATAAAAACTAAGTTTAAATATGAAGATAAAACATTAAATAAAAAAATTGATAACATATTTTTCAAAAATCCAGTTGGTTTAGCAGCTGGTTTTGATTATAATACTAATTTAATAGATTTATTGCCTAATCTTGATTTTGGTTTTCATACTATTGGAACATTTACAAATTTACCTTATCAAGGGAATCCAAAATCTAGATTAAGCTACCTACTAAATCAAAAGCCTTAAAAAAATATTATGAAAATCATTAATCAGATATCAGCTGGAGGAATTGTTTACAAAAATGAAAATAATCAATTATTATGGTTAATTTGTCAACATTCACAACATAAAGGTTGGGTTTTTCCTAAAGGATTAGTTGGTGATATCAATCCTGAAGAAGATTTAGAACAAACTGCTTTAAGAGAAGTTGAAGAAGAGGGTGGTATAAAAACAAAAATTATTAATAAAAATCCAGTGAAAATTTTTTATCAATATAATTGGCAAGGAAATTTAATTAAAAAGACTGTTTATTATTTTTTAATGGAGTATTTATCTGGCGATCCAAAAAATCATGACTGGGAGATGAATGATGCTAAATTTTTAGATGAAAAAACGGTTTTTAAAAAACTAACTTATCAATCAGACAAACAAGCTTTTGAAAAAGTATTAAAATTAATTAAAAATGAAAAAAAATAATTATCTCCAATTAATAAAATATAATGTTCTTTTATCATTTGTAATTTTTTTATCAACCTCTTTTTATTTTCAAACCCTAACTCCTTTTTATTTTAATTTTTTTGATTTTACTATCTCTGAACTAAGTTATTTTCTTGATGAAAAGAAACTAACCTACTTTAATTTAATATTTTTTATTAAAGCATTTTTAGATTTAGGTTTTGCTTATTATCTAAAAAATTTTTTTAAATTAAAATTTTTCAGTTTGGAATTTTTTTCTTTATTTATTGCCATTTTATCTTTTGGATTACTGGGATTTTTTCCCTCATCAGAAAATAAACCTATTCATATGTTTCTGGTTATTACTCTTTTTTTATCATTTACTTTATTTCAATTTTTTATCTCAAAAATCACTAAAAATTATTTATTTATAAAAACCACCAAAAAATTTATTATTATTCAAGCTATAATCTCATTACTTTTTATAATGGGAGGAAAAATTAACGGCATTTTTGAAATTATCTACATAATTATCATCTTCTTTTGGTTAATTATTTTTATCAATAAATTTCTTAAATAATTTTATATTTTTT
>DAIQPK010000005.1:8501-21645 GCA_036787375.1 Patescibacteria group bacterium
ATATTTTTTTGTATATTTTTGTCTTTAATATTAAAGCTAGATGTTTAAAGTTTAAAGTTATCCATTTCTGAGCGGGCGAAGGGAATTGAACCCTCTGTCTTCTCCTTGGCAAGGAGACGTTTTGCCGGTAAACTACGCCCGCTTATGTGCGTCCGCTTGGATTCGAACCAAGGACTCCTACTTTATAAGAGTAGTGCTCTGCCACTGAGCTACGGACGCTATAATTATATAAAAAATTATATCAAATTATCTGTGGACTTAGCCGGAATCGAACCGGCGACTGGTCAATGCGAATGACCCGGTATGCCACTTACCTATAAGCCCAAATAAGTGTCTCCGGAGAGAATCGAACTCTCACCAAAGGCTCCGGAAGCCCTTATTCTATCCATTAAACTACGGAGACAATAATTAAGATTATTATAGCAAGTAAAATCCGATATATACCAAAAAAAATTAAATTATGTTTTCTTAAATAATCAACCAACCATTTAACTGATAAATAAGCAAATATAAAAGAAATAATAAAACCTAAAACTAATAAATATAAATAGTTTAAATTATTCAAGAACAACTCTTTTGATTTATAAAAATCATAAAAAGAAGCACTAAAAATTGTCGGCACTGCCAATAAAAAAGAATATAATGCTGAATCTTTTCTTTTAAAACCAATTATCATCATTGTTAAAATTACTGCGCCTGCTCGAGAAACTCCAGGAACAATTGCCAGAGACTGACAAAAACCAATTATTAAAGCCTGATAAAAATCAATGTTTTTTAATGATAGAAACTTTTTTCTTTTTTCAAAAACAAATTTTTCAAAAATAATAAATAATAAACCAATAAAAAATAACGAAAAAACTATTAAATAAATTGATTCAAAAAAAACTGATTTAATAATTTTATGAAGTAAAAAACCTACCAAAGCAGTTGGCAAAAAAGAAATCAACAAATATTTAATTAACCAAGAATTAGTTTTCAAATAAGAAAAGTAAATAAAAATTACTGACAAAATCGCTCCTGATTGAATAAAAACTTCAAATAATTTAATAAACTCTGTTTGTTTTAAACCTAAAACTTTAGAAAAAAAAATTAAATGAGCTGTTGAAGAAATTGGTAAAAACTCAGTAATTCCTTCTATTATTCCTAAAATAATTGTCTCTAATAAATCCATTTATCTATTATAATAATAAAAAATAAAAACAATTATGAAACCATTAAATAAACTTAAAGTTGCCATTGCTCACGATCAATTAGTTGAATTTGGTGGTGCAGAAAAAGTTCTTTTAGTTTTAAAAGAAATCTTTCCCAAAGCAGATATTTATACGACTGTTTATAAAAATAACTTTTTAGTCTCTTTTAAAAAAAATGTCTCTAATTGGAAAATTTATGTCGCTTGGTTTGGAAAAATTTCTGTTTTAAAAAATTTTTATTCACCATTTCGATTTTTAACTCCTTTAATCTGGGAAAGCTTTGATCTTTCAAAATATGATTTAGTAATCTCTTCTTCAGGAAGTTGGATGTCAAAAGGAGTCATCACTAAAAAACCAACCATTCATATTTCCTATATTCATCATCCACCTCGTTATCTTTATGGATATGAAACTGCCATTGAATGGCAAAAATATCTACTAGTAAAAATCTATGCTTATATTGTTAACCATTTTTTAAGACTTTGGGATTTTGAATCATCACAAAAACCGGATTATTTAATTGCTAATTCCTATGAAACAAAAAAAAGAATTGAAAAGTTTTATAGACAAGATTCAACAGTTATTTATCCTCCAGTGGAAATCCCAAAAAAAATTAATTTAAAAATAAATAAAAAAAATAAATACTATATAACTGTCTCAAGATTAGCTCGAGCAAAACATGTTGATATTTTAATTAAAGCTGCTAATCAGTATGGTTTTAATCTTAAAGTTATTGGTACTGGTCGTGATGAAAAATATCTTAAATCAATCGCTGGAAAAACAGTTGAATTCTTTGGTTATACAGATGAAAAAACAAAAAACCAACTTTATGAAAATGCTTATGGATTTTTATTTGCTTCAGTTGATGAAGAGTTTGGTATTGCTCCAGTTGAAGCCATGGGTTATGGACTACCAGTAATTGCATTTAATTCAGGAGGTATTCCTGAATATTTAAAAAATAATTTTAATGGTTATTTATATAATCAATTAACACCAAAAGGCTTAATTGAAAAAATTAATCTTCTTGAAAAATTATCAAAAAACAAACTATTAATTATGAAAAAAAATGCTCGAAAAACTGCAAAAAAGTTTACTAAAGAAATTTTTAAAGAAAAATTTATTAACTTTATTAAATCAAAAATCAATTTTAAAAATGCCTGAATTACCAGAAGTAGAAACAATAAAAACCAGTCTTAAATCATTAATTATTAATAAAATAGTCTCAGATATTAAAATTCTCTCTCTTAAAAACTTTATTGGTGATAAAAAACAAATTATCGGAAAAAAAATTATTGGTTTAGAAAGATTTGGAAAAATTTTAGTAATTACTCTTTCTAAAAACAACACCCTTATTTATCTTAATATTCATTTTAAGCTTACTGGACAACTTCTCTATGCTCAAAATACAAATAAAGCTTTTTTTAAAAACATTATCCCTTTTACTAAAACTAATAAAATGCCAGCAAATACTACCAGAGTAATAATTATTTTTAAGGATAACTCAGGACTATTTTTTAATGACTTAAGAAAATTTGGTTGGATTAAAATCACTAAAAAACCAATTAAACCAAAAGGAATTGATGTCTTATCAAAAGAGTTTACTTTAGAATATTTTAAAAAAATGATAAAGAAATCAAAAAAACCTATCAAAATTTTTTTAATGGATCAAGATTATATTGCTGGTATTGGAAACATCTATACTAATGACTCGCTTTTTTTAGCAAAAATTCATCCTTTGAAAAAAACTTTAAGCCTAACTGAAAATGAAATAAATAATTTATATCAAGCTATTATTCAAGAAATAAAAAAAGGTATTGAAGACAAAGGTTCATCAGGCGCTGATGAGGCTTTTATTTTACCTAATGGTTCAAAAGGAAGTCATCAAAGATATTTTTTAGTTTATCAAAAAGAAAATCAACCCTGTTTAAATTGTCAAACAAAAATAAAAAGAATCAAACATCATGGTCGTAGTTCTTTTTTTTGTCCTAAGTGTCAACCTTATTCATAACGAATTGCCTCAACCGGATCTAAATTAGCAGCTTTTTTAGCTGGTAAAACTCCAAAAATCAATCCAATTAAAGTTGATACTCTCAAAGCTAAAAAAATAATTTTTAAATCAATATAAGCTGGCAAATAATAATTAACTAATAAGGTAATCAAATAAGCAAATAAAAGAGCAGTTGCTCCGCTTAAAATACAGATTAATAATGATTCAGAAATAAATAAAGAAAGAATATCAACCCTTCTGGCTCCAAAAGCTCTTTTAATACCTATTTCTTTGATCCTTTCAGTTACAGAAACAAACATAATATTCATTATTCCAATACCACCAACCAGTAAAGAAATACCAGCAATTGCTAATAAAAATAAATTAATTACTCCAAAAATTGAATCTAGCATTGACATAGTTTCTTTTTGATCTAATATAGAAAAATTTTTTTCATCATATCTTTTTTTAAGAAGATTTTCTATGTCTATTTTTACCTGATTAACGCTCTCTTTATCTTTTGCTTTTAAAAAAATATAATGATAGTTTTTTCTCCTAAAACATTAGATAAAGTAGTATAAGGAATAAAAACATTAGCATCTAAATCTGAACCTAATCCTCGTGTTCCTTTTGATTTAAAAATACCAATTATTTTATAATTGTTTCCATCAATAGAAAGATAGCTGTTTATAAAATTATTATTTTCATCTTTACCAAAAAGTTTTTCTGCTAATTTTGCTGATATTAGCACTACTTTGTTTTTTTTATTAATATCTTTTTTTTCAATTGATCTTCCTGTTTCTAAATCTAAATTAAAAAGTTTTGTTAATTCATTATTAATTCCTATTAAATCTCCCAACTCTCTTTTCCGTGGTTTTCAATAATTACACCGACTTTAGCAATTATTGGGCTTGCCATTTCTACATTATTAATTTTTAAAATTTGATAATAATCACGATTATCAAACTTTATTCCGCCAATTAATCCACCTCCTCGATAAATTCCTTTTTTATTGCCAGGATAAATATATAATAGATTAGTTCCTAAATCCTCAAATTGATTATTAATATAGCGTTTTAAACCTAAACCTAAACTATTTAAAAGAATAATTGACAAAACTCCAATAAAAATTCCTAAAGCAGTTAAAAAAGTCCTTGTTTTATTTCTTTTAAAATCATCAACCGAAGATTTTAAAATAAACTTAAAGTAATCCATTAAAATAATTTTACTGAAAAAATTATTTTATTCATATCTAATCGCCTCAATTGGCGAAAGTTTAGCGGCTTTTTGAGCAGGAAAAACACCAAAAAATATTCCAATAAATGAAGAAACAAATAAAGCCATAATTACCGCTAAACCATCAATAATTACTGGAAAAAAAATTCTTATAACCAAAGAAAGAAGATAGGAAAGAATTAAACCAATAACTCCTCCTAAAACTGATAAAATTACTGACTCAGTTAAAAACTGTAATAAAATATCCTTTTCCAAAGCACCAAGAGCTCTTCTTATACCAATCTCTCGAGTTCTTTCAAAAACCGACACATACATTATATTCATAATCCCAATTCCACCTACAATCAAAGAAATTGCACCTGTACCAACCAAAACCATGTTTAAAACTGTAAAGATTGATTGGATTGTTTGTAAAACCTCTTTAGAATCAGCCACAGAAAAATCATCTTTATTATATCTTTTAATTAAAATTTTATTTATTTCTGATTTTAGATTTTCAATTTCTGATTCTGACTTTGCTTGAAGTAAAAATGAACTAAAGTTTTTTTTTCCTAAAATGTTAAAAATTGTTTTATAAGGAATATAAATAAATCTATCAAAATTTGGAGCTCCAAATCCACCACCACCCTTAGACTCTAAAACACCAATCACCTTAAAAGTTTGATTTTCAATTCTTACTTTTTCACCAACAGCCAAATCAATATTACCAAAAATTTTTTCTGCTACTTCATAACCTAAAACAACAATCTTAGCTTTTTTATCAATATCTTTTTTTTCAAAAATCTTTCCTTTAACAGGAATTAAATTTCTTGCTTTAAATATCTCTTCGGTAGTGGCATATAAAGTAGTAATTTCTTCTTTTCCTAAAGCTCTAACAGTTGATCCTTTTTGAAATACTGGTACTAATACCTCTGACAATTTGACTTTTTTTAAAGAATTAAAATCTTTTTCATCAAAAGAAAAAGATGTTCTTAAATTAGTAAAACCAACTGATCGATTAAAAACCTGACCTGGTAAAACAAAAACTAAATTACTTCCTAAACTATTAAATTGATCAGCAATATATTGTTTTAATCCCAATCCAAAAGCAATTAATAACACTACTGATAAAACACCAATAATTATACCTAAAGTTGTTAAAAAAGCTCTTAATTTATTTCTTGATAGATCAAAAATCGCTGACTTAATTAATGAAAGTAAATACATATCTTAAACAATTTGACCATCTTTAATTTTTATTATTCTTTTGGTTCTTTTAGCAATTTCTAAATCATGAGTAACAATAATCACTGTTCTTTTTTCTTCTTTATTCAATTTTTCTAATAAACTTAAGACAATTTCGCCATTTTTACTATCTAAATTACCAGTTGGTTCATCAGTTAAAATTATTGGTGGATCCATAACCAAAGCTCTAGCAATCGCCACTCGCTGTTGTTGACCACCTGATAGTTTATTGGGATAAGAGTTTTCTTTTCCATCTATATTGAATCTCTTAATTAGTTCTAATGCTCTTTTTTCTGGATTAAAACTTAATTTTTCTCGACAATATAAAACTGGTAATAAAACATTTTCTAAAACTGTCAATTTATTAATTAGATTAAACTGTTGAAAAATAAACCCAATAAACTTGTTTCTTAATTTTGATATCTGATTATCATTCATCTGAGAAACTTCTTTTTCATTAATAAAAACCTTTCCTTTTGTTGGTTTATCTAAAAGACCAATAATATGCATTAAGGTTGATTTTCCAGATCCAGATGGACCAATAATAGCAGTATATTCATTTTTTTTAATCTCTAAACTAACATCTTTTAAAGCAATAAAGTCAACTCCGTCATCAATGTGGTATTTTTTACAAACCTTAACTAGTTTAATCATAAATTAAGTCTCCTGAATTTAAACCAGTTTTTATAACCACCTGACTATCAATCTCTTCACCAACAATAACATATGTTTTTATTTTTTGATTATTTTTGAGAAGATAAATATAATCGCCTTTTTTATCTTCTTTCAAATAGTTTTTTGGAATTGAGATTACATCTTGTCTTTCTTTAAGGACAAAATTAATATCGCCACTCATCCCAATTTTTAGATCTTTATTGGTTTCTAATTTAACTCTTACTGGATAAACTATGCCCGTCTCATCAGTTTTTGGAATAAAACCTATCCAATAAATTTCTCCTTTAATCTCTTCATCTGGATAAGAATCTAAAATAATTCTTCCCGTCATCCCTTTTTTCAAATTTATCACTTCAGTCTGATCAGCAGTGATTAAAAAATATAAAGTTTTTGGATTAATAATTTCAAACTCTGCCTGTGATGGTGTAATATTAACACCCGCATAGGGAGAAGTAACTTTTGTAACAATTCCTTCAATGGGTGTCCATAAATTAGCATATTCAACTGCTAAACTTTGATACTCAACATCCAAAACTGTTGACTCTAAATTAAACTGATTATTTTCTAAAATTCTTTTTGCTTGATCCCTAATCTTTTCACTTAAATCATATTGTTTATTCCAGTAATCATCTTTTGTTTGTTCGAAATTGTTTCTTTGAATTGAATATGCTTTTAAATATTTATTTAATCGATTTTGCAGTTCTCTTTTATCTAAAGAAGCTATTGACTGATATTTTTTAACATAATCACCTTCTTTTACTCCTATCCAAGCTAATCTTCCTGATGTTTGAAATCTTAAGTTAGCTTTTTCTTCTGCCTCAACTTTTCCTGATAAAGACAATTCTTCTTTTAAAGTTTGTTTTTTAACCTTGTAAGTATTTGATTTTTCCTGTTGTGGAATAATTTTTCTCGAGAAAAAAAACCCTAATCCCAAAACAATAATTAAAAAAATATACCAGTGCTTTTTCAAAAAATTTATCATAGAAAAAAAATTATATCACAAAAAAAATTATAAAAATGGCTGCCAGTTAGAGATTGGCATTAAATTAAACTTTAAAAAATTAACTGCATATAAAATAATTGCCGGTAGCAATATTAAAAAAACAATTAAAAATTTTTTTGAAGCAAAAAACTTATCAAAACCAATCATTGCTAAAGGTAAAAGCGGTAGGCTATAACGAGAAATATCTCGATGTTCAACAAAAATAATTGCTAGATAAAAGATTAAAGAAAAATAAAAAAAACTTCTATATTTAACACTTTTTAAACTTAAAACAGTCATACCATAAAGAAAAAAATAAAATAAAACATCCTCTAACCATCCAGTTTTTACCCAGGTTTTTTGAAAATTAAAAACTGCAAATGGATAGACTAAGTGAAGATTATCACCTGAGTTAAAATATGCAAAAAAATCTTTATACTGAATTCCCAAAAAAATAAAAACACTTATTAATCCTAAAGGAATCAAGATAATTCCTAACCAATTTAAATTAATTCTTTTTTCTTTTAATAATCGCTCAACTAATGTCAGGAAATAACTGGCAAATAAAAGTATTCCTGGAGACTTAGTAGCTGTTGCTAAACCACCAAAAAATCCTGCTAACCAATAATGATTTTTTTCAAAAAAATATAATGATAAAAGAATTAATAAAATAAAAAGACTCTCTGGAGCACCAACTGATCTAACTACTAAAAATCTTGGTATAAATAAAAAAATAATTGTTAATAATAATGGATTTTTTGATAATTTAAGCTTTTTAACAAAAAAATAAAAAAACCATCCTAAAAAAATTGTCGCCAATAAATTAACAATTAGCATTGACTTTAAATATTCTAAATTGGCAAACCAACCTCCAAAAAAAACCATAATTTCTCTAAAAAATCTTATCAATAGGGGATAAAAAGGCAGGTGAGCGGCAAAGTATTTTGGCGGAATCGATAACTCAAGTTTAATATCTTTGATCACCTCTGGAGAATAAAAACTTTTTGCAACAACTATATAAAGTGGTCCATCATAATTTTTATAAATATTTAAGATTCCTACTTGATACCAAAGAAATAAACTGGAGATTAAAACAATAAATGTTAAAATTAAATAAGGCCATATGCGACGCATAATTAATATTCTAACAAAAAACTGGTTATTAATTCTAATTATTATTTTTGGTTTTTTTTTAAGAATCTATCGGTTTCCTGAATATGTTCAATTTTTAGCTGATCAAGGAAGAGATGCTATTATCATAAAAAGAATTATTACTCTAGAGCACTTACCAGCAATTGGGCCGTCAACCTCAATTGGCCAAGTTTACTTAGGTCCGTTTTATTATTATTTTATTGCTCCTTGGCTTTTGATTTTTAATTTTGAGCCAATTGGACTTGGTTTTGGAGTTTTGTTTTTTTCAACTTTATTTTTATTAATTAACTATTTCATAATTAAAGAACTTTTTAATAAAAATATTGCTTTAATCTCAACCTTATTAATAAGTTTTTCTTATGTTTTAATTGAGTTTTCAAGATTCTCCTGGAATCCTAATCTTCTACCTTTATTTACTCTTTTAACAGTTTATTTTTTTATTAAAAGCTTAAAGACTAATCAATGGTTTTATTATTTATTAGCTGGTTGTTTTCTATCTTTTTCAATTCAATTACATTATTTATCTTTGTTTATTATCCCTATTATTGGTTTAATTTATTTAATTAATTTTAAATTAAAAAATTTAAAAAATTATTTACTGGTAATTTTTGGTTTTTTATTTTTTTCTCTACCCTTATTAATTTTTGACCTAAGACATAACTTTTTAAACAGTAAAAACTTCTTTAAGTTAATAACTAATTCTGGTCAACAAAAAACTAATTATCTTAATAATTTCT
Source organism: Patescibacteria group bacterium (assembly GCA_036787375.1). GTDB lineage: Bacteria > Patescibacteriota > Microgenomatia > UBA1406 > GWC2-37-13 > GWC2-37-13. The sequence continues at coordinate 17,685 of DAIQPK010000005.1, forward strand.
TAGAAACATTTAATTATCTTAATCAATATTTGTTTAACTTTAAAATAAACTCTATCCTTGTTTTAATAATCCTATTTTTATTAATAATAAACTTTATTTTTATAATCAAAAAAAAAGATCATATAAAACTATTTCTTAGTTTTTTCTTTTTTTTGTTATTTTTCTTTTCTTTTTATTCTGGACCAAAACATCCTCATTATTTTAGTAATTTATATCCTATTTATATCATCATTATCAGTTATTATCTAGAATATCTAACAAGATTTAAACTAGAGAAGTTTCTTGTTTTTATCTTTCTTGTCAGTTTTATTTTTTTAAACTTTCAAAAATATAGTTTTCTTTTTTATAAAGGAAACAATCAAATAGAACATGCTAAAAAAGTAGCTGATTTTATAAGTAAAAAAATTACTACGAAAAAGTTCAATTTTGCTGTACAACCAGATGGTTGGCAAGAAGACTCCTATCTTTATTTTTTAGAATTAAAGAATTTGAAACCCTTAGATAGAAAAAAAGTTGAAATTGGCGATGAGATGTTTGTAGTCTGCGGTCAATTATGTGATCTTTATAATACTAATTCTTGGAATATAAAAATGTTTGGAGAATTTAAAATAAAAAACAAGTGGATTATCGATAATGTAGAAATTTATAAATTAATTCATAAATAATATAAAATTATATATATGAAAAATACAAAAATCTCTTTAATTATTCCTTGTTATAATGAAGAGTTGAATATTCAAAAAGGGGTATTAGATAAAATTGGCAATTACACAAAAACTAATAATCGTTTTAAAGAAGTTTTAATAGTTGATGATGGTTCAACTGATAACTCAAAAAAAATTATTAAAGAAAAGTATTTAAAACTCTTTTCTAAATTCAAACTGATTGAAAACTCTCATCAAGGCAAAGCTTTTACTGTTATTACCGGCATTAAAAAATCCTCTTCTGACTGGGTAATGTTTTCTGATATTGACTTAGCCACTCCAATAGAAGAGGCAGAAAAATTAATAAAATATATAGACGACTATCAAATTATTATTGGTTCAAGAAACTCTACTAGAGAAGGCGCGCCAGTAATTAGAAAGATTATGGCTAAAGGTTTTATATTTATTAGAAATTCTTTAATTGGCCTAAAAGGAATTAAAGATACTCAATGCGGATTTAAACTGTTTGAAAAAAAAGCCGCTTTAAAAATAATTAATAATTTAAAAGTTTTTCATGATAAAAAAAATATAAAAGGATCATCGGTCTCTGCTGGTTTTGATTTAGAATTTTTATTTTTAGCTACCAAATACAAGTTTAAAATTAAAGAAGTTTCTGTGATTTGGAAACATGTAGAGACAAAAAATGTTAACTTTATCAAAGATTCTTTTGAAGCTTTAGTTGATATTTTTAAAATAAAATATTATTCGCTAACTAAAAAATATGACTAAAAAAATTCTTCTTTTTTTATTAATGATATCCTTATTTATTTTAATTTTTTATAAATTTAATTTTATTCCACAATATCTTGCTTTTGATGAATTAGAGTTCGCTAAATTAGCTTTATCATTAAAAGATCAGTCTTATACTCCCTATTCGCCACTGGCTACCGGACATTCAACCTTATATTTTTATCTAATTTTATTTTTTTTTAATATCTTTGGAGTTAATAATTTTGCTCTAAGACTACCATCAGCTTTATCAGGAATAGGCAGTGTATTTGTTTTTTATCTAATAATCAAAATAATATTTAAAAAAGAAAAAAAACTTTTTTTTCGAGAATTATTTCCAGTTATTTTAGCTTTTATATTTTTAACCTTAAGATGGTTCTTTAATTTTGCTCGTTTTGCTTTTGAGGCTCCTTTTTTACTTTTGCTTGAGTTAATATCAATTTATTTTTTGTTTAATTATTTTGAAAATAAAAAGACCTTTAATTTGTTTTTATCAGGAATATTTAGTGGTTTAGCTTTTAACTCTTATACTCCGGGAAGATTATTTTTTGTTTTACCTTTAGGATTTTTAATTTTTAATTTTATTAAAAATAAAAAAATTATTTTATTAAAAAATATTTTATTTTTTATAATTCCCTTATTTATTCTAACTTTACCTCTTAATCTCTACCTTTTAAAAAATCAAGATGACCGAATTGACAAATTATTTTTTTGGCGCAATCACGAAATGACTCTAAAAGAAAAATTTGATGGCACAATTCAAAATATTAACAATCTTTTTTTAATGCTTTTTTTAAAAGGAGACATTAATGGAAAACATAATTATCCAGGAAAACCAGCCTTAAACCCAATTATTTTTGTTTTATTTTTAATTGGTTTATTTTATTTTTTAAAGAAAGAAAGAAAGAAACTATTTGGCTGGTTTTTTTTAGGTTATTTTTTTATATCCTTAGCTCCATCTATTCCTATTTATCCTTGGGAAAATCCCAATATGTTAAGAACCTATACTCTAATTCCTTCAATTGTTTTTTTTACTGGTCAAGGAATTATTTTTTTAATTAATCAGTTTAAAAATAAAAAACTATTAATATCAATTATTTTTATTCTTGTCTTTATTTCATCAATTTATGAAATAAGAACCTATTTTAAATACCAATCTCAAGTATTTAAAGAAGCTTTTGAGATAAAATATCCATTAGAAAAAATTATTTATGAAAAAAATTATTAGTAAAACAAGTCTTATTATTTTCTTAATTTTTTTATTAACTTTTTTTTTGCGGGTCTATAAACTACCTAATTTTATCTCTTTCCATCAAGATCAAGTGAGAGACCTATTTTATATTAGTGATTTTTTTAAAGAAAAAAAAATTATCTTGCTTGGGCCAAAAGCCTCTGTTGGTGATTTTTATTTACCACCATTCTGGTATTATTTAATGAGTCTTAGCTATTTTTTTTCCTCATCGCCTCTGGCTCCAGCAATTTTAACCGCTTTTTTATCATCGCTCTCAGTATTTTTCATTTTTAAACTAACAAAGGATTTGTTTAACAAACAAATTGGTTATCTAACTTCTTCAATCTATTCTTTTTCTTCTTTGTCTATTGAATACTCTCGCTTTGCCTGGAATCCTAATCCAGTTCCTTTATTCTCTGTAATGACATTTTATTTTTTATATCAATACCTAAAAAACAAAAAACTGATTTATTTTATTTTAGGAACAATTACTGCCAATCTTAGTTTACAACTTCATTATCAAGGAGTAATTATTTTTTTATTTTATTTTTTAATAGTTTTGATTTATAAAAAATTTAATTTAAAAAATTTTTTTATCTACTTAACAAGTAATTTTATTTTAATTTTGCCCTTTATAATTTTTGAGTTTTTAAATAATTATCCTAATCTAAAAGGGATAATAAACTTTATTTTTTCTTCTTCTCAAAATCAATTGAGATTATTTGGTATTCCTTTTTATTTAAAGTTTATTGTTTTTGATTTTTCTCAATTTATCGCTAATACTTTATTTTTTAAGAATCATATCTTTGGATACTTGGGCTTGTTAATCTTTTTTTATAATCTAATTAATTTTTTAATTATTAAAAAAAATAAAATTAATCTTATAGAAAAACTCCTTAATTATTTCTTTATCTTCTCTTTGTTAGTATTTTTTATTTACAGAAACTCTTTAATTAATTTCTATCTGCTTTTTTTAATTCCTTTTATGATTATTTATTTTGTTATCAGTTTAAAAAATGTCTTTCCTAATTTTTTTTCTCAGTTATTGATTATTATTTTCTTACTTAATGTTATTTTCATTCCAGTTTATAAAAAATACGATAATACTTACCTTTCTCTTATTGAAATAACAAATACTTTATCTAAGTATAAAAATTACTGCATTCAATATGATATTTTTAAAGAAACTTTTATTGAAGATAAACTAAGATATATGTTTTTTATCTCAAAAAATCCACCAAAACCAACTTGTCAAGACACTAAAAATATTTTCTATATCTGCGAACCAGCTAAATGT
>DAIQPK010000006.1:0-9771 GCA_036787375.1 Patescibacteria group bacterium
CCAATCTTCTTTTTTTGGGGATAAAAGATTTATCTTATACTTCATTGGTTATTTTTTAAATATTTTTTAACTTTTGATTTTAAACGATTACCTTTATTCTTATGAATAACTCTTTTTTTTACTGCTTTATCAACAGTTGAGTAAAATTTACTTATTAATTCGTTAATATTTTTTTTAGTACTTTTTATAATTTTTTTTAATAAGTTTTTATAGCTTTTGATATAATAACTATTTAATAATGATCTTTTTTTATCTTTTCGGACTTTTTTTTGAGCTGATTTAGTAATTGGCATATCTTAAACCTCCTTTCTTCTTAAAATTTCAATTTATAATTTAATACTCTCTTTCAAAAATTCTTTCTCCATAACTACCCTTAAATCTTAACACTAAATTTATTTTTCCAATAATATTATGATATCGACAAATTCCTGAAGAACAGGTTCCTAAAACAATCTTTCTATTACTCCCTTGACCTTCTCCACAATACCAAATATTTTTTTCTAAAAAACATTTTCCTATTGCTCCTTGAGAAACTAACTCTTCTCTTTCTTCATAATCATTGTTCTTTGTAGAATATGTCAGTTCAAAATCAATCATCTTTGTTTCTTTTAGTGAATTAAAAATACTTATTTTTATTTCACCTGATCCTACTTTTTCAAAATTAACTTTTACAGAACTATCAACAGTAGGAATAATATTATCAGTTATAATCTTATCTATTCTATCTTCAGACTTATTTTCTTTATTTTTAAAAATAAAGAAAACTATTATTGATAAAATAAAAATTATTAAAACTATTAAAAATAAATTTCTCTTTGATTTAATCATACTTTAAATTTAAAAGAATTTTTAACTTAGTGCTACTTTTAAATAATTAACCAAATGACTAACACTAACCCTTGCTTGACTAGTTGTGTCTCTTTCCCTTACAGTAACCGAGTCATCTTCCAAGCTTTGATAATCAACTGTAATACAATAGGGAGTGCCAATTTCATCTTGAGAAAAATATCTTTTTCCAATATTACCCCGATCATCAAAAGTTGTTAAAAAATATTTTTTTAATTCTTGATAGATTCTCTTTGCTTTTTTAACCATCTCTTCTTTATTTCTAACCAAAGGAAAAACTGCTATTTTTACTGGTGCTAATTTATGATTAAGTTTTAAAATTACCCTTTCTTTCTCCTCATAATAACTATCAATTAAAAAAAATAACATTGCTCTATCAACACCTCCAGATATTTCTATTACCCAAGGAAAGTACTCTTTTTGAGTTAATTTATCTTGATATCTGAGATTGTGTCGGCTTAAATCCCAATCTCCTCGATGATGAATCCCTTCAAACTCACTCCAACCAAAAGGTGCTTCATATTCGATATCAACAGCTTTTCTTGCATAATGAGCTCGTTCATCTTCTCGATGCTCTCTGGCTCTAAGTTTATTTTCTCTGATTCCTAATCTTTTATACCAGTCTAGTCTTAAATTTAAAAAATAATTAAACCATTTATCAGCCTCTTTCTCATCTGGTTCGATAAAAAACTCTAACTCCATCTGTTCAAACTCTCTTGATCGATAAGTAAAATTACCTGGAGTAATCTCATTCCTAAAAGCCTTTCCAATTTGGGCAACCCCAAAAGGAATTCTTATCCTGGTTGAATCAACAATATTTTTAAAATTAATAAAAACTCCTTGGGTAATCTCCCCTCTCAAATAAGTTTTCTTTTTTGCTTCCTCCACTGTTCCAACATAAACCTCAGTTAAAAGATTAAACTTTTTCGGCTCAGTTAACTCTCCTTGACAGTCAGGACAGTTATTGGTTTCAATTTTATCAGCTCGAAAGCGATGATGACAGTTTTTACATTCAACTAATGGATCAGTAAAAGCCTCAGTATGACCTGAAGCCTGCCAAACTTTAGGATTCATAATAATAGCAGCATCAATTCCAACCACATCTTCTCTCTCATAAACCATCGTTTGCCACCAAACTTTTTTAATATTGTTTTTCAACTCAACTCCTAAAGGTCCATAATCCCAAAAACCCGTTAATCCTCCATAAATCTCACTACCAGGATAAATAAATCCTCGTCTTTTACACAAAGAAAAAATTTTACTCATTCTATTATTCTCCATATTTTTAATTATATATCAAAATCTTAAGATTAAATCATCATTAATTAAATCTTTAATAATTAATTTAATTTTTTTTAAAGAGTGTTTTTTATTGATATAACCCATCATAAACAAAGTTTTATTTAGATAATCATTTAAAAACTCCTCTTCCTGTTGTTCATTTAAAAATTTTTTTTTAGATAGTTCTATTAAAAATATTTTTAATAAGTTATATATCTTTTTTTCCTTTTGATTATCAGCCAATAATCTATCCAAAATAAAAAGAAATTGATAAAAAATCTTGATTTTATCTTTATTTTCTTTAATTTTAGAAAATCCAGAAATTAAACTTATTTCTAAAAGATATTGACCGGTTTTTCTTTTCTCAATCACTATTTTGACTAAGTTTCCTGTTTCCATAATTGCTAATCTTTTAGAAGTAATTTTTTTTATTCCTTTAGCAAGAAGGTAGATTTTTCCGAAATTTTCAGTAAAAACTGTAATTAAAAAATCTTTATTTAATAAATGTTTTTTTTTAAAAATTATTGCTTCGGTTTTCTGTCTTAACTTCATTCAACTATTTTATCTTAATTAACTGATCTTTGTCTAAATATCCTTCGTAAATGACTTTATTATCGAAAATAACCTTCCATCGTTGATTAACTACTCCAGGTTGTTTTTGAATTAATAAATAATCTGTTTTTAAATTTTCTGGTAAAGAATAATCAATTAATATCTCTGCTTTTCCTTGAGTAGGCACCTCTAAAAATCCTTCAAAAACTGTCTTTCCCAACTCATTATAAGTCTTAACCTTTTTAGATGAACCTTTAAAATTATTTAAAACTGAATTTAATGGCACATAGACTCTCAACCAATTTCTTAAAGTGGCATTCAAACATAATCCTCCTCTTTCCAAATTACAATCTGAATGAGGATAAGGATTTTTATAACTAATTTTTAATATTACTTTTTTATTGTTAATTTCTAAATTAACAGTTTCTGAAACAAATAAATTGGCTTTTGCGCCAGCAAAATTAACATTGTTGATATGAAGATAATTATTACCATTATCTCTATTTATTCGACCGGCAAAATTAACTTGTTCAATCGCTTTCTGAATTTTTTCATCAACAAAATATAAAAGAATATGCTTCTCTTCTAAATTTTTATACATAGTTTGTATTAACTTTCCCCAATACTTAGAAGGAGAATAACCAAGCGCTTTATAAAAAAGAGTCTCCATTAAATCTCCTAAAATTCCTTTTCTATTCTCTTTTAAATAACCCACTGGTCTATCAACAATATCAAAAAGAGTATAAATAACCTGAGGACAATCACACCGCTTATCAATTTTTGAAGAAAAAGTAATCCCATTAACATTAGTATCACCAAAAATATCTAATACATCTACTAAAATTTTTGAATCCATAGCGATTATCCCATCATAGTTAACTTTTAAACTACTTTTTTCATATAGAGTATTAAAAAGCTTTATTGACTCTTTAAAATCTGGAGACAAATTACTATCTCTTATATAAAAAGAGTAAACATTTTTATGATAAGATAATATCTCCCGAGGAGCTTTTGGATGATAACTAATACTTTTATCCAAAGAATAAATATCATCAGAAAAAACAATCTTTATCTTGCCGTTTTTAACCTTAACAATACTATAAAATGTTAAAAAACCACCCGTAGCTCGCCTTTCCTTATCATTTTGATACAAGATTAAATATGTTTTTTCTTCATCTACTCCTAAAATTTCTGGCAACTTTTTGATTAAAGGTTTAGCATCAACAAACAAAGAGTTTACACTTTGAATTTGTTCTTTCAATAAAATAACCTTTTCTCTTATCTCTGTTCTTCCTATCTTTTTAGGATAAAGATTAGGATTTATATCTTTTATCAAATCATTAGCTTTCTTAATATCTTCAGAAATAGGATCAACCTTATTAACAATTTTATCCAAAGTTAAAACCGCTGTCTGAATTCTCTCCTCAGCTGATTTTTCAACAAACGATGATTCTCCTTTTTTAAAACCAATTAAATCTGCATATGGCTCAATAACTTCAACTGCTTCATTACCGGCTTTGATTAAATATTCACCAGCATTAACAATGTTTTTAAAATCTCTTGTATAAGGAATAAAAGATAGCCAATATAGCTTTTCTGCTGATAATTGAAAATCTTCATATCCCTCTTTAAATCTATTTAAATCTTTTTTTAATAAAGAGATATCATTTTTAGAAAAAGTTGTTTTTAATTGTTTAGCTTCTTTAACAAGATCAATACTCTTATTTTTAACCTCATTTATTGGTCTTAATATAAACCAATAACCCAACAAAATAATGATTAAAATAATAAATAAAAAACTTTTGATTTTTGATTCTCGATTTTTAATTTTTCTAATAATCATACTGCTCCTTTACCACTAATCATCACCAATGGTGTTTTTAAAATAATTTTTAAATCATTCCATAATGATAAATTATCAACATATTCGGCGTCAATAATAATTCTTTTATCAAAATTTATCTCTGAACGACCAGAAACCTGCCACAATCCGGTAATCCCTGGTTTAACTGACAAAACTTTTTTTACTAATTTTTTAATATGATGATATTTTTTTAACTGATTCTCCAACTCATCAGGATAATAAGCTCTCGGACCAACAATACTCATTTCTCCTTTTAAAACATTGATTAACTGAGGAATTTCATCTAATGAGTGTTTACGAATAAATTTACCAACTCTGGTAATTCTTGGATCATTTTTCAATTTATAACTGTTTTTTTGATACTCTTGATATAACTTTTTAAACCTCGGATTATTTCTTAACAAATAGTGAGCATTAACAATCATCGAGCGAAACTTATACATTTTAAATCTCTTTCCATTCCGACCAATTCTCTCAGGAACATCAGCTAAAATTGGTCCCTGAGAGTCTAACTTAATAAGAATAGAAATAATAATAACTAATGGCAAGAACAATATTAAAATAATAATTGAAAAAATAATATCAAGAATTCTTTTTATCACTAATTGATAAAATTCTCCCTTCATATAAAATTTTCCTTATTTTTAAACTCCTCGACTATTTTTTTTAATTTTTCCATTGACGACTTTTTACAAATTAATATTACATCCTTAGTATTTACAATTATTGCTTCTTTTAGATCAATTCCAACTACTAATTTTTCTTTCTCAAAATTATAGATTAAAGAGTCAGTTGTCTCTTTAGTATAAATATTTCCTTTAGTCACATTGTCTTTTTTATTTTTTTGAAGAGCTTCTTTTAATTGTTCCCAACTACCGATATCACTCCAATCTATATCTTCCTTAATCACTAAAGCTGATTTTTTATCAATTTTTTCTAATATCTCATTGTCAAAACTAGAAGACGGTAGTGAGATATAAATTCTACTTAAAATACTATCAAAGTTCTTTTTATTATAAAAATTAACAACTGTTCTTAAGTGTTTATAAAGTTGGTGATTAAATTTTTTATAAAGATTGATAATATAATCAGGCATCGCCACAAAATAACCTAAATTCCAAGCATAACTTCCTATCTGAAAATATCTTTTCGCTAATTTATTTCCTGGTTTATATCTAAATCCTAAAAAAGAATAGAAATTAATGTTATCAATCTCTTTAATTTTATCTCCAAAATGAATATAACCTAAATTACTATTAGGATAACGAGGTTTTTGACTAATAAAAATGATTTTTTTTGAATCTCTTTTAATTTTTTCAACAGCAATTTTGATAATCTTTTTAAACTTTTTTTCTTTTCTTATTATATGATCACTCCATAAAATTATTACTGGCTCATTAGGAAAATTTTTTTTAATTATTAGTAATGATAATAAAACTGCTGGTCCAGTATCTTTTTTTGCCGGTTCAAAAATAAAATTTTTTTTAGGAATTAAAGGAAGTTGTTTGTGAATTAATTTCTTATAAATAATATTGGTGGAAATAAAAATATCTTCGTATTTAAACTCAGGAATTAATCTATCAACGGTTAACTGTAAGCTCGATTTACTATTAACAATTTTTTCAAACTGTTTTGGCGATTTTAGTCTTGATAAAGGCCAAAGTCTCGTTCCTGCTCCACCAGCAAAAATAATTATCTTCATTGTCTAAATAATAAATATAAATTATTAATATATTATTAATATATTTTTCTAAAACTATTAATAAAATTTTTCTTATCAAATTTTTGTAGATGACTTTTATCTTTTCTCAGATTAGTTAATAAATTGTATCTAATTTTTTCAAATCTTTCAATTGATTCTAATAAACTATCTTCTTTTTGTTCTTTAAAAAAAATACCGGTTTTTTTCTCAATAACAGTTTCTAAAACGCCTCCTTTTTTAAAAGCAATTACCGGACAATTAAAAAACTGGCTTTCCAAACTTACATAACCAAAGTCTTCCTCCTGAGGTATAATTAATCCTTTAGTATTCTGATAAAAAAAAGCTAACTCTTTATCAGAAACATCTTTTAAAAAAAAGATGTTTTTTTTAGCAATTATTTTTAATTTTCTTTCTAAACTTCCTTTACCAATAATTAATAATTTTTTTCCTAATCGATTAAATAAATTTATTACTAAATCAATTTTTTTATATGGTTCTAATCTAGAAACGATCAAAAAATAATCATTTGCTAATTGATTAAAATAATTATTTTTTTTAACTAAAATTTTTTTTAGTTTTTTTTTAATTTTCTCCCAATAGTCAAAATCAAAAGGAGGATAAATCACCTGGCTTTTTCTTTGATAAAACTTTTGACAACGATCTCTTATTGCATATGATATAGAAAAAATTTTGTCTGGTCTTTGACTACTAATTAAATCAAATTTCTTTAAATAAGAAAGATAAAACTTAGGAATAAACTTAAAATTTTTTAAATAATCATCTGAATGTGACCATAAAAATCTTGTCGGAGTAAGCAAATAACAGATATGTTTAGTTTTTGTTTTAGTAATTACTCCTTTAGCAAAATAAGCAGTTACAGAAATCACTAAATCATAACTGTCAAAATTAAAAGATTCAAAAGCAAAAGGATAAAACGGTAAACAAAACAGACGATTTCTTTTAAAAAAAGTCGGAAAATATTTAATAAAAGACTCGCTAATATGAGAAAAATTTTTTAACCAAAATAAATTATCTTTATCATAATATGAAGTAAAAAAATCGGCTTGAGGAAAAATTTCTTTTAAAGTCAATAGGATTCTTTCTACACCACCCCATTTATCAAACCAATCATAAACAACAGCAATCTTCATAAATTTTTTTCATAAATATCTAAAGTTTTTTCTGTCATTTTTAAAAATGAGTATTTTTCTAATAATTTTAAATAATTAAACTTTTTAGGTTTTTTTATAAAATCTATAATCTTATTTTTTATATCATTAATATCATATGAATTAAAACTAATAAATTTGTTTTGCCAAAGCTCTCTAAAAATTTTAATATCAGAAGCAATAATTGGTTTCTTAAAATAAGCTGCCTCTGCAAGAGGCAAACCAAATCCTTCTGATAAGCTTGGATGAATAATTGCTTTAGCTTTTTTATAGAAAAAAACTAAATCTTGAATAGCTGGATTTTTTATTAAAATTATATTTTTGTTATTTAATTGATCTAAAAAAATTTTAATTCTTTCACTAAAAAAATCTCTCGGACCAATTAATATTAGTTTATAATTTGTTTTTATTTGATTAAAAGCTTTAATTAACCTCTTTACATTTTTATGAGGATAAAAATTACCAACATAAATAAAAAAGTCTTTAAATTTATTTTTTAATTTTGAATTTTCTCTGGTTATTTTTATTTGATAATCAACTCCTTCATAAAAAACAACAATTTTATCCTTAATACTTTCTCCATAAATAGCTATTAATTCATCTTTAACTGTTTCTGCAGGAACAATTATCTTAGCAGAGTTTATAATTTGAAATAAAAAAACAATTTTAAAAATAAAGTGTTTTAAAAAATAAATAATTGGGTGTTTAGTTGAACTTTTACCAGTTTTAAATTTCATTGGTGTAACATCATGAATAGTGGCAATGAATTTTTTTAAATAAAAAACTGGATAACTAAAATAAGTAAAATGAACTAAATCTAAATTATCAAAATATAATTGAAATAAAAAAAATATCTGCTCAGTAAAACTATGCCAATGGTAAGGAGCGATTCTTTTAATAACATTTTTACTCTTAAAGTTGACTTTATTATAATCATTTTTAGTTAAATAAATATAATAAGTATTTTTTTTTGAATTATTTTTATCCAAATAAAACAAAAAATTTTTTAAATAAGTACCGACTCCAGTTTGTGAATATAAGCGAGCATCAATACCAATTTTTTTCATAAACCCTTTAATTTTTTTTGCAAATCAATAAAAAAATAAACTAATTTATTTAAAAAAAAGGGGTGTTTTTTTTCAAAATGTTTTTGATAAAAAATCTTCATTGATTGATAAAAATAATATTTAGTTTCTTCTCTAACAAAGTTATCTTTTTTCTTTAATCCTGAAATTGATTTTAAATGAATTGCCTGCCATAAAGGATAATAAATTATTTTATAACCTAATTTATTTATCTGCCAACACATCTCAATATCTTCTCCATAAGCAAAATAATCTTCATCAAAACCACCAATTTTATCAATAATTTCTTTTCTTGTTAAAAAAAAAGCACCGCTAATTACTTCTACTGAATGAACTTCTTCTAAATTTAAATGGGTTAAATGATAACCACCAAAAATCTTATTTAAAAAAAAAATCTTTGAGAAAAATTTCTCTAAATTAGAGAAGTAACAAAATGACCGCCATAAATTAGGAAAACCACGATGACAAGCTAAATCAAGATGTTGATTAGATAATAATAATTTTACCGTCAAAGCTCCTATTTTTTCATCAAATTCTAAAAGCTTTAATAAATCATTAAAATCAATATCTTTTACAAAAACATCAGAGTTTAAAAATAAAATATATTTACTTTTTTTTATATAATTTAAGGCTAAATTATTTCCTTTAACAAACCCTAAGTTCTTTTTTGAAAAAATAACTTTTAAATTACTCCATTGAGAAGAGATTTTTTTTAATAAAGACACTGATCCATCTAAGGAAGCATTGTCTACTACTATTATTTGGTAAGATAAAGGATACTTATCAAAATTTTTCTTTAAATAAAAAAGACACTTTTTAATAACATTTTTAGTATTGTACGAGATAATAATAATTGATAGTTCGGTCATAAGATTATCGTTTTGGTGATTGCTTTTCTCTTCGAGCCTTACCACCAGTGCCAACCTTTCTTCTTTCTTTTTTACGAGGATCTCTAGTTAATAATTTATATTGTTTTAAGACCTTCTTATAACTATTATCAACTAAAATCAAAGCTCGACTAATTCCATGAACTATCGCTTCTAACTGACCATTTAAACCACCACCATTAACCTTTACTGAAATAGCAAACCTTTCTAAATTATCTGTTAACTTTAATGGCGTTTTTAAAAACTCTACCTTATAAGAAGGATAGATTTCTTCGATTTTTTTATCATTTACAAAAATCTCTCCTTTTTTTATATTTTTTAAATTTTTAATATACAATCTAACTCTAGCAACTGTTTTTTTTCTTCTACCAACTGCTTCATAATA
>DAIQPK010000006.1:9871-21408 GCA_036787375.1 Patescibacteria group bacterium
ACAACTTTTTCTGGAGACTTATTCATTAATTCTTTTAATCTTTCAAATTTTAAACCACCCGGATAACCCGAATAACGAGTATATGTTTTTTGCTCTATTTTTCTTCCAGTAAAATTAACTTTTGAAGCATTAATAGCCACTACATAATCCCCACTATCTAAATAAGGCACATAATCAACCTTGTTTTTTCCTTGCAAAATTAAAGCAATTTTTGAAACTACTCTTCCCAAAACTTTATTTTCTAAATCAATTAAATACCAATTTCTTTTTATATCTTTTTCTCTAACTGATTTTGTTTGTTTGGTTAGTTTTTTTTTCATTTTTTTCTTAATTTTGATTTTTAACTTTATTTTTTTTATCATTTTCCACCTTATCATTATTCTTATCATTATTAACAACAGGCCTTGTCCATTCTACTCTTGCCATTAATGAACCATCAGAGTCTCGATAGTTTTCTTTAATTATCTTCACATATCCACCAGTTAAATCTCTAATAATCGGACCAACATTTTTAAATAAATATTTAACTAATTTTTGATTTCCTAATAATCTTAAAAGGTAATTTTTGTTAGCTTCAGTTTCAATTTTTGTTTTTGATAATAATTTTTCTAAATGAGTTTTCAGTATTTTGGCTTTCTTTATTGTTGTTAACAATGAATCTCTTTTTAAAAAGTTTACTGATAACTTTCTTAATAACATTCTTTTAGCATCGTATCCTTTTTTAAATTTTGTCTTTTTTATCTGGTGTCTCATTATTATAAAAAACTAGTTTATAAACTAATATTTAATTTTTTTAATTCCTCCTCAATTAACTCAATCGACTTTTTACCTACTCCTCTCATCTTTGTCAATTTCTCTTTTCCTACTTTAACTAAATCATTAACTGTTTCAATTTTTTCTCTTAACAAAGCATTTATTACTCTTGATGGTAAATTAAGTTCATCAATAATAATTTCTGAGAATTTCTTATCAATCTCTTGTTGATTAGTTATCTTTTCTAAAGATTCATCTTTATTTTTTATCAAATCTTGACCAGATAAGATATAATTAAAATACTCTCCCAATAATAAAGATGCTTGTCTTAAAGATTCTTTTGGACTAATTGTTCCATCAGTTTCTAATTCTAAAATTAATTTTTCAAAATTAGCTTTTCGGCCTACTCTGGCTTCTTCAACTTTAATATTTACTTTTTTAATTGGAGAAAAAGCAGCATCTAAAGCAATAAAACCTGTCTCTTTATCTGTTTTTTCCTCAGCTAATATATAACCATACCCTGACTCAACAATCATCTCAATATCTAAATTAGCTGATTTATCATTAAGCTCTGCTAAATAAACATCGTCATTAACTGGAGAAATTTCTCCTTTTAAATCTTTTCCATAAATCTTTTTGATTCCTTTAGCTGTTAAAGTTAGTTTATATTTTTTTTCACTGGCAACCTTAAATCTAAGTTGTTTCAAATTTAAAATAATTTCTAAAACCGATTCTTTTACTCCAGAAATTGTTGTAAATAAATGAGGAGCTTGATCGATTTTTACTTGAGTAATAACTGCTCCTTTTAAAGAAGAAAGCAAAGTTCTTCTTAAGGTGTGACCTAAATTATGAGCAAAGCTTAATGGAAGAGGTTCAAAAATAAACTTTCCATAATTCCCTTTCTCCTCAATTTGGGTATAGAAACTTGGTTTAATCATAATAAGTTTTTTAAAAAATTTTTAATAATAATTACCTAGAATAATACTCAATAATTAACCTTAAATTAAACTGTTTTATAATATCATCCTGATTTGGATAGCTAATAACTTGTCCTAAAAAACCATCTCTTTTCAACCATAATGGAATAACAAGATCTTTATTATTAAGATTTTTTTCAACATAAGGAATTTTTGTTATTTTTTCATTAGTAAAAGAAATTAAATCATTAATTTTAACCTGATAAGAAGGAATCGTTAGTTTTTTATTATTAACAAGAATATGACCATGAGTGACCAGCTGTCTAGCTGCTGCTCGAGTGGGAGCAAAACCTAATCTATAAATAACATTATCTAATCTTGACTCTAAATAAGCTGATAAATATAAAGCGGTGTTTCCTTTTTTTTGAATCGCTTTTTTTAAATAATTCTTTAACTGCTTTTCAGTTATTCCAAACATAAATTTTAACTTTTGTTTTTCTCTTAATTGTAATCCTCTCTCTGATAGTTTTTTTCTTCCTTTTTCTTTATGCTGTCCAGGAGGAACATTAAGTCTTTTTAAAAGACTATTAAAACTATTTGTTCCCGGTGTTTTAAAACCTAAATCAACTCCTTCTCGTCGACTTATTTTATTTTTAGGACCTAGATATCTCATATTTTTTAATAATTAAAAAAATTAATTTCTCCTTACCTTTGGAGGTCTAACTCCATTATGTGGTATAGGAGTAATATCAATAACTCTTTTAATGTCTAGATTAAAATTTTTTATCACTCTGATGGCTGCTTCCCTACCAGGACCAATTCCTTTTATAAATATATCAACTTCTTTTAAATTAAAATCCTCAACTGCCTTTTTCAAAATCGCCTCTGTTGTCACTGTTGCTGCATGAGGAGTTGACTTTCTTGTTCCTTTAAAACCATGCATGCCACAACTTCCCGTTAAAATTGATTCACCTTTTTCATTGGTAATAGTAACTATCGTATTATTAAAGGTAGCCACTACATATATTCTTCCTCTTTCAACTATTTTTTTAATAACTTTTTTTGCCATAATTTTTTATTAAATAATAGAAATTAGAAATTAACTTATGTTTTTTGCGACTTTGTTTTGACTGCTTGTTCTAATTTTGCCCAAGCCTCTTTTCTTAAAGCACCAACAGTTTTTCTCTTACCACGTTTTGTTCTTGCGTTTGACTTCGTCCTCTGACCTCTAACTGGTAAACCTCTTATATGTCTTAAACCTCGATAACAACCAATATCCTTTAGTCTTTTAATATTTTCGCTAATTATCTCTCTTAAATCACCTTCAACTTTAAAATTTGTTTCTATCACTTGGCTAATTTTTTTTATTTCCTCTTCAGTTAATTCTTTTACCTTTTTATTTTTATCAACCGCTGTTAATTTTAAAACTCGATAAACATTTTTCCAACCAATACCATAAACTAAAGTCAAAGCATAATCAATTTTTTTCTCTTCTGGTAAAGTTATTCCTAAAATTCTTATCATTTATGAAACTCTAAAAACTTTTAACCTTGTTTTTGTTTATGTTTTACATTAGAACAAATAATATAAAGTCTCCCCTTTCTTTTTACCATTTTACATTTATTACAAATTTTTTTTATAGAAACAGCTACTTTCATAATCTAAAAACTATTCTTCCCCGATTTAAATCATAAGGAGTCATTTCAATTTTTACCTTGTCTCCGGGTAAAATTTTAATAAAATTTTTTCTCATTTTTCCTGATAAATAACACAAAATTACTTTGCTAGAGTTCTCTAATCTTACTCTAAACAAAGTGTTAGGAAGGTTTTCAATAACCTCCCCTTCAACAACTAAAAAATTATTTTTCATAAAAATTAAATTTTACCACAAAACTAGGTTAAAACCAAGAGCTTCTTGTCAGTAATAGCAATTGTTTTTTCAAAACAAGCGGATAAACTCTTATCTTTAGTAATTACTGACCATTTATTATCTTTTTCATAAACAATTTTCTCTGTTCCCATTGAGTAAATTATCTCAATTGCAATCGTTAATCCTGGCTTTATCATTTCTGTCTCTTCTAATGGTCTATCTAAAAATCCTAATATATAAGGATCTTCATGTAATTTTTTTCCAATTCCATGTCCGGTCAACTGTTTTAAAACAAAATAACCATTCTTATAAATTTCTTCCTCAATTGTTTTAGAAATATGACCAATTCTTTTACTCACCTGACAAGTATTAATTGCTTTTTCTAGGGTTTCTTCACCAACTTTTAGGAACTGTTTCAATTCTCGATTATTATCCTCTATTAATAAACTAATAGCAAAATCAGTGTGGTAACCTTGATAATACATACCGATATCGATCGTTAACAGATCTCCTTTTTTTAAAAATCGTTTTGATGGTGGCGTATGAACAACTTGCTCATTAATCGGTAAACAAGTTGTCCAGTAATAATTTTTTACTGTTTTAAAAGAGGGTTTGCCGCCCTGTTTTTTTATTAGCTCTTCTGCTATTTTATCTATCTCTTCAGTAGTAATACCTGACGTAATCTTTAATAACAAATTATTTACTACTTCTCCTAATCTTTTACCTCCTTCTTCCATTATTTTAATCTCTTCCTTAGTTTTTAAATCTATTCTCATGAATAATAAATTATCCGAAAAATTTCTTCTAACTTATCATGAAACTCTTCAATAGAAAAATTATTTTTTACTAAAAAATCAGCATAAGCAATTGTTGGTGCCATATTTATACCAATTAGTTCATTCAAATCTCTTTTTTCACCATAAAGTTTATTTCTTTCTTTACGATTTAAAAGTCTTCTCCATCTTAAATATTTGTCTGCATATAAAGCTAATAAATATATCTCTACATTTTTCAATTTTTTCTTTAAATAAAGATACTCCTCCCATGAACGCAAACCATCTATTATTAAAAATATTTCTTTTTCTAAAATACTTTTGATTTTCTTTTCATTAACTATTGCTAAAGCTTCCATACCATATTTTTTTCTTAAATCAGTTCTCACTTTTTTATGAATCTCTTCAGTATGAGGAAGCTTATTTTTTTCAATATGATCATTGATTGCTGCCCCAAAAGAAATTACTGGTAATCCTTTCTTTTTAAAATAATTAGCAGCATCGGTTTTCCCTACTCCAGGTAAACCAACAATAGCAATAATCTTTTTCTTTTTCATCTGCCAATTTTTTATTTTATTCTTAATTAACTGTTTACCTAAACTTTTTAAAATTTCCTCATTAATCTCTTTAATTGACTTAGTGCCATCAATCTCAATTAGTTTTTTTTCTTGACGATAATAGTCTAAAACTGGTAAAGTAAACTTTCTAAATTGCTCAATTCTTTTTTTGATTGCCGGAATTGTCTCATCTTCTCGTTCTTTACTGTTTCTATAAACTAATCGATAAATTGCTTCTTTTTCTGGAATCTCAAGATAAATTACTCTATCAACGCTATTTGAATATTTTTTTGCTTGTTCTAAAGTTCTAGGAAAACCATCTAAAATATAACCTCGCCTATATTCTGATCTTTTTAAATAATTATTAACAATCTCAATCATCTTATCATTAGGGACTAATAAACCACTATTAATAATTAACTTAATATACTTTCCTAATCTTGTCTTTTCTTTAGCCATCTGTCTTAATATATGACCTGTTGATAAATATGGTATTTCGAGTTGCTTTGATAATAAATTTCCCTGGGTTGATTTACCTGAACCTTGAATACCAATTAAAACTAATTTCATATTATTAATTTAATTTTTAATCTAATTTTTTAACTTCTTTATGCAACTGTCTTTTTTTACATTTTGGGCAATATTTTTTTAGTTTTAATCCTTCCGTATTATTAAGCTTATTTTTTGAAGTCACATAATTAATACTTTGGCAAACTTCACATTTTAAACCGATTAAAATTCGACTGCCTTTTTTTGCCATATTATTTTCTTAATAAACTTTTAAAAATAAAAAATAATTAATTATAGAAATCGATCATAATTTTTCATTACTAACTGAGCCTCAACATTTCTAAAAGTTTCTAAAACTACCGAAACAACAATTAATACTCCAGTTCCGCCAATTAATAAACTATTGAGTCCAGTAATTTTAGAAATAATTGCTGGTAGAATTGCTATCATTCCTAAAAAAATCGCTCCAACGCTGGTAATTTTATAAAGAACACCTTCTAAATATTGTTTAGTTGCTAAACCTGGTCTAATACCGGGAATAAAACCACCATATTTTTGAATCTCTTCGGCGATTTTTTGCGGATTAAAAACAACAATCGTATAAAAATAAGTAAAACCAATCACTAATAAAAAATAAAAAAAGTTATAAAAAAATCCTTCAGGTAAAAATAATTTTAAAAGAAAATTTCCCAAGTTAATAAAAAAATTATTTTTTAAGTTAGCCAAAAAACCTCCTAATAACTGAGGAAATAAAACAAAAGCAACGGCAAAAATTATTGGAATTACACCCGCTTGATTTAATTTTAATGGTAAATAATTAGTCGCTCCTTGATAAACTCTATTACCTTTAATTCTTTTTGCGTAATAAATAGGAATTTTTCTCACTGCTTCATTAATATAAACTATTGCGGTAATTACGGCAATACTTAAAAGAAGAAATACAATCATACTAAAAACCAACTCAGAACTAACTATTGATAAAGCTTTAGTTAAATTAACCGGCAGTCGACCAACAATACCGGCAAAAATTAATAAAGAA
This sequence comes from Patescibacteria group bacterium, assembly GCA_036787375.1. Taxonomy (GTDB): domain Bacteria; phylum Patescibacteriota; class Microgenomatia; order UBA1406; family GWC2-37-13; genus GWC2-37-13. The sequence continues at coordinate 16,291 of DAIQPK010000006.1, forward strand.
ATTCCGTTTCCTAATCCATATTCAGAAATTAACTCTCCAAACCAAACTAAAATATAAGTACCAACTACTAAGGTTAAAACAAAAGAAATAAACTCTAAATGAGATAGACTGGTGATAATTTTTTGATTCTTTAAAAAAAGATAAATTCCTAATGACTGAATCACTGTTAATGGTAAGGTTAAAAATCTGGTATATTGATTGATTTTAAAACGGCCATACTCACCTTCTTTAGTTAATTGCTCAAAAGAAGGAAAAACTACCGTTAACATTTGTAAAATAATCGAAGCATTAATATAAGGATTTAATCCTAATGCCATCACGGAAAAATTTATTAATGTTCCTCCAGAAAAAATATCCAATAAAGACAAAAACTGATTAGTCGAAAATAATGTTCTTAACTTAACAAGATCAATTGTTGGTATTGGCATAAAAACAAAAAATCTAAACACCAAAAAGATAAATAAAGTAAATAGAGTTTTTCTTTTTAACTCCGGATCCTTAAAAAGAGTTTTAATTTTTTCTCCAATTTTTTTCATAAAATAACTTCTTTTTTAATTTTTTACTTTTTAAAGGTTTATTTTTTCCTTTTCCTCGAAGCAAGGGAAATTTCTTTATTATTCTCCCTTGACCTCCTTCAAAATGAATAGGGATATCTTCTCTGGCTTTTTGATGACGAGTTGTCCCTCGCCCTGATTTAGCTCCCTTACCACTTCCTAAACCTCGACCTCGACGCTTTTTCTTTTTATTAACTATTTTTGGTAATAAACTTAAAAAATTAGTCATAAGTTTAAATTATTAAATTTTATTAAATAACTTCCTTTGGGAAAATTTTTGTAAGGCCCTAATTACTGCATAAGCATTAACAATCTGATTTCTTGAACCAATAATTTTTCCTGAAGCATTTTCTACACCAGCTAAATCCAAAATTATTCTTGCGACACTACCAACCTTTAATCCTGTTCCTTCTGGAGCTGGTTTCAACAAAACTTTTGCCGCTTTGTACTTTAATTTTATCTCATGAGGAAAAGTTTTGTTTTTAATCGGTATCTTAATTAAATGTTTTTTTGCGTAATTAATCGCTTTCTGAATTGCCGGTGGCACCTCCAAAGCTCTTCCCAAACCTATACCCACCAAACCTTTCTTATCACCAATAGCTACTAAAGCAGAAAAACTAATATAATTTCCACCAGGAATTTTTTTTGACACTCTTCTTATTAAAAGAACCTTTTCCTCAAATTTTTTTTCCTCAATCATAAATAACTTTTAATTTTTAATTTTGAACTTTTAATTTACCCTGAATCGAACTTGTTTCGGTTCAAGATTAAATCTTTAATCCTCCTTCTCTTAAACCCTCAGCTAATTTTTTTACTCGCCCTTTATAAGGATAAATACCTCTATCAAAAACTCCTTTTTGTATACCTTTTTCTAACAATATCTTTGCTAACTCAATTCCAACTTTTTTTGCTTGATTGGTTTTTTTTTCTTTAGCCATTTTTAAGCTTGAATAAGCAGCTAAAGTAAATTTCTTAGTGTCATCAATCGCTTGAGCATAGATATACTTATTCGAACGAAAAACTGAGATTCTTGGTTTGTCAGTAGTTCCTTTAATATTAGCGCTGACTCGTCTTTTTTTCTTTAATTTTTTATTTAAATTAACTTTACTCATAATCTTTAACTGGCACCAGTTTTGGCTTTTTTACCTGGTTTAATTCTTAACTTCTCATCTTGATAACGAATCCCTTTGCCTTTATAAACATCAGGTTTTTTAATCATCTTTATTTGATAAGCAATCTCGCCTACCTTCTGTTTATCAACTCCTTGAACAATCACTGTATCATTTCCTTCAACTTTAAGAATGATCCCTTCTTTTGATTTAAAAACAACTGGATGAGAATAACCAACTTTAAAAATTAAATTATTGTTTTCCAGTTTTACCTGATAACCGGTACCTACTAACTTTAATCTCTTCTCCCATAATTTTTCTACTCCCAAAATGGCATTATAAATTAATTGACGATAAAGTCCATGTAAGGACTTAGTTTTTTTATCATCACTTTTTCTTTTAATTTTTAAAAGATTATTTTCTTTAATTATTTCTAAACTTTTTGGTAAGACAATTTTTAATTCACCATTAGCTCCTTTTATTAATACTTCTTGTTCCTTAAGATCAACGGTGGTTTTTTCTGGAATCTCAATAATTTTATTACCAATTTTTGACATAATTACCAAATATAAAATAATAATTCACCACCAACTTTTTTATTTTTCGCTTCTTTATTAGTCAAAATTCCTTGAGAAGTAGAGATAATCGCTAATCCATAATGAGAAAAAACTGGTTTCAAATCTTTATAAGAGACATAATAACGTCTACCTGGTTTAGAAAATATCTTAACATCAGTTAAAGCAGGAATATTATCTTTATAGAGTAACTCTATCTCTATTTTTTTTATTTTGTCACCAATCACCTTAAAAGATTTAATAAATCTTAGTTCTAATAATTTTTCCACAATTTTTTCATTTAACTTGCTATAAGAAGACTCAACTCTTTCTTTCTTTACTAAATAACCATTTTTTAATCTAATAATTAAATCAATAAATGAATTTTCCATAATTATGTTGCCTCAATAACTTTCTTTGTAACTTTACCATGACCTTTAAAAGTTCTTGTTGGTGCAAATTCACCTAATCGATGACCAACCATATTTTCTGAAATGTATATCTCAATAAACTTTCTTCCATTGTAAACAGCAATTCTGTGACCAACAAACTCTGGAGCAATCTGACTATCTCTTGCCCAAGTTTTTATTGGTTCATTAGAACTATTTTCTTTTTGTTTTAAAACTTTTTTTAACAATTTTTTATCTATATATGGACCTTTTTTTAATGAACGACTCATATTATTTACCAAGAAATTTTTTTAACACCCGGTATTTCACCTAATAAGGCCTTTTCTCTAAAACAAATTCGACACATACCAAATCTTCTCATAAAAGCTTTTGCCCGACCACAAAAAGGACAACGGTTTCGATACCTTACTTTATATTTCTGTTTTTTTAAAAATTTAACCTCATCAGACTTTTTTGCCATAGATCTTTTTAAAAAGAATTCCTAATAACTCAAATAATCTTTTTCCTTTTTCTTTATTACCAGCATTGGTAACAATTGTTACTTGTAAACCTCTAATTTTATCAATTTTATCAAAATCTATCTCAGGAAAAATTGTTTGTTCTAAAAAACCTAAATTTAAATTGCCTTTTTGATCTAATGATGATTCTGGAATTCCTTTAAAATCTTTTAATCTCGGAACTATTATTTTAACTAATTTTTCTAAAAAATAATACATTCGTTTTCCTCTTAAAGTTGTCTTAATCCCAACTGGCATTCCCTTTCTTAATTTAAAAGCAGACACAGAAACTCTTGCTTTCGTAATTACCGGTTTTTGACCAGTAATTAAACTTATCTGTCCGGAAACTTTTTCTAAAACTCCCCGGTTTTGCACCGCCTCACCAACACCAACATTAACCACAATTTTTTCTATTTTAGGAACAGTCATTAAATTATTTATCTTAAACTCTTCAGCTAATCTTTTTTTTATCTCATTGTTATAAAAATCAATAAATTTCATGCTTAAAAATTAAAGCTTCGAGGACTAACAGCCCTCGGACTCTTTTAATTAACTGTTAACTAACTATCTATTTTTATAGCTGACATCCGTCCGAAGCGGAAACTTCCTATCCATCTTAAGGGTTAACAACCCATCGGATTTCCGCGAAGGCGGATTAAATTTTACTCTGACATTTTTTACAAACTCTAAACTTTTTTTTATTTTCCACTAAATAACCTACTCTTGTTTTCTTAGTGCAATTTGAACAGATCAACATTACTTTAGAAACATTTAAAGGTCTTGGCACCTCAATAATTCCTCCCTGAGGAAACTTATCACTTTTTTTAATGTGTCTTTTATATAAATTAATACCTAAAATTAATACTTGATTATTTTTTTTATATACTTTCTCTATCTTCCCCTGTTTTCCTTTATCCTTTCCGGTTATTACCACCACCTGGTCACCTTTTTTTAACTTCATAAGCAAAAATTAAACTAATAAATTTCCTCAGCCAAACTAGCAATCTTATTAAAACCATTATCTTTAATTTCTTTAGCAATTGGACCAAAAATTCTTGATCCTTTTGGTTCTTTACTATTTTTACCTGCTAAAATAACACAGGCATTATCACTAAATCGAATATAACTTCCATCATCTCTTCGTTTTTCTTTTTTTGTTCTTACAATCACTGCTGGTAGTTTTTCTCCTTTTTTAACAGCGGAAAAAGGAAGAGCCTCTTTAACAACCACCATAATTATCTCACCAATATAAGCATATCTTCTATTACCTTTACCAAAAATACCAATCAAATAAACTTTTTTCGCACCGGTATTATCAGCTACATTTAATATCGATCGCAACTGTAACATAGTTATTTGTTTTTTAACTTTTCAATTACTTGAAAATGTTTTTCTTTAGAAATCGGTCTTGTCTCTTGAATTTTCACTCGATCACCTTCTTTTAAGTCAAACTTTTCATTATGGGCCTTATATTTCTTACTTTTATAAATTACCTTTTTATATTTTCGATGACGAAATTTTCGTATCACTTCAACAACAACCGTCTTCTCCATCTTTGTTGAAATAATAGTTCCAATTAAAACTTTCATATTAAATTTAATTGTTTTTCTTTTAAAACTGTTAATAATTTAGCCAATTGTTTTCTCTTTTTAATAATTAAATTAGTATCTTTTGCTGGTAAAACCTTCCAGGTTAACTTTAACTTAGCGATTTCTTGTCTTAAATCAGATATCTCTTTTTTTAACTCTTTTATCTCCATCTGGCGATATTTTTTTATATCTTTCTTCATAATCCTTTACTAACAATCTTTGTTTTAACTGATAACTTCGAACCAGCGTTTTGAAAAACTCCTTTAACCTCCTCTTCTTTCAAACCATCAATCTCAAACAAAACTCTTCCTGGACTGACTGAGGCAACATAATGAGAGACATCGCCTTTTCCTGCTCCCATTGTTACCTCTGGTGGTTTTTTAGTATAAGGCTTATCAGGAAAAA
>DAIQPK010000007.1:0-11107 GCA_036787375.1 Patescibacteria group bacterium
GGTAATTTTTTTGAAGTTTTTCAAAATCTAAGGATGTATGACGATCATCTTTTTTAGTTAATTCAGTTTCTTTAACAGCTTTATTTAATGAGCTAGTTTGAGAAGATTGGGTTTCAAAAACTGATAACGGATTAAAAGTTTTCGATACTGATTTTACAGTCTGTTTAGCAGTTGATTTACCAAACTCAAATAAGGTTTCAAATGTGTCGCCGATTAATTTTCCTTTAGGCATAGTTTAGCTAATTCCTAATATAATTTTTCCTCTTTCTGTTATTTTATCAATATCCCAAAGTGGATCAAAGGTTAATTTTAAAACAATGTTTTTTTCTAAAAATCCAAGCTCGATAATTTTGTTTTTAATATCTGATTCAATTATTGAAAACAATGGACAACCAACTGTTGTTAAGGTCATCGTAATAAAAATTTTATTTTTTTTTATGACAACTTTATAAATTAGTCCTAAATCAACAATTGAAATTCCTAACTCCGGATCTAAAACCTCTTCTAACTTTTTTAAAACAACTTGTTTGGTAATTTTCATAGTTTAAGATGATATAATGATTATACAATTTATTTATTAATTAATTTTTTAAATATGAATGATTATAAAGTAAGATTTGTTCCTTTGGGAGGAATTGTTGGAGTAACTAAAAATATGTATCTGTATGAAATCTATGAGAAAGTATCTGGTAATTATCAATTAAAAGATATTTTAATTGTTGATTGTGGTATTGGTTTTCCAAAAGAAAAAGAGTTAGGAGTTGATTTTGTTATTCCAGATATTTCATATTTAAAAGATAAGTTAATATATATAAGAGGTGTTGTCTTAACTCATGGTCATGAAGATCATATTGGCGCTCTGCCTTATTTATATCAAGAGTTAAACAATCCTGTTATTTATGCTAGTAAGTTAACTGCTGTATTTTTGGAAAATAAGTTTAAAGAAAATGGTATTAGAGGAAAGATTGAAAAGATTGATTTTAATAAACAGTATCAATTAGATCGATTTCAGATCGAGTTTATTAAAGTTACTCACTCAATCCCTGACACAACTCATATTTTGATTAAAACACCAATAGGTAATTTTTATCATGGCTCTGATTTTAAGTTTGACTTAACCCCTCCTTATGGATCAACTCCTGATTTTTATAAAATTACTAAAGCCGGAAAAGAGGGTATTTTATCTCTTTTATCTGATTGTTTAGGAGCTGAGAGATCTGGTTTAACTCTGTCTGAGTCAGCTGTTGGTCAGACTTTTGAAGACGAAATGAGAAAAACTAAAGGTAAGTTTATTATGACAACCTTTTCTTCCAATATCTCAAGAATTAGACAGTGTGTTGAAGCAGCAATTAAGTTTAACCGGAAAATTGTCTTTTTAGGTCGTTCAATGAAAGAATCAACAAAATTAGCTAACTCAATCGGATACTTACCAATACCAGACTCATTTTTAATTAATGAAGAAGAAGTATTAAAACTTCCTCAAAACAAAATTTGTCTTATCGTGGCTGGCAGTCAAGCCCAGTATGGAAGCGCTTTAACAAAACTTGCTGACAAACAAAATCCTTACATAAAAATTAGTCAAGGTGACAAAATTATTTTTTCTTCAGATCCAATTCCCGGAAATGAAAACGATGTTTATAATTTAATTGAAGACTTGGTTTCTCAAGGAGCTGATGTAATTTATTCAGACATAGCTGATCAGCTTCATTCCTCAGGCCACGGCAATCAAGATGATTTAAAGTTTTTAATTAGGTTTACCAATCCACAGTTTTTTATTCCTATTGGAGGAACCATTCGTCACCAAAAACAATATGAGAACTTAGTCAATGAGTTAGGTTATGAAAAAAACAAGGTTTTAAAACTAAAAGAAGGAGAAACAGTTTACTTTCAAAGAAAAACTGATGGAAAAGTTGGTTCTTATTTAGGAGAAAGAATTGAGATAAAAAATATCTATATTGATGCTTATGGAGTCGGAGATGTTGGCAGTATGGTTTTACGCGATCGAAAAACAATATCTACAGATGGAATTGTTTTGGCAATTTTAATTGTTGATGGACAAGGTAGATTATTAATCCAGCCAAGGATTGTTTCCCGAGGATTTGTTTTTGAAAAAGAAGAAAAGTCTTTGTATAATCAGGCGATTAAAGCAATTGAAAAAATAATGAAACCAGGAAAAGAGTTTGTTTTTAATCTTAATAGAATAAGAAAAAAAGTGATTGATAGATTAGAAGAGTTATTTTATCAAGAAAAAGGAAGACGACCATTAGTGATTATTGAGATAATTCAGTTTTAAATCATATGGTTAAACTACCTTTAAGTTTGAAAAATATCACTCTTTTTTTACAGAGATTACCAGGAATTGGAGAAAAAACTGCCAACCGATTAGCTTTTTATTTTTTAAAAATTCCTGAAAATGACTTACAAGAGTTTGCTCAAAACATTATTAATTTAAGAAAAAAAACTAAGTTTTGCCCAATCTGTTTTAACTTAACAGAAAATAATTTATGTGATATCTGTGCTGATAGTAGTCGAGACAAATCAATAATTACTGTGATTGAGACAGTTTTGGATTTATTATCTTTTGAACAAGGAAATATTTATCAAGGAGTTTATCATGTCTTACATGGAAAGATTGATCCTTTAAATCGAGTTGGTCCTGATGATATTAAGATAAAAGAATTAATAGAAAGGGTTGATAAAGATCAAGATAAGATAAAGGAGATAATCATTGCTACTAATCCTGATATGGAAGGCGAGGCAACAGCAATGTATATTAAAGAAAAAATTAGAAATCAAATATCAACCCTGAACCAGAACAAGTTCGGTTCAGGGCAAAAATTAAAAATTAGTCGTTTAGCTTATGGATTACCAATTGGTGCTAACTTAGAATATGCTGATTATATGACCTTAAAAAAATCTCTCGAAGGAAGAAATGAATATTAATATAAAATTTTAAAACAGCAAATTTTAAATAATTCTGCCACCATTCTAACCGACTCGGTTAGCTTATTACAGTTAGAATCAGTCAGAGTCAGTTGAGATCGGTTAAAATCAGTAAGATTTGGAGTGTTATACCAAACTCTAAATGAACCTGTCAGGTTCATCCATGGTTTAGCAGAATGCTTTACTAACAACAGCAGGTTCGTCCTTCCGGCAGGTCCGTCCTCCGAAAGTATAACCAAGTTAGTTATAGATAGTGTTTTATTTCTTTGGCGATTAATGGAGCAACAGAGATTTCTTCCAGTTTTTTAATTTTTTGTTCTGGTTTTAAAAAAATGGTATTGGTAGTAAAGATTTTTTCAATTGGACTATTTTCTAAAATCTGTTTGGCTTTAGGAGAAAAGTCGTGATGGACAACACAAGCAATAACTTTTGTTGCTCCTTTTTTTAAACAGAGCTTAGCGGCATGAACTAAGGTGCCACCAGATGTGATAATATCGTCGACAATAATCGCAATTTTTCCTTTAATATCACCATAAAGATTTAAGGCTTGAGATTGGTGAGTTTTTTGAAGATTGCGCCTTTTTTCGACAACAACAATATCAACATTATGACTATGAAAAAAATTCTCAGCAAAAAGTTGGGTTCTTTCAACTCCACCTTGATCAGGAGAGATAATGGCAATATTTTCTATTTTTTTTTGATTCTTTAAATATTTATTAACTTCTTTACTGAGAAGATTTAAGGCATTAATGTTTTTAAATTTTATGGAAAAAATTCCTTCGGTGCCTTCATCATGAAGATTTATAGTATAAATAGCATTAAAGCCAATGGTTTCTAAAAAACGAATTATCACGTTTGCCGAAACACACTCGCCTGGTAGATGTTCTCGATTTTGTCGGGCATAACCAAAATAAGGAATCACACCAATAATTTCTTTAGCGCCATTTCTTTTTAAAGCATCAGCAAAAAAGAACAACTCCATTAAATTAGTATCAGTAGGATTAGCGGTTGGTTGAATGACAAAACAGATATTATCTTTAATTTTTTCTTTTATAGTAACTTTGACTTCTGAGTTATCAAAACGGACGACTTCATTTTTTGATAAAGGAGTATTTAATATTTTTGAAACTTCTTCAGATAAAGGTAAGTTGGCTTTTCCGGAAAAAATTTTTAGCATAAATATTATTTTTGTTGAGTTGATATCTCAATCAATTTTTTAGCAGCTAGTTCTTGAGTTTTTTTGACAGCTTCATTAACAGCTTCAGCAATTCGGTTTTCAATAATACCATCAACCTCAATTGATTCAATTATTTGATCACCTCTGACAACGATTTTAACACCGTTTTTTTCAACGGTAACATATTCTTTTTGTAATGCTTGTTGCATTTGTTGGGCTTGTTGTTGTAATTTTTGTAAATCTCCCAAACCACCTAAAGGATTAAACATATTTTATTTATTAAAAATTTTAATAATTAAAATTCATTATAAAACTCTATTAGAGCAATTTCAAGAGGCAGGGATTCAATAGGGCTTGATTTTAATAATTGATAAGCTTCCATAAGGAGCTTAATTAATCGAGTAATTTCTTTAATAGTTAGTTTTGATTCTTCTTCGTTTTCGTCAAGTTTTAAACCTTTTTTTATTAAAAGTTGAACTCTTAATTGATCAAGTAATTCTTCAATTAAAGATTTAAAACTACCACCATTTTGAGAAAATTCATCAATCCAATTGAGAGTGATTTTTAGATCTTTTTTTTCAATAATTTCCAAAAGATTTCTTTTTCCTCGTAGACCAAGAAAGCCTTCTAATTGATTAATAGTAGTTATTTTTTGAATTAGAACTTCTTCTAAAATTTTAGCAGCATCGCGAAAAGAGTTATCGCTATGTTTAGCAATTAATTTTAAAAATTCATCATTTAAAAATAAATTTTCTTTTTTACAAATTCTTCTTAACATTAAAATAATATCATTAATTTTTGCTTTACCAAAATTTATTTTGATTAATCTTGATTGAATAGTTTTGGGAATTTTATCTAGATTGGTAGTTGCTAAAATAAAGACTACTGATTTTTGAGGTTCTTCTAAAGTTTTTAAAAAAGCATTAAAACCATCGTTAGTGATCATATGAGCTTCATCAATAATGAAAACACGATAGCGACCTATCATTGGTAAATAAAAAGTTTCTTGAATTAATTTTTTTACCTCCTCAATTCCCCTATTTGAAGCGGCATCAAGTTCAACAACATCGGGAAAGGTAGAGTTAATAATATTTAAACAGTTTTTGCATTGATTGCAGGGTTCAAAATTGATAATATTTTTTTTATTGTTAGCAAAATCATTATTTAGACAATTTATTGCTTTGGCAAAAATTCTTGCCGTTGATGTTTTACCAGTTCCTTTCTGACCGGTAAATAGTAGTCCATGGGGAATTTTTTGAGAAAGAAAAATTTTCTTTACCTGATTTTTTACTTGTTGATTATCAAGCTCTTCAATATTTTGAGGTCGATATTTTAGATAAAACATAGTTTTTTTAAAGTAATAAATTTTCTAAACCGTGATTTAGTAATTTAACCATAACATCTTCAACTTTTTTATTTCTTTCCGCTGCTAAAAGAATCATTTGTGAATAACAAATAAAAATTTCTCCTAATAAATTTTCTTCATTAGTTTTTTCTTTATATTTAAAAGTTAAAACTGGTAAAACAGTATTTTCGTTTTTATACTGTTTTGCTAATGCCTTCATTTTGTTTTTACCGATAAAAATTATATTTATGGTTTGATTAATCAAGTGATTTTTTGAGATAAAATCAATAACCACTTTTTTTATCAATGGTCGATTAATAATATATCTTGAGGAAGTTATGATATTAATCATATTTTTTATTTTTTCTTTTTAAAATACGATTTTTTATTTTTTCTTTTTCTTCCTCTTTTTTGGCTAAAGAGGGTTTCTTATAAAACTGCTTTTTTTTTAATGTATTAATAATATCTTCTTCGATAAAAACTTTAGTAAATTTTCTAAAAATATTTTCATTAGTTTCCCCCTTTTTTTTAGTGATGACTACCATCTTTAATATCTTCCTCCTTTCTTAAATTTAAAAATATTTAATTAATTTTATTATACTGATTTTATGATTTCAATTAGTTCTTTTAAAGAAAGTTTTGAAGGGAGAAAATTTGGATTTTTAGAAGAAAAATTTAAGAGCATTTTTCCTGAAATATGATAAAACCAAGTGGCTTTTTTATCGATATTAATAATTTTTTGGTAAAGTTTTTTTAAGGTTTTTTTTGAATTAGGATTAATTTTTATTCTGATACCTTTTTTTTCAGAATCTTTTCTAGCTACTAGTTGATAACCAGATTTAATAGCAAACTTAACCGCTTCTTCATTTTTTGATTGAATAACAATTGATTTGCCCCAGTAAGACTGAAAAATATAACCATTTTTTATATCAGTTTCTGCTTTTATTTTTTTAATAAAAACTTGAAAAACTCCATCAAGAAAAGGAAGAACAGCTTTGACAATTTCCTCATCATTTTTATATACTGATTTTAAACCACCATCAATTATCTGCGAAATTAGAAATTCAAAATAATCAGCTGTTGATTGGGGAAAATTAACTTCTGCAAAATGATCAAAATCATTTATTTGTTTTATCATTCTTTTTAAAGCTGGAAGATATTTATTATTAATAAAATTATTTTTTAATAAAAAATTAAAAACTTTTTCTGTAGCGCTAGTATAATCTTTTGTTTGGTGATGGTCAAATTTACCACAGCCGGTGTCAACATGAATTATATCTGGATTATCATCAGGAGGTTGATTGTTTAAAGTTTGTCCCGCATTAACGAATTTTAATTGAGCATTTTGCCAACCTGGATAAAATTTTTTTATTAACCAGATTGAAGTAATTGAGTCAATATCAGGAGAAAGATGAGAGACAATTATTTTCATATTTTTAAAATTTGATCAAGAGTTAATAGCTTAATTTCTTTTTTTTGACGGTGTTTATATTCAATTTTATCTCTAGTTTTTTTAGAAACTACTAGTCGATGAGGAATACCAATTAAGTCAGCATCAACAAATTTTTCCCCAGCACTAATATCTTCCCTATCATCAAAAAAAACTTCTATTTTTTTATCCAGTAATTTTTTATAAATACTATTACAATGATAATGAGTTTTTTTATCATCAAGATTTAAGCCAATAAGATGAAATTTATAAGGAGCTACTGTTTCCGGCCAGATAATGCCATTTTCATCATGATGTTTTTCGACAATTGCTCCAACAAGACGACTGGTACCGATACCATAGCAGCCCATTACTAAATAATGTTTTTTATTTTGCTTATCAAGATAATAAAGGTTAAAAGCTTGACTAAACTTAGTTTCTAAATCAAAAATGTTACCAATTTCAATTGCTTTACTTAGTTTAAGTTTATTTTTACATTTTGGACACAAATCATTTTCTTTAAGTTCAGATATTTCAATATTTTGAGCAAAAGAACATTTTTGACAATAAATTAAATCAACTTCTCCAGCAGGAGTAATAATGTTAAACTCATGAGAAAATTTTTTGGTAAAACTACCACCAGAGGCTTCAGTGATTTTGACATCATTTAGACCACAACGCTGAAAAATCTTTATATAAGCATCAATAACTTTTTGATAATAGTTTTTTAAATCGTCAATATCTTTATGAAAAGAATATAAGTCCTTCATCCCAAATTCTCTACCTCTTAAAATTCCTGATTTTGGTCTTGGTTCATCACGAAATTTAGTGCCAATATGATATAAAGCAATTGGTAGATCTTTTTCTGAATGAAAATATTTTTTAAAAAGTGGCGTGACTACTTCTTCATGAGTGGGTGCTAAAGCATATTCTTGATGATACTGACTTTTAGTTTTATATAAAACATCAAGACTTGACCAGCGATTGGTAGTTTCCCAAAGATTTTTTTGATGAAGAAGAGGCATTAAGATTTCATTAGCGCCCAAATTATTCATCTCTTCTCTTATTATATTTTCAATTTTTTTAAGAACTCTTAAACCAAGAGGTAAAAAAGTGTATATACCAGCTGATAACTGATCAATAAAACCAGCTTTTGTAAGTAAAGTAGCATTGACTGATTCAAATTTTTTAAAGCTTTTTTGAGTTTTGGCAAATAATCTTGAGTAAAGCATAGATTAAATTATTATATTATACGAGTTAATTAAAGTCTATGAAATCAGTCAAAGTCAGTTAGAATCAGTTGAAAACAGTTTATGCGTTTACAAATTAACGGGTTACAAATTAACGGGTTACGAGTTAGCGGGTTACTGGTTTACGCGTTTAAATGTTTAAGAGTTACGGGTTTGCCGATTTATTGTCAGAAGCGTTTTTATTTATAAACAATAATTAATAACGATTATGAACAGTCTACTTTTGGTTGCTTGCCAGAATGATACTCTATAATCTTTGTTATTTTCGCTTGTCTATAATTCAATACTCTCAACTTCATTTCTGAATAAGCCTGTTAGGTTAACTGAGTACAATTTTTTAATTATTTATATCATTTATCATTCAATTATTAAATTATCATTTGTTATTTGTAATTTATTTGTGATTTGGTATTAAATTTACTGAGAACTGGCTCTTTTAAACTTAAGGAGTTTAAGAACTTTTTTAAGAACAGCTTGGGGAGTGATGTAAGAGGTGTCGATGATTAAATCATACTTTTTTGAATTATTAAGTTTTTTTTCTGTTATCTGATGAATTTTTTTGATTTTTTTAAACCAGTTATTTTGTCTTTCTTCAACTTTTATTTTTGCTTGTTGAAAACTAATTTTTTCTCTTTTAGCAAATCTTTTATAACGGATATTATTTTTACAGACAAGAAGAACTTTTAAAACATCTTTTAAATTATTAGCCATTATTCCTGACATCCAACCGTCAACAATTAAATTACCTTTTGAATGAAGTAAATTTTTGATATGATAGTCAATTTTTTTAGTAATTTTATCATTTTGTTCTTCTGCTTGATTTATATCTAAATTATTTTTTTTAACATAATCACGAAAAAATTGACCAGTAAGAAAAGTTGGCCAACCAAGTTTCTTTTTTAAATTTTTTAAAGAGTGGTTTTACCAGTGCAGATTTTTCCTGAAATAGTAATTTTTGAATATTTCATTATTTTTTATGTTTAAAGCCAAGTTCATCCAAGACGATTCCTAATGTCTCCATCGGACCTTTTGTATAAGTATCAATTACTAAATTAAAATATTTTGGATCCCAAAAATTATAGTTTCCATAAAGTTTTTTCCATTTTTCATCGTTTTCTTTTTCCCTTTTTTTTATCCATTCTTTTGCTTCTTTAATACTAATATTTTCTCGGTTAGCTAAGCGGTCAATTCTTACATCATCTTTAGAACAAATTAACAAAATTCTAAAAACATCAGAATAGTTTTTTGCTAAAAAACCTGATAACCAAGCTTCGTAAATAATATTTTTTTCTTTTTTTAATATTTGTTCACCAAGAGCTTCAATTTTTTTTTCGTGATCATCGGATCGAACAAGAGCTCCATATTTATTTGAGTTAATATTGTGTTTTTTATCATATTTTCTTTGGAGTTCACCAAAGTTTATATGTCGCCATTTTAAAATATAAGAAAGATTTTTCGAAAGAGTGGTGGTACCAACAGCAATTTTTCCAGAAATAGTAATTATTCGATATTTTGAGGAAAAATTATTCATATTTTATTTTATAAAAATTATTAAAAAAAATTCAAGATGTCATTAATAGAGATGATAATTGCTAAGGAAATCAAAATTAAAAAACCAATTAAGTTAAGATGTTTTTCTAAGTTTTGATGATTTTTTTTACCAGTTACCCACTCATAAATAACAAAAATTAATCTTCCTCCATCTAAAGCGGGAAAAGGTAAAATATTCATTAATGCTAAAGATAAACTTAACAAACCAGTAAGGTTTAAAAGATTATCGACTAATTTTTTTCCTGATGATTTAACAGTATCAGAAATAATGGCAAAAATACCAATTGGTCCTGATAATGTTTGAGTAATTGATTCTGGTTTTTTTTCTCTAACAGCTTGAGAGAAAAGGTTACCAATGACTTTTAAATTATAGTCTAAGAGATTATAAGAGTGAAGAAAACCAGAAAGTATTTTTTCTAATGGTTTTTCATAATTAATAATTACTGAGTTGGTTAAACTAATACCAATAATGTATCTTTTTAAATTTTTATTATAAACAGGTTTTACTTTAACAATTTTTACTTCCCCATTTTTATTATTTTGTAATTCTAAAATAATTTCTTTATCAAAGTTTTTATTGACAATATTAATAAATTGAGAAGCATCATAAATATTTCTCCATTGATTATTATTATTATCTTTATATCTTAATAATATGTCTTCAAAAACAATATTTTGTTTTTCAGCAGGAGAGTTTTTATTAACATTAATGACAACAATTTTTTTTTCTTTACTACCAAATTTAAATTGATGATTAAAAAAAAGAGGAATAATATTTGATTTAAATTGGTTATTGATTAAAAGATAGTAAAAAATACTAACAGCTAAAAAAAAGTTCATTATGACACCGGCAGTAATGATAAGAGTTTTTTGCCAAGGTTTTTTGTTAATAAAAGCTTTGTTTTTATCTTTTAAAGGAGTTTTTTTATTGTCTATTTCGTGATACTCTTCTCCAAAAAGCTTAACAAAACCACCAAATGGAAATAGATTAATACTGTAGATTGTTTCACCTTTTTTTATACCAAATAAACGAGGTGGTAAACCAAAACCAAACTCTTCTATTTTTACACCATTAATTTTAGCGAAGATAAAATGACCTAATTCATGAATAAGAATTAAAACACTAATTATAATAAAAAAAAATATTAAAGACATAAATGATTTTAGACTTGTTTGATTTCTATTTCTTTTTTTTCTTTAATATTATTGATTTCTATCATTAGTTGAGAGGTAATATTATCAATTTCTTTTTCTAATCGAAATTTTTCATCTTCAGTAATCTCTTTTTTTTCAAAAGAAGTTTTTATTGATTTTCTTAACTGATCACGAATAGATCTTATTTGATTTTTTCGTTCTTCAATTTTTTTAGAAACTAATTTAACAAATTTATCTCTTTGCTCTGAGGAAAGAGG
>DAIQPK010000007.1:11207-20766 GCA_036787375.1 Patescibacteria group bacterium
TTTTAAAATTATTAATAAAATCCATTTTTTTATCCTTTAAATTTCCCAATATAAAATCCGATTGATTTTTATATTTTCACCGAATTTTAAAATTGAATCTTTAATCAAATCAGAAATTTTTTTTGAAGGATCACGAACATACTCTTGATTTAGAAGTTCGTCAATTGATTGAGGTTTTAGTGAGGCAATTTGGATAGCAATCTCTTGACCTAATTGTTTAAAATTATCATTGTTTGAGACAAAATCAGTTTCGCAAACAATTTCAACTAAAGAGGCCAGTTTTCGATTATGATGAACATAAGAAAAAATCGCACCAACTTTGGTTTCCTTGCTTTCTTTATCTTTGGCTTTATCAGCACCCCATTGACTTAATAATTTTTTTGCTTTATTTAAGTCGTTATTAGTTTCTTCAAGAGCTTTTTTACATAGGGAAAAAGAAATACCAGTTTTTTCTCTTAATTTTTTTAATTTATTAATGTCGTACATATCTTATTTTTTCGAATAACAATTTAAAATTTCTTGAATTAGATATTGAATTGATGATAAAGAATCGTCATTAGCAGGGATAGGATAATCAACATTTTCAGAATTGACATTAGTATCAACAATGGCGATAACAGGGACTTTTTTTGCCAAGGCTTCTTTAAAAGCATTTTTTTCTTTTTTAATGTCAATAATGAATAATGCATCAGGGAGTTTTTTTAATAATTCAATACCTCCATAAAATTTTTCTAATTTATTTAACTTTCTTTCAAGTTTTAACCGTTCATGTTTAACTAATTTATTCCAAACCCTCTCTTCTTTATCTTTTTTCATTTTTTTTAGTTTTTCTACGTTTTTAGTTAATGTTTTAAAGTTAGTTAATAAACCAGCAGGCCATTTTAAATTTACATAAGGGATCTCTCTTTCTTGACAAAATTCTTTTATAAAATTTGAAAAAATTTTTTTTGTTCCTACAACAAGAAGGGTTTTTTTATTTTCCGATAAATTATATATATATTTTTTTGCTTTTTCTAAAAACTCTACTGTTTGTGTTAAATCTATAATAGAAACTCCGTTTTCTATAGTATAAATATATTTTTTTGCTTTCGGATGGATTTTATTTTTTTGATGTCCTAAATGGCAACCGTTTTTAAATAACTCTTCAATTTTTTTATTAATATTCATAATCTTTTAATTATATATTTGAAAATTAGATTTTGCAATTGGAAAGTTTAAATTTTCAGAGATTTAAGAAATTTTTTAAAATTGCCATTAATTTCGGAATGAATTAAAGCAAACTCAATTACTGTTTTTAAATACTCAAACTTATTACCAGTATCATAATATTTTCCATTTTCAATAACAACTGTATAAATAGGAACACCTTGTTTTTGTAAGTAGTTAATAGCATCAACCAACCAAATTTCTCCTCCTTTGCCTGGTTTGATTTTTTTTAAAGCAGAAAAAATTTCTGGAGGCAAAATATAGCCACCATGAGTAGCAATATTTGATGGAGCCTTATCAGGATCAGGCTTTTCTATAATTTCTTCAATTTTGTAAATGTTATTTTTAATATGAGTTATTTTGGCAATTCCATAACGATTGAGATCAGTTTTGTTTTTTATTTCTACTCCAGAGATAATAATTCCACCAAGTTTTTCATAAGCCTTAATCATCTGTTTTAATCTTGGTGGTTTACTATATATAAACTCATCACCCCATAAAACAGCAAATGGTTCATTATCAATAACTGGTTCTGCTGATAAAACTGGTACACCATTACCATAAGGACCTTTTTGACGAATGTAGATAAAATTAGCCATTTGAGAGATCTTTTTTATTTCTTCAAGAAGATGATGTTTTTTTCCTTGAATTAAGTTTTGAATTAAGTCTTCACTTGGTTCATCAAAATGATCCTCAATTGCTCTTTTATTGGAACCAGTGATAATGATAATATTTTTTATATCTGATTGGATTGCTTCCTCAACCACATACTGGATAACTGGTTTATCAACAATTGGTAACATTTCTTTGGGCATGGCTTTGGTTTGAGGAAGAAAACGAGTTCCAAAACCAGCAGCTGGAATAATAACTTTGTTAATTTTTCTCATGGGTTTTATTCGACAAATTTTATAGAAACAGTTTGTTTAATCTGAATTTTATCGTCAACAACAGCTTTTATTTCGGCAATTCCTGAATTGTTAGATGTTAAACTAAAGGTTGCTTTTCCTAATTTATCAGTCATTTGGTTATCAGGAGATACTGATCCTAAATTTGTTATCAGATTTACTTTTTTATTGACTAAAGGAACATTTTTGTAATTTCTAATAAAAACATTAACTTCTACTTTTTCTAGACCATTACTTTTGGCAGTTAATGGCCAGGCAAAAATTAAAGAGGTTTCTGTTGAGGGAATAAGTTCTTCGGCTGCTCGAGTAAAAGTAACTATTTGTTTGTTAAGAACTAGATAAGAGATAAATAAAGTAAAGACTAAAAGAAAAATTATTATTAGAATAGTTAATTTTCTATCCATGTTATAAAAGATTATCAAGAAATTACTAAAAAGTCAAATTTTACCGAGTCATTTTTTATTAAAAAAATAGTTATTAAAAATCCTTTAAATGATCTTTTTTTCTTTGAGAATCTTGATGATTTTTTGATTAATTATTTGGGGAGAAAGAAGTCTATTATTTTCTAAACAATCAATCTTGACCCAGTGACGATATTTATTTGAAAACTCCAAATACATTTTTTCTGATTCAATTCGATTTTTTAAATTTTTTTCTTCAATATCTTTTTTTCCTTGAAGATATTTTTGATCATTAATTTTTTTATCAGAAAGCTCAATTCCGATCTTCCAAGGAACATAAAGATAAATAACCAAGTCTTCTTTTGGCATTTTATGAACTTTGTATTCTAAATCATAAATCCATTTCAAAAACTCTTTTTTTTCGGTTTCATTAGTGAATTTCGCTCCTTGATGAGCCATTGAAGAAGTGACATAGCGATTGGAGACAATATAACCACCTTTTAAAAGAAAATCATCCATTTCTTTTTTAACTGAGACTCTATCCAATGCAAAGGCCAATGATGATAAATAAGGTGAGACTTTATCTATTTCGCCAAAATCGCCTCTTAAAAACTTAGCCACAGTTTCGCCATGAAAAGAAGTATAGTATTGAGGAAAATCATAATAATGGCAAGGAATTTTTACTTTTTTAAAGTAGTCGATTAACATTTTTGCTTGAGTAGTTTTTCCAGAGCCATTACCACCGTCAATAACGATCAATTTGCCCTGACGATTTTTTAAGCCGTCAACATAATCGATAAAGTTTCTAATTTTGTATTTTATATTTTCTAAACTATATCTTTCTAAAAAAAAATTATCAGAAGGATTACCGGCAATCATTGGAGAGATTAAATCTTGGCTGGTTTCTAAAACTAATCCTAAAACCGGTTTATCTTTGATAAGAGCATAGACAATCTCTCCACCAACCCCATGGGAAGGATTAGTAACCTCGGCAATAAGACAATCAGACTCTTCAATCAATTTTTTTTGCCTTTTAAAAATTTCTTCTTTAGAAAGTTTTTTATCTTTATTTAGTAATTTTTCATTTATTATTTGTTGACCTGATGTTAAGATTACTCCGTTATTTTTTATTTCCTTAATAATTTTTTTATAATTTTCTTTATATTGACCATTATAAGAGGTTGAAGTAGTAAAATAAACTTTTATCATAAAGAGTTTTAAATAATTATAAGTTCCTCCTCTTTAATTTTATCAGATAAAATCATTTTGGCAATTTTGTCTTCAATTTCGTCTTTAATCACTCTCTCTAAATTTCTTGCTCCATATTGAGGGTGATAACCTTTGTTTATTAACTCATTTATAGTTTCATTTTTAAACTTAACTTTAACTTTATAAAGTTGATAAAGATCAAAACTTAACTGTTTAAGAACTTTATCGGCAATTAATTTTAAAGTGTTGACAGTTAAATGACTAAAAGTAATCACTCCATCAAAACGATTAATAAATTCAGGAGAAAACTCATTAATAGATTTAGCATTAGAGGTGGCGATAATAACTAGATTTTTGCAATCAACATGATGACCATAACCATCAGTAAAATAACCTTCATCAATAACGGTTAAAAAAATATTCAAAAGATTTTTATCAGCTTTTTCTAATTCGTCAAGAAGTAAGACTCCGTAAGGTTGTTCTCTTATAGCAGAGGTTAATAGTCCGGGATCATTATTATTAATATCGCCAATTAGTTTAGGAATATCGTATTTTGATTGATAATTAGACATATCAAAACGAATTAAATATTTTTCTTCTTTTTGATTTTTATTAGCAAAAAAAACTTTGGCAATTGCTTTTGCGGTTTGGGTCTTTCCTACTCCAGTTGGTCCTAAAAATAAAAATGAGGCTAGAGGTTTTTTTCTTTTACTAATTAATAAAAACGATCTTCTTAAAGATGAGGAAAGTTTATTAATAGCTTGATCTTGATCAAAAATCTCAGATTTTAAAAGAGTTTCTAAGTTAAGAAGTTTTTCTTTAAGTTGACTATTAATAGTGGTGGGAATGTGAGTTTTTTCTGTTAGAATCTGATTAATATCTTCTGGTAAGACTTGGGGAATAGTTTTTTTATCTTTATTTTTTTGTTTAACATATACACAAGTACTATCTAAAAGATCAATGGCTTTTTCTGGAAAAGGAATGTGAGTGATATAAAACTGACTTTTATCAATAATCTCTAAAATGGTTTCATAAGAAAGATAGACATGATGATAATTTTCAAAATCAATAAATTTTTCCAAAACAACTTCTAAAGCCTGATTTTTTGAGATTTCATAGACATCAATTTTTTCAAATAAACGATTGGCTTTTTCATTGGGAAAGATAAACTTTTGATAAAAAAATGGTGTTGTTTCAGCAATAATCTGCAGCTTGTTGCTTTTAACATACTTTTCCAAAGAGGTAATTAAATCAAGATATTTTTCAAAATTATCGATAAATAAAATAATATTTTTTGCTGTCTCAGCTTCTTTTAAAAGTTCTTCAAAATAGTTTTCATTATCTTTAATTTTTTCCATATTAAGTTTAAGAATTCTTTTATACATTAGTTGATGAGTGGTTTTACCAAGATAGATTTTTTTTGCTAAAGCGTCAATAATGGTATGTTTTCCGACGCCTTCTTCACCAACAATGATCACATTAGCTTCAGCATTTTTTGAAAGAATTAATTCAATTTCATTAATTTCTTTTTCTCGGTTAACAATATTATTAATATGAGCTAAATATGAAGAAGAAGCTAGATCAATACAGTATTGATCAAGAGTTGGTGTGTAGCCATAGGACCAATCACGAGCCAAAGGAGGATAACTTAAAAGATTTTTTAATTTCCACCAAGAAGTTTTTTCAAGATGGTTTTTATAATAAACTTCAAACCAATCTTCAACAAGTTTTTTATTTTCCTCTTTTAATAAATGATTATCAAGAAAGTTTTTCTTTAGATCTTGTTTAATCTCTTCTGGTGTTTTTTTGAAAAGATAACTTAAATATAAAACTGGTTGAAGTAAAAAATATACTAAGGCAATAATTGGCAAGATAAACATATATAAAGCTTGAAAGACAAAGTAAAAGATAATAATTGAAAAACGCATAGTAAAACCAATCCCTCGAGAAATAAAATTAAAAAACAAAATATCAAACCATTCATGAAAAGAAAAACCCGGCGTAGTTTTTTTTACTGATAGGTTTTTCCATGGAAAAAATAAAGTTTTTAATAAATTAGAGACAGAAAAAAAATATGGTAAAAAAATAAATAGATTAATATTGGCTTCACCAAAGTTTTTAAAATTTTGGTTGGCAAATTTAAAGAAGTTATCTTTTTTCATTTAATTTTAGTATACATAATTTAAATAAATTAATAAACAAAAAATAAAATAAAAAGTTTTTTATAATAAAAAAATATATATTAATATTAAATATTAAAATAGAAATAAAATTAGAAATAAAATGAGTATCCATATTTATCGAAAAATCATAAAAAACGGTGTTGAGATAAAAATAAAAAATAAAAAAATTCAACTAGTATATCCTACACCAATTTGGGAAAAATTTCCTAGAACACTGCATAAAATTTTTGCTGATACGACGGCTTATTTATTTACTTGGCAACTTCCGTTAATAAATAAAGATACTTTAGTTTGTCATTTTTCAAATTCATTGTTAGAAAATTTATTTTTCAAAATCTTAATTTATAGTATTCCGATGAATATTTTTGATGATAATCAATTAAAGACTTCAGAGTTAATTAAAGATTTTTTAAATTTAAACTTTTTAAGTCAATTTAAAGGAAATTTTTTTTCTTCATTTACATCAGGTAAAAAAATTAAAGCTAAGTTAAAAGAAAGAGCAATTTTATTATTTTCTTTTGGTAAAGAAAGTTTACTTACCTATGGATTGCTTAAAGAAATGAAAATAGAGCCAATATTAATTTTTATTAAAGAACCATTAAGTCAATTTGAAAATCTTCATAAAAAAAAGTTAGCAAAAGATTTTTTTAATGATTTCAAAGATAAGGTTTGTTTTTTTCCTATAGATCTTGGTTTATTAAGACAGAATACTGGAATGTATTGGGGATGGGAGATTATCTTATCACAGTATATTTTTTTATTAGTTCCTTATTTATTTTATTATCAATGTAAATATTTATTTTTAGGTAATGAGCAAAGTTGTAATTTTTATCTTCCAGATAAAGAAGGGTTTTTTATTAATCCAGTTTTTGAACAAAGTTTAAAAGCAATGGAAATTTTGCAAAATATTCCTAAGCAATTTTTTATTAAAACATTAATTTCTAGTTTAGTTTTACCAATACATGAAATTTTTATTACTTATATACTTCATTATCGTTATTCAAACATAGGAAAATACCAGATGTCTTGTTTTTCAGAAGAAGAAACCGCTAAAAGAAATCGTTGGTGTGGTCAATGTGAAAAATGTGCTAGGATATACATTTTTTTAAAAGCATTAAATATTAATCCTAAGAAAGTTAATTTTGTAAAAAAAAATATGCTCTCTTTGAAAAAAGAAAAACTTTATGTTCTTTTTAATAGAAATTCAGTTGATAGTGCTTATGGTAGTAGTGGTTTAGGAAGAGATGAACAATTATTAGCTTTCTATTTAGCATACAAAAATAAAGTTAAAGGTCAGTTGATTGATAAATTTGCGAGATTATATTTAAAAGAAGCTAAGAAAAAAAAACACAAATTAATAAAAACATATTTTAATATTTTTAATAATCATTATTTGCTACCATTTTTTTTAAAGAAAAAAATAATAAAAATTTTTATAGAGGAAAAAGAAAATGTTTTACAATATATTAAAAAAATATTATCCTCTTGACAAATTAATGAGTTTTTTATACTTTTATCTTTTAAAGTATTTAATAAAGATGAAAAAACAAAATGAAAAAAGAAGATAAACCTCCCAGCACTAATAATCGCTTTAAATTCATTGCTAAAAAAATCGCAATTATCTATAGTGATGTAAAACGAAAATATTTTCCTACATACGAACAATATGTAACGGAAAAAGAGGCTTTTCGAGATGCTAAAACAATATCTTATTATATAGAAAAATTTGGGATAAAATGTTATCTTTTTCCTGCGAATAAAAATCTTCCTTATAATTTAAGAAAATATAAAGTTGATATGGTTTTAAATCTAACAGGATCAGTTAGAGGTAATGAATATTTAGCATCAACAATTCCAGCATTGTTAGAGTTATTGGAAATTCCCTATACAGGCGCAGGTATATTAGGTGAGTCTTTATCATACAATAAATTTATTATTAAAAAATTGCTTCAACAAAATGGAATTCCAGTACCGGCTTATCAGCTATTTAATGAATACACTGATCCTTTAGATTCAACTTTAAGATTTCCTTTAATTTCAAAACTTAATGAAATTCATGGGGCAGTAGAAATTACAAAAAATGCTGTTTCTGAAAATGAGAAACATTTACGAGAAAGAATTAAATTTTTAATAAATACTTATAAGCAACCAGTTTTGGTAGAAGAGTTTATTGTTGGTCGAGAAATCACTGCTATCTTGCTTGAGGGTTTAAATAAAAAAGTTTATTTAGCAGAAAAAAAATTTAATAAGAAAGATAAATATATTTTTGCTACTTTTGAAGATCAATGGTTGGATTCTGATGAAGAACCATTTACCTATCAAAAATATAATGATTCATTATTAAAAGAATATGTTAAAAAAGCTTTTGAGGTGACTGAGATGTTTGATTATGGGAAGTTTGATATTCGTCTAGATCAATCTGGAAGATATTTTTTTATTGATGCTAATAGCAATCCTGCTTTTGGACCGAAAGAATTAGATTGTGCTATTGCCAACATTTTAGATCTATATGGAATTGATTTTAAAGAGATTTTAAAAAGATTAATTGAAAATACTATTCGTGACGCAATTGGAAAAAAATTATTACCACTTGTTCAAAACGGCAATGATGATTAAAACTATTTGTCATTTACACAATATTAGACATCAATATTCTGATCCTAATGATTATCGAAACCAATTGGAAATGGAATTTGATGATCCAAAGACAACTAGATTACAGATTAAATATTTAAGAAAACTTGGTTTTAAAGTTTACCCTGTTGAAGCTAATGAAAAGGCATATTTTAAACTTTATCGATTAAGAAAAAAAATCGATTTAGTATTTAATTTATCTGAAGGAATTTATGGCTTAGATAGAGAATTACAACTGCCAGCAATGTTAGAGATGTTACAGATTCCCTACACTGGTTCGGGTCCTTTAACTCAAGGTTTTGCTCTAAATAAAGCTAAAGCAAAAGAAATTTTAATGGCGTATGGAATTCCAACAACTCATTTTCAGTTAGTTAATAATGTTAATTTTGATTTAGATAAAAAATTAAAGTTTCCTTTAATTGTCAAACCTGTAGCTCAAGGATCAAGTGCAGGTATTACTAATAATAGCGTGGTTTTTAATGAGAAAAATCTGAGAAATCAAATTAAAAAAGTAATCGAGAATTTTAGGCAACCAGCCTTAATTGAACCTTTTCTATCTGGTCGGGAGTTTTCTGTAGCAATGATTGGTAATCCACCAATAATTTTACCAATTATTGAGCCAAATCATAAATTACTACCAAAAAATTATTTGCCGTTTGATTCTTATGAGGTAAAATGGTTTTTTGAAGAGCAAGGAAATAATGATTATCTTCAATGTCCAGCTAAAATCGAAAAAAAATTAGAAAATAAAATTAAAAAGATTTGTTATCAGGTATGGAAAAGATTGGAAGTGAGAGATTGGTGTCGGATTGATATTAAATGCGATGAAAAAAATAATCCATATTTTTTAGAAATTAATAGTCCACCTGGAATTATACCACCTGAGGTATCATTAACATCGTACTTTCCATTGGCAGCTAGAGCTTATGGTTGGGATTATGCTACTTTGTTAAAAAAAATCATTGAGACAGCAGAAAAAAGAATTTATAAAAGATAATTCTGCTGCCTCATTCTACAACCG
>DAIQPK010000077.1:0-2069 GCA_036787375.1 Patescibacteria group bacterium
CAAAATTTCCCCCTTATCTAAATAGTTATAATCTTTTCCAATTATTATTGTCTCACTCTTTAGTGATAGATCTTTTAATCTAATATCAATTTTTGACGTTTCTCCTTGTTCACTAATTACTTCTAATCTTGCCTTCTCTTCTCCTGTTAAAATAATCTCTTTAAGAGTATTTTTATCAAGAAAATAATTCAAAGGAATTAACCATTCACCAGTTTCTTTAGTTAAAGATGATAAAGAAATAATATTATCATTGATATATAAAAAAACCACTGCATTTTCTAAAGGTTGAAAATTCTTCATAATAACTTTTCCCAAAGCAGGATCAATCTTTGTTTTTGCTTTGATTTCTTGAGGAGTAGTTAAAGTAAAAGATCGATTATTTAATTGAGTAATTTTTTTATTATCTGATATTATATTAAAATAATAAGTCTTTCCTGGTAGTAAATTCTTTAATAAAATATAATGTTGAAAATATTTCCTTCTTACTCCTAAAGTATCACGAATATCATAAGCTATTTTTGTTAACGAATTTTCTTTTTCGCCATAAATTAACCAGCCTATTTCTTCTTTATTAGTTTGCCAATAAATAGTTGCTTCATGGGGAGTAAGATTAGTAATTTCAATTCTTTTAATTTGACTAACGTTAGCCCGCGAAAAGATCGTCATTTTCTTAAACTGATTAATGAAAATAAAAATAGAAAAAAATAGTAGAAAAACTATTAATAACCAACTAGGAATTTTTCTTTCTCGATAATTAGTAAACAAATTTGAGTAAATCATATTTATTCTTTCTTGTTTTTTAATATTTTTAAAATCTCCTCATCTATTTGATAATTTTCAATTAATGGTGTTTCAATTTTTTCTCTATTTTTTTCTTCATTAGTCGCTCGATAAATATCAACTATAATCCAAGCTATTACTGTCAAAAATATGCAAATTGATAAAATCAAAACTTCCTTTCTTTTCATAAGTAATATCCACTAACATTAATTAATATTAATAGTTCTCCTGATTTGGTGCTTTCATTAATCGAAGTATCTTTTTTAATCAAAAAATCGTCTATCGTTTTTAAACGACGTTGTTGATGAACTTCTTCAATAAAAGATAAAAAATCAGGAAAAGTTGATTTTCCCTCAATAACAACTTTAACCTTATCAAGAGTTCTTTTTGTTCGTAATAAATTTATATCAGAAACATTAGCTCTAATAATAGAAAAATTATTTTTATCAGCGGCAGTTTTAATATCATCAATTACCTTATTAACATTAGGAGATTCTGTAACTGCCTTATCAATCAAATATAAATCATCACGATTTTTTTCTATTGCCGATTGAATATAAGAAACAGAAAATATTTTCTTTTCATATAGATTATCGATTTTTTTTAAATCTTCTTCTTCTTTTTTTAAAGAGAAAGCTGTTTTTAAAGAAGGACCAATAGCAAAAAAAACAAAAATAGAAAATGTTAAAAAAAACAAAACTATAAAAGTATAATCAATAGTTTTTTTATTAAAAATTTTTTTGGAAAACTTCATAAAAAAAATTATCTAATCAAGCAATATGAAAAAATTATAACCCTCATCAGTTTTTTTTATCGATTTTAAACTAACATTTTTAAAAAAACCATCTTTTTTTAAGAAATTTAAAAAATTTTGTAAATAACCAGGATTTTTGACTATTCCTTCAATCTCAAGTACTTGGTTATTCATTCTAAAAGTTTTTAAATTAGCATCCTCAGGTAAAACTCCAATAAAATAATTTAGTCTTTTATCTAAGGCGGTTTGTCTTTTAACTATTTTTTTAATTTCTTTTGATTTATTATCTATATACTCTGCCTCTTTTAATAACGGCAAAACAATCTTAATAATCTCTTTTTTTTGATTGACTGACTCTTTTAAATCAATTATTCTTTGTTCAATCTGAATCTTATAAAAGAAAACTCCAATTACTACCAATTGAGTTAATACAATTACATATCTTAAATAATTAATCAAAAAAAAAGATATCTTTTTTCCCCAATCTTCTTTTTTTGGGGATAAAAGATTTATCTTATACTTCATTGGTTATTTT
>DAIQPK010000078.1:0-2003 GCA_036787375.1 Patescibacteria group bacterium
ACAAATAATGATTGAATTAGTTGAATCCAGTTTCTGCCACCAGTCTAACCGACTCAGTTAAACTAACTTTGGCATCAATTGTAGGTTGTTTTGATAGTTTAAAAACACATAAGAATTAAAATCTTGGATAAAATGGTGAAAATGTTGACTATAGTCAACAGTCTTAATTAAATATAAAACATTTGTTAATTTATAATTTCAAATTTTTAATTCTTATTGAATTTTTAATTTTTAATTGTTTTTTGAAATCTTATACCAAACCAAAATGAGCCTGGTAGGGTAACCAGCAGTTGTTTTTTCTCAAGGCAATCATCAGATTAAAAAACGAATTCAGTAAAGTCGATCCTTAATGAAATATCATAAAACATCTAATATCAAGCAACTCACTGATGACCTTTTTTAATTTTTTATTTTATCGTATATCTTTTTAAAAACAGAAGGATATTCAAGAGCAATTTTTGAAAGAATTTTTCTATCAATTTCAATTTTTTTCTCTTTTAAAGCTTTAATAAACTGACTATATTTTCCATCTAATTGTTTAATAATAGCATTAAGTCTAATAATCCAAAGCCTACGAAAGTCTCTTTTTCTTTTTTTTCTTCCAGCAAAAGCATATTCTCCAGCATGAAGACTAGCTTCTTTGGCTTTTTTAAACTGTTTATGGCGGGTCATCCAATACCCTTTAACCATTTTTAAAACCTTTTTATGTTTTTTTCGAGTTTTTACTCCGGATTTTACTCTTACCATAGATTATTTTTTTCCTAACATTTTTAATACTTTTTTCTTCATAGTTTTTATAAGTTGTTTGGATTGTTTTTTTCTTCGTAACCAGCGTTTATTTTTTTTTGATCTTAAATGACGAAAACCTTGAGATCGATAAAGAAGTTTTCTTTTAGGAGTAACTTTAAATCTTCTTGCGGCAGATTTTCTGGTTTTTTGTTTTTGTTTCATAAACTATGATTATAACATAGAAAAAAATAAAGTCCAAATCTTTTTTATTTTTTTAAGGACTAACGTTTGGGCTGGATATTCCAAATATACAAGGAATAGTGTTGTTTTCTTTATTTTTACATCGAGTATTACATATAAAAGATGATGGATTTGATTGATATGGAAGAGTCTGTTGGTCATTTTCTAAACAAGCATAAAGTTTGAAATAACTACCATCTGAATCATAGTAATAATTTCTACCAAAAATTGGATCATTAGGGATAACTTTCATATAGACTTTATTATTAGAAGAATCAATGAATTCTCCACCAAAAACAAAACCATAGGTTTCTGGTAAAGGATTTTTTGTGGGATAGGCTTTTTTATCTTCATAATAAAGCTCTAAGGCAGTTTTTATTTGATTTAAGTCCGCTTTTCTTTTAGCGTCCCTTCCCTTTTTAATTGACAAGATAAAATTTAATGAGATTACTGAGGTAATAATTCCTAAAATGATAATAACGATTAAAATTTCAATTAAAGTAAAAGAACTTTTCATTTAAATTAAAAATGTTCTTCAAAATTATTGTTAATTACCAAAATCTTATTTACCCTCACCACTTTCAGTAGGAACATCACCTATACACCAATAACAATTATAGTTTAGGTTTCCGCAATTATCAGTATTACAGGTAGTTGTGTTTAAAGTTACGGAATCAATACCGCTAGTACTTGTATTAATTGTATATTTAGTATTTACATCACATTTTTGAGATTTTGACTCAGGTCGATAACAAACAATAATTTTTGGATCTCTTGGTTCATCATCAGAGCCGTTATCTTGACCAGCGACCCAAATTTTTGATAGCTTACCTTTACCAGCTAACTCAATAAAGCCGGATTTTAATTCACCGGTATTTATAACAGGTTGAATCACATTAGTTTGGACATTTTGATTATCAGCAAAATCACTCACTTCTTCAGATTCATTACTTAAATCCCAAGGCATCTTTGTTAATGTAGCATATGATCTAATAATTCCGTTCTGAAGCTCTGAGGCAATACTTCTAACTGAG
>DAIQPK010000079.1:0-1899 GCA_036787375.1 Patescibacteria group bacterium
CCTGCTCCCATTGTTACCTCTGGTGGTTTTTTAGTATAAGGCTTATCAGGAAAAACCCTTATCCAAAACTTGCCTATTTTTCTTGTTGCCCGCGCTAAAATCACTCTTGCCGCCTCAATCTGTCTATCAGATATCCAACCTGCTTCTAATGACTTTAAACCATAACTACCAAAAATAATTTCATTTCCTCTAATAGCCAATCTTCGCCACTGACCACGAAACTGCTTTCGATATTTTTGTCTTTTTGGTGCTAACATTAAATTTTTAATTTTTACATGAACCGTATTTATTCTGGTTCATGGTTAATTTTTAATTCATCTACATATCCACACCTTAACTCCTATATAACCAGATTTAGTTAGCGCTGGATAATTAACAAAATCGACTTCTTCTCTAATCGTTGATGTGGGTATGGTTCCCTCAAAGTACTTTTCTCTTCGTGATATTTCAGCACCAGCTACTCTTCCTCCTAACTGAATCTTAACTCCTTTTCCTCCTGTTTCAATTACTTTTCGCATCGCATTATGAACAACTGCCCGATGAGGAAAATTCCTCACTAATTTTTCAGCAATCTGCTGAGCTACATAATAAACATTAAGATAGGGCTTTTTTACTGGTTCTATTTTAATATCAATTTTTAACTCTTTTTTTAGTTCTTTTTTAAAATCATTAAGATGCTGAATTACCAATCTCTTTATCTCTTCTAAACCTTTGCCACCTTTACCAATAATCATCCCTGGTTTAACTGCATAAATAATCAAAAGGATTTTATTAATGGCTCTTTCAATATCAACTTGAGTCACTGCCGCATAACTTAACTTCTCCAGTAAAACTTTTCTAATTTTTATATCCGAAATTAAAGTCTCTCGATATTTTTTTTTGTTGGAAAAAAACCAACGAGAGTTCCAATTATAAATCACTCCTAATCTCAAGCCTTTTGGATGAACCTTTTGTCCCATATCTATTTGTTTTTATTTTTAATCTCTGTTTTTGCTTTTTTTTGAACTGTTTTTTTCTTAATATTAACAGTTTCTTTTAATTTATTTAATTGACTAATCTCATCTTTTTTTACCAAAATAATCTTTATATGACTTCTTCTTTTTAATATCGGCTTTACTGTTCCTCTTCCGCCAGGTCGATAACGTTTTAACTTTATACCTTCTTCAACTGTTAAAAGTTTAAATTTTAACAAATTTTCCGGTACTTTTAAAGTCGCCTTAGCATTGTTAATCGCCGACTTAATAACTTGATAAAAAATCTTTCCTGGTTTTTGTCTAACATAATAAAGATAGTCTAAAACTTCTGAAGGAGTATGTTTTTTAATCTCCTTCAGGAAAAACCTTAGTTTTTTTGGAGAAATTGGTAGATTTTTTATATAAGTTCTTGATTCCTCCATATCTTATTTTCGTCTTTTAACTATTAAATAATCAGTTAACTTATTTTTTCTCGTTCTCTTGCCTCGCGCTGGTTTACCCCAAGGAGTCTTTGGATGCATTCCTTCGCCACTTCTTCCTTCACCACCACCATGAGGATGACTGCGAGGATTTTGAGCTGTTCCTCTAACAGTTGGTCTAATTCCTATTAATCTTTTTCTACCAGCTTTACCTATTATCTTATCTTTATGTTCAAGATTTCCCACCTGGCCAATAGTTGCCCAACAATCATTTAAAAATCTTCTAATCTCACCTGATTGCATCTTTAACTGAGTATATTTTTCTTCATGAGCAACCACGACGACTCCAGCACCGGCACTTCTAGCAACCTGTCCTCCTTTACCCGGATATATCTCTATATTATGAACAAAAACACCAATCGGAATATTTTTTAAAGGAAGACAGTTGCCTATCTTTATCTCAGCTTTTTCACTAGCAACTATCTTATCACCTACTTTTAAACCTA
>DAIQPK010000008.1:0-4755 GCA_036787375.1 Patescibacteria group bacterium
TTAATATAAAATCCTTGAAAGGCTTTTTTGGGAGGAATTTTTGTTTTGTTTATTAAGTCAATAAAAAATTTTTGATAATCAGATTCAGTTAAGTCTTTTTTTAAGTTTTTTAATTCTTTTTCAAAAATTTTCAAAAAATTTTTTTGTTCTTTATCTAATTCAATAATTGTTTGTGAAGATTTATTTTTTTGTTGAGAGTCTTGAGAATATTTTTCTAAATAAATTTTTCCGTATTTGATTCTTTCTTTTAAAATTAAAAGTTCATCTTTATTTAATTTTCCCTTTTTTAAATTTTCAAAAAAAGAAATTAAATCAGTTTTATGATGAGATAAGAGATTGACAATTGTTTTAAAACGAGGAAGATAAAGCCTTTTTTTTGGTAAAGGATTAACTTGAGAAAATTCAATAATGCGAGCAAAATCGGATAAAACCTCACCTTGTTTTCCAGTAGGTAATTTATTTTCTAATTTTAAAAAATAAGCATCTAAACAACGATCATACTCATCAAAAAGTCTGGGAATCGTTTCACCATAAGGATTAAAATCAAGATGGGTTTTAATAGGAGTACGAACAAGCAAGAACTTTAATAATTCTGAAGGTATGATTTCTGAGACCTTCTTAGCACTTGAACCTATCCCTTTTGATGAAGACATTTTTCTGCCACCAACTGTAAACCACTCATAACCACCAAAAGCATCAGGAGGGGTATAATTTAAAACTTCTTTAGCAATATGAGAGGCAACATCATAAGATCCTCCTGAAGACATATGATCTTTTCCTGATGACTCAATTGTTATTCCGATTGCTTTCCAATGAGCAGGCCAGTCAACTTTCCAAGGTAGCTTACCATTTTCTTTTATTGGCTCAACTTTTCCTTCATAACCACAACCATCAGCCCAATCAACTAAATGGTATTCACAGCGATAATAGACATATTTTCCATCCCAATTAAGAACATTAGTTGTTCCAATCTTACTACATTTTTCGCATATGGGATTATAAGGATACCAGTTACTTGGTTTTTCTGCTTTGGCGATTTTTTTGTAAATTTCTCTAATTTTATGAGTATTATCTAAGATGTTTTTAGTAATTAAATCCATTTTTCCAGATTGATAAAGTTGGCTTGACCAGATAATTTTCGGTTTACAGTTTAGCAATTGAAAAACTTCAATAAACTCTTGAGCAAAATAATCAGCATAAGATTTGTATCCGGAAACTGGCGAGGGAATTTTATATAAAGGAAACCCCATATATTTTTCATATTTATTTTTATCAAGATATGAGGGTAAAGCATCCATCGGATCCATATCATTGAAAACATAGGAAAACTCTGTTTTAACTCCTATTTCTTTTAAAGCTTTGTAAATCATATCATGAATGATTACACCTCTTAAGGAACCAACATGGATTCTTCCTGATGGAGTTTTCATATCATCAACCCATTCAAGAGAAAATCCTCTTTCTTTTAACCTTTTTGCTTCCCTATCTGGCCAGATCATATTTCCTATCTAAACTATTTAAAAAATTAATAAGAATATTATACAACTTTTCAATTGAAGAAATAGATACCCATTCATTAGCAGAATGAGCATTAGCTCCTTCAGGTCCTATTCCTAAAATAGGAATTTTATTAGATCCAAAGATATTTTCATCGGCAATTGAAGATCTAAAATAAGGAATAGCTTTTTTACCAGTAATATTTAGAATTGATTTTTTAAGTATTTTTAAATATAGATTATTTTTTTTTAATTCATAACCCTCTAAAAAAGGAGTTTTTCTTTTAAAGTAAGTAAGATTAAACTTAAAATAATTATTAAATTTTTTATTTATTAATTGCAGTTTATTTTCAATTTTACTTTTTAATTGATTATTGGTTAATGGTGGTAGGATTGAAGAATCTAATTCTAAATCAATTTCGTAAGGAGTTGACATGCCAATTGTTTTAGAACTAATTTTTCTTACAAAAATAAACTGTTTTTTTTGGTTGCTTTTTTTATAAAATTTACTTAATTCTTTTATTATTTCTGCTAAAAAAATGTTAATATCGAATTTTTTTTCATAAAATCCATAATGTTTAGGATTGCAAGTGATAGTTAAATTATAAACTGCTCTTCCTGGTCTACCAATAACAATTCCTTGATTACCATAAAAAAAAGCTGGTTCAGTAGAGATAACAAGATTAGCATCACTTAAAAATTCTGATTTTATTAATTTAAAGGCTCCTTTTGAGATATTTTCTTCATCAACACAAAAAACAAGTTTAAGATTAAAGTTTTTAGGTTGAAAATTTAAGAAAGTTAAAATATTTGCTACCATTCCGCCTTTCATATCCCAAGCTCCTAGACCATAAGCTCTATCTTTGATAATTGTTAATTTTAAAGGGTTAGTCTGCCAACCATCAACTATATTTACAGTATCTAGATGTGAATATAAAACAAAAGACTTTTTAATTTTGTTTTTTTTAACTAAGACATTAAATCTATTTTTTTCTACAATTTGTTTTTTAACGTGGTAAGACTGAGTTTTAAAATAATTTAAAATAAATTTACTTATTTTTAGTTCATTAGGATAATTTGATTTTATCTCGACAATTTTTTTTAGTAATTTAATAATTTGCTCTTTCATAATTTAATTTTTAAATAAAAAAATTCTTTCTAGATCCTTTTTTGTTATAAAAGCTGGGAAAAGATTGTTATAGTTAGTTAGTTCATCTGAAATATCTTCATCAGGACTAAGAATTGGTACATGCTTTGGAAGACATCCTGAATAAGGATAATCATAAATTTCTCCAACTTGAGCAGAAAATATTCTACCTTGTCGGACGGCGGTTTTTAGAACTCCAAGAGCAGCGCCATTACACTCACCAAAAATTATATCGATATAATCTTCTCCATTATTTACTCTTCTTGCTAATTCAATTAATATTTTTGTTGAAGCCGCTGCATATAAACCTCTTTTGAGATGACCTCTATCAGTTGCTGCTTCGGTAAGCTCAACTAGGACTAAAGGGATATTACTAATTGTAATTGTTAGCTTTTCTGCGACACTAACAGAGATAATTCGACCATCTTTAATAGCGATTGCAAAAGTAAAGTTAGGATCTTTTAACATTTCTTCGGTAGTGGTTAAATCATATCCAAATCTTGCAATGAGTGAGTGAACTTGTCTTACGGTTTCATTGGTAATATCTTCTGGAGCAAGAATTCTAATCTCATAACCTTGTTTAATTGCATTATCAATTATTTCTTTAGGATTTATTGGTTTTTCTTGAAGAGCTAAATTTAAATTTTTTTTGTCTTCTTCTAAGCTATGCCTTGAAGTTCTTGATTCATGATTATATCCAAAATAAACAAGACAATAGTCTTGAAATTCAGGTTGAGTATCTTTTAAAGGAATAATTGCTTCAACATAAGGTCGGTATTCATCTGGTAAGTTTATAAGAAGGTCTTTTTTCAAAACTGCTCTTAATGATACTCTAGTAAAATCTTTTCCAAATCCATTGGAATATAAAAAATTTGAAAAAGCATCAAAAAACAATTGAAATTGTGATAAATTATAAATCATTTCATTATAAAATCCTTTAATTCTATTAAAACTAGTTTCTCTTGGTGGCCAAGTTGGACCAATACTTGAGTACTCTGTGCTATTTTGCTCATGAGTGGGCCAATCATTACCATCATTACCATTTATTTTCTCCATAAAAAACCGTCCTTGAAAAGAGTTAATTTTTAACTGCTTTCAAGGACGGATTTTAAAACCGTGGTACCACCTTGATTGAGTATTGCTTATTTTTTTCGTCAATACTCCACTTATCAGTCAATGATAATTAACTGATTTAAGCTATTACGGGCTTACCCGTCGAGTTCTACTTTTCTAAAATTTATTAAAATTTTAGAATTTCTTCTCGCCACTTAGGCTTTTTTAAAAGCCTTCAAAGAGTCTTGCTAAAAGATATTAAAGGGGAAGACCTTTCACCCTTGTTCTTCCTCGCTTTACCTTTAATTATTATCTTTTAGGTCTCTTTTAAATTAGGTGTTTAAAAGTAAAATTTAATTATAACAAGTTATTTTTTTATGTCAATAATTTTATATATAATTTTACCCGCAGGAACATTAACTTCCACTTGATCGCCAATTTTTTTACCAATTAATGCTTGACCAATTGGTGAGGTGTTGGAGATTTTATTATTTAAAGGATCAGCTTCAAATTCACCAACAATCTGTAATTGTCTGTTTTCATTATTAACTTGAACAGTTATGATATTACCAATTTGAATTGAGTTATTATTATTATTAACCTCAATAACTTGAGCATTTTTTAAAAGCTCTTCTAATTCTTGAATTCTGCCTTCAATAAAAGATAACTCTTCTTTAGCAGCAGAGTATTCGCTGTTTTCTGATAAATCACCCATTGATCTAGCTTTACTTAATCTTTCGATAGCAACTGGTCTTTTAATATTTTTTAACTCAGTTAACTCATCTTGTATTTTTTTTAAACCATCTTTTGTTAATTGAACTTGATTCATAATAATAAAAAATTCTCCCTTTTAAATTGTAAATCAGGGAGTTAATTGATAAAATAATACTAAAATTATATTCTCTTGTCAAATAAGTTAAATTTAAGCTCCCATCGTCTAGTGGTCTAGGACAACAGGTTCTCAACCTGTAAATCAGGGGTTCGAATCCCCTTGGGAGCACTATCTTTCGCTAAAGCTTCAGATAGCAGGCTATAGTTATTGATAAAGCTTCAGATAGT
>DAIQPK010000008.1:4855-18094 GCA_036787375.1 Patescibacteria group bacterium
GGCTATAGTTATTGATAAAGCTTCAGATAGTGAGCTATAATTTATTTTGCTAAAGTTTCAGAGATAGCAGTTATATTTTATTTTGTTAATAATTAGATAGCGGGTTATAATGTCTTTATTAAGTTTTCAAATAACTAATTTTGATAAGTCTTTAAAAACAAGTTTTATAAATATTTCTTTACTTCTTGTTCCATATCAGAGAAGCTGTAGGCTCCTTGAAATGGAGTAGTATTAATCAAAAAGTGTGGCGTGCCTTGAAATCCTAATGATGGTGATAGTTGTTGATCTCTTGTTAATCTTGATTGGTATTTTTTTGATTCAAGACAACTAGTTAAAAACTGATTATCAATTTCATTAGCTAAAAATTCAACTAATTTTGAAATGCTAGTTCGGTCGTTTTTTACTTGTTCGTTGATTAAATTATAACCTTCATTTGTCATTAATTTATCATGAACTTCCCAAAATTTACCTTTTTCATAAGCACAGTATAAAGCTTCACTTGCTAATTCTCCATTCCCATGACCATTTGAATATAAGAAAACAAAGGATGCCTTACCTTCATCAACTAATTTTTTAATCTTTAATATCGGTGGAATATAACTACCTCCTTGAGATTGATATTTAAATCTCTCTCCCGCTTGAGAAGCAATCTCTGGATTATAACCGCTTGCAATATGGCAGTATGGACAACTTGGATCTGATATTTCTACTATAAGAAGTTTTTTATTAGCATCACCAAAATGAATAAAATCTTTATTAAATAGATTTTTAATCATTGATATCTTTAATTCTTTGGTTGGTTGAGGAGTGGGAAAGTGTTTTTCGATCGTTTTTAATCGATTATCAATTTTTGAAACTCTAAGAAGAGAGATTATTGAAATAATACCGATAATTAAAATTGCTCCTGATAAAAAATAAATTACTGATAAAATAGATAAGATTTGTGATTTTTTTTGTCTCATAATTTAAAAAATTTTTAATTTTTAATCTTTATTTTATAACTGTACCGTTTTTTAAATTTTTGTCAAGAGGTATAAGAAAAAAACGCTCAGGACAATCAGCAACTAAAAGCATACCTTGGGAATCTTTTCCCATAATTTTTTTTGGTTCAAGATTAACAATGAATGGGTATTTATTACCTTTTAAATCTTTTGGTTGATAATATTTAGCAATTCCTGAAAGAATACTAACGACTCCATAATCATTACCAAAATCAACCTTCATCTCAATCATATTTTTTGATTTTTCGGGAATAATGGCGTCAATTACCTCACCAACTCGGATATCAAGCTTATCAAAATCAGAAAAGCTAATTAAAGATTTTTTCATAAATAATAATATTATAACATTATAACTGCTACATTTTATTTAGCATATATTCGATATAAGTTGCTGCCAATTTTTTCAAATTTAAATATCTTAATCTGACCAATTTCTGAAGTATTTTTTACATGAGGACCACCACAAAACTCTTTTGAATAATCACCAATAAAATAAACCTTAACCATCTCTGGATATTTTTCTCGAAAAAAAGACTTAGCACCGATTTTATAAGCTTCTTCCTTGGGTAAAATCTTAAACTCAACTGGCAAAGACTGATTAATTTTTTGGTTAATAACCTCTTCAACTTTTTTTATTTGGTCATTGGTTGGCTTTACAGGAGAAAAAAAATCAAATCTTAATCTTTCACTAGTGATATGAGAGCCTTCTTGTCTTATACTTTCTCCTAAAACATCAAATAAAGCCCGATGAATTAAATGAGTAGCAGTGTGATATTTAATTGTTTGTTGACTTTGATCAGCTAATCCACCTTTAAAAATACCAACTGAGGCAGTCCGGGAAAGCTGACGATGTTTTTCAAACTCCTGATCAAACTCATTTTTATCAAAGGTTAACCTTCTCTCTTTTAAAAGTTCTTCAGTTAGTTCTTTAGGGAATCCATAAGATTGATATAAATCAAAAACTTGTTTGCCAGTTGGTTTGTTAATTTTTTCAATGATTTTAATTCCTTTTTCTAAAGTTTTATTAAAACGATTAATTTCATCGCTAACAATTAGTTTAATCTCTTGAAAATCAGTTTTTTGAAAATAAATATCATTATAGATCTCAATAATGGTTTCGATCACCGGTTCTAAGTCTTGAGGGTTAATAGTTTTTTCTTTTAGTTGAAGAGTCTTGATAACAACTCGACGAAGAAGTCGTCTTAAAAAATAACCTCGTTCTTTATTTGAGGGATAGACACCTGATTTAATTAAAAAAATTGCTCCTTTAAGATGATCAGCAATAGTTCTTAGTTTTTGTTTATTATTTTTTTCTGAATAACTTTTTTGAGTATTTTTTTCTAAAGTTTTGATAATTGGTAGATAAACATCAGTTAAAAAAATATCAGGATGATTATTTAAAACTGCTAAGATACGTTCTAATCCTCCACCAAAATCAACGTTTTTTTTTGGTAATTCTTCAAATCCAGTTTTTGTTTTTTTATACTGCATAAAAACAGAGTTGCCGATTTCTAGAAATCGGCCACAATCACAATTAGGATGACATCTTTCTCCATATTTTAAATCATGGTTCACTTGGGTAAATTCAAAAAAAACTTCAGAATCTGGACCACCGGGTTCGCCTTCAGGCATATTGTCAGGAACACCAGCTCTTGACCACCAATTTTTTTCTGGCCCATATTGAAAGATATGATTTTTAGAAATACCGATCTCCTTCCAGATTTTTATCGATTCATCGTCATTATTTAATTGGTTTTTTTTATCACCAGAAAAAACTGTTACATAAAGTTTTTCTTTTGGTAAATTTAAAACCTCAGTTAAAAAAGTCCAAAACCAATTAAGCTGTTCTTTTTTAAAATAATTTCCTAAAGACCAATTACCCATCATCTCAAAAAAAGTTGTGTGGCGGTTATCACCAACTTCGTCAATGTCTTGAGAACGAAAGCAGGGTTGAATATTATAAAGTCGATTACCTAAAGGATGAATTTCTCCCAACAGATAGGGAACTAGTGGTTGCATGCCACTGCCTGTGAAAAGAGTAGTTGGATCATTTTGAGGGACTAAAGAGATTGCTGGTAGTTTTTGATGTTGATTTTTTTTCCAAAAATCAGCAAACTGTTTTCTTAAAAGTCTATGATTCATAGTAAAAATTGATAAAATTATATTATGAAAAAAATGAGAATTCAAACAAGAGATTTAAAAACTTGCCAGAGTTTTTTTAAAAAAAACTTTTCTTTTCCTAAAAAAAGAGCTCATAAAGGAGAAAATGGAAAACTTCTTATCATCGGTGGCTCAAAACTTTTTCATGCTGCTTGTTTATGGTCAGCAGAGGTTGCGAGCCATTTTGTTGATATAGTTCATTTTTGCTCAACTCAAGAAAATGAAGAGATTTTTTTGTCATTAAAAAAGATTTTTAGAAATGGGATGGTGATTGCAAAAAAAGATTTAAACAATTATATAAAAGAAGATGATGTTATATTAGTAGGAACAGGAATGGTGAGAGAAGAGAAAAATAAAATTGGAAATTTAAACCATGAGATTCGAAATTTTTCTGATTTAGAAAAAGTTGATAACGAGGGAGTTTATACTTATTTTTTGACAAAATATTTAATTGAAAATCATCAAGAAAAAAAATTTGTTTTTGATGCTGGTGCAGTTCAGATGATGGAAAATCAGTGGTTGAAGAGTTTAAAAATACCGGCAATCATCACTCCTCATCTAAAAGAGTTTGAAAGATTATTTGGAATTAATTTAGAAAGATCATCTCTTGAGGAAAAAGAAGAAACTATTTTTCAAACTGCGAGAAAGTTTAAAACAACGATTTTATTTAAAAATGTTGACGATATTATTTCTGATGGAGATAGTCTTTTAACAGTCATTGGTGGTAATCAAGGATTGACTAAAGGAGGTACAGGCGATGTTTTAGCTGGTTTAGCAGCCAGTTTTTATATTAATCACTCCTCTTTTTATAGTAGTTGTTTTGCTTCGATGGTTTTAAAAATAACTGCGGACAAACTTTTTTCTCAATCTGGATATTGGTATAATGTAAGTAATATAATTAGATCTTTACCAGTGGTTTTAAAGGATTTAGTTTTATGAAAAAAGAAACTTTAGCGGCGATTATTTTTGGTGGTAGTTTAGGGATTTTGATGGCATTTTTGGTTTTATTTAAATCGGCTGATTTTAAATTAACAAAAAACAAAAAAATTGTTCCAACAATTCCCTCACCGTTAGTTAAAAAAGTA
This sequence comes from Patescibacteria group bacterium, assembly GCA_036787375.1. Lineage (GTDB taxonomy): Bacteria > Patescibacteriota > Microgenomatia > UBA1406 > GWC2-37-13 > GWC2-37-13. Next base: position 9,102 of record DAIQPK010000008.1, read on the forward strand.
ACTACAGAAAAAAAGGAGATAATTCCTTTTGAAATTAAAGAACCAAATAATGAATTAATTATTGAGAGAAGCCCAGTTACTATTAAAGGAAAGGCAACAAAAAATTCATTAATTGTTATTCAATCTCCTATAAAAGACTTAGTGATAAAAAATGAAAAAGAAGATTTTTCTTTTGATCTTCCTTTAAGTCTGGGTAAAAATGTTATCAATATGGTTGTTTATCCTAGAGGTAGCACTATTACTCAAGAAAAGATATTAAGAATTTATTATTTAAAAGAAAATTTATGAAAAAGTTTTTTATTTTCTTATTTATAAGTTTAGTTTTTTTTCCTTCTTTGGTTTTAGCAATGGTTGCCACTGATTCTTCAGAGGTAAAAAAATCAACTGATTCATCGTCAGTTGAGAAAAAATCAATTGAGAAATTAAAAGAAAACATTGCTAATAAAGTAGAAGAGATAAGAAGAAAAAACAATCGGGCTGTTTCCGGTTATATTAAAGAGATTAAAGATAAAACCATCTTTCTTCAAAACAGTAAGAATTATCAGGTAAAGATTCAAGATTCAGATCTGACAACATTTTATAAAATTTCTGGTAATCAACAAAAAGAAATTGAGGAAAAAGATTTAAAAACTGGTGATTATATTGTTGTTTCTGGTTTAATTGAGGGTGAGATAGTAACTGCTAACTCGATTTTTAAAGATGAAGAGTACTTACTTATTAATGGAAAGATTAATGAAATTAATAAAAATAACTATTATTTAAAGGTGATTACCAGTGATAAGGTTAGTTATTTGATAAATATTGAAGTTTATACCAAACAATATCTTTTAAACATTAAAAATTTAGATTTAGAAAGAATTGGTTTTTCTAAATTAAAAGAGGGTGATTTTACACACATAGTTATTAAATTAACAGAAAAAAATGAGAAAAATGAGTATTCAGCAGAAAGAGTCTTGATTATTCCTCAAGAATATTTTTTAAAGTAAATAATATTTATGGTTTTTAATTTTTTAAAAAAACTCTTTAATTACAACGAAAAACAGCTATCTTTATTGAGAAAAAAAGTTATTGAGATTAACAGTTTAGAAGATCAGGTAAGAAAATTAAAAGATAGTGATTTTACCAGAGAAACAAAAAAACTTAAAGAAAAAATTGCTGGTAAAAAAGAAAATTTAAATATTAATCTACCATGGGCTTATGCGTTAGTAAGGGAAGCATCAAGAAGAGTTTTGGGTCAACGACACTTTGATGTCCAGTTAATGGCAGCAGTGGCTTTACACCAAGGAAAAATTGCTGAACAAAAAACCGGTGAAGGAAAGACTTTATCGGCTGTTCCTGCCTTATATTTAAATGCCTTATTGGAAAAAGGAGCTTATTTGGTAACAGTTAATGATTATTTAGCTCGACGTGATTGTGGTTGGATGGGAAGAATCTTTCATTTTTTAGGTCTGAAAACAGCTGCTATTATCTCTGATAAGTCATTTGTTTATGATCCAGATTATCAAGATAAAGAGGTTTATGATTGGCGGTTAATGAATCTTCGACCAATTTCTCGAAAAGAAGCTTATCAAGCTGATATTACTTATGGAATTAATAGTGAGTTTGGTTTTGATTATTTAAGAGATAATATGGCAAGAAGTATTGAGGAGTTAGTCCAAAGAGATTTTTATTTTGCCATTATTGATGAAGCAGACTCAATTTTGATTGATGAAGCTCGGACACCCCATATCATTTCTGCTCCTTATGATGAAGATACTTCTAAATACTATCAATATGCTAAATTAGTTGAAAGACTTGATCCTTTGGATTATATGATTGATGAAAAGTCAAGAACAGCTAATTTAAATGAACAAGGAATAAAAAAGATTGAAAAAATATTAGGTGTTGATAATATTTATGAAAAAGATTTTGATAGTCTTTATCATATTGAGGCGGCTTTAAAAGCAAAAACGTTGTTTAAAAAAGACAAGGATTATATTGTCAAAGATAATGAGGTAGTAATTGTTGATGAGTTTACTGGTCGGCTTTTATATGGTCGAAGGTTTTCTGAAGGTTTACATCAAGCAATTGAAGCAAAAGAGAATGTCTCCATAAAACAAGAATCAAAAACCCTAGCTACTATTTCTTTGCAAAACTATTTTCGAATGTATGAAAAATTAGCCGGAATGACAGGAACAGCGGTGACTGAAGCCGAGGAGTTTCATAAAATTTATAAAGTTGACGTGGTGGTGATTCCGACTCATTTATCAATGATAAGAAAAGATAATTCAGATGCTATCTATAAAAATGAAAAAGGTAAATATGATGCTGTAGTTGAAGAAGTGGCAAAAAATTATCAATTAGGTCGGCCAGTTTTAGTGGGAACAACTTCAATTGAGAAAAACGAGTATTTATCATCGCTTTTGAAAAAAAAAGGAATTCCCCATCAGCTTTTAAATGCAAAAAATCATGAAAAAGAGGCGATGATTATTGCCCGCGCTGGTGAAAAAGGGGCAGTGACCGTGGCTACCAATATGGCTGGTCGAGGAGTCGATATTATTTTAGGCGGTGAGCCACCGAATAAATTCAAAATTAAAAGTTCAAAGTTAAAAATTGAAGAAAAAGAAAAGAATTGGTTGAAAAAACATGACGAGGTAATTAAGTTGGGAGGTCTTTATGTGATTGGCACTGAGCGTCATGAGTCAAGAAGAATTGATAATCAGCTGCGGGGTCGGGCAGGTCGACAAGGTGATCCGGGTGAGTCAAGATTTTTTGTCTCTTTAGAAGATGATTTAATGAGAATTTTTGGTGGAGACCAAATAAAAAAAATTATGACTTTTTTTAATTTTCCTGAAGATGAAGCGTTATCTCATCCGATGGTGACTCGGGCAATTGAACAGGCGCAGGTTAAGGTGGAAGGTTTTAACTTTGATATTAGAAAACATTTAGTTGATTATGATGATGTTTTGAATAAACAAAGAGAGATTGTTTATCGGTTAAGAAGAAATATCTTAAAAACTGAAGATAAAAATAGGTTATATGAGATTATTTTTAAAACTATTGATGAGGAAATAGTTAATCTTTTTAACTCATTTTTAGCAACTGAGGAAGTATTAACCGATGAAGTTTTAAATAAACTTAATCAAGAATTAACTTTTATTTTTCCTTTATCTTTTAAAGTGAAGACATATGAAGATTTAGAAAAAGTAAAAAAAGAGTTAAAAGATTTTTTTAGAGAAAAAGAGAAAAAGTTTGGTCAGGAAATTTGGATAGATTTAATTAGACAGTTATTTTTGGAGATTATTGATAAGCGTTGGATGGATCATTTAACTGGAATTGATAATTTAAGAGAGGGAATTAATCTTCGCGGTTATGCTCAGATTAATCCTTTAGTAGCTTATAAAAATGAAGCTTATATAATGTTTGAAAGATTAATGAATGAAATTGATTTTGAGTTTGTCAGAAGAGTTTTTAAATTTGAGATTATTGATGAGAGACAGTTAAGTTCACTTTTTCAAAAACCAGTATCAGATGTTATCTATAAGGAAGCATCAGGAGTTAATCCTTTTCAAAATCAGGAGAAAAAAGAGGTGTCTCAACCAGCCGGAAAACCAATAGTGAAAAAACATAAATTAGGTCGCAATGATCCTTGTTGGTGTGGGAGTGGGAAAAAGTACAAAAAATGCCACTGGCCAAATTAAGGACAGTCTTTAAATGAAGACTGTCTTTAAAAAAAAGACAGTCTTTTTAATTGATAAAAATCTTTGTTAATGTCTTTCAAAAGAGAACGGATATTTTATATTCTGATATATTTTAATATATTTATACTTCTTGAAATTTTTTGGGATTTATGTTATATATTGATATTGAGTTCCTAACTCAAGCGCCTTTGCGCTTTCCCGTTAACGAAAGTTAACGATGCCTTTTAGTGCAGAGGCGCAATTTTTATGAAAATAAAAGGTTATCGATTACATAAAGAAAGAATAAAATTTACTTCAGGGACTACAATTAGAAGTATTAAACTTCCTATTAAAGAATTTAGTTTAAATGAAGATAAAAAGGAATTGATCTTAAAAATAAAAAAACAAGTTAAAAATGATGATCTTCTTTTAAAAGGAGATGTAAATCTAAATGACTATGCTCAAAAAGGATTTAGAGGTAATCCCAGTTACAACTTTTTCGATTTCTGGGTTGATAGTTTAAGAGCAGGCGTAATATGGAAAAAAACTACTAACGAGTTAATAGATTTTGTCAATGGCAAACTTTCAAAAAAAGATATTATCGGAGAAATTTTAATAAAAGCTAGTGATAAGTTTTTAAAATATTTTGATATAGCAAATCAAGATTTAAAAAATTTTTTTAAACTTAGTGAAGTCAGAGCAAATAAAAACAAACAGTCTCTTTCTAGAAGTTTAGTTTCTTATTTGAAACAAGATTATAAAAAGAAAAAAGATAAATATGATTACGAGATAATCAATTCTGATGCTCAAAATTTAATTAATTTTATTGTTAACTCTTTTTTTGATAATCAAAGTCTGCTTAAGCTTAAAGGCCCACAAAAACAAAATCAATTTTGGTTAAAAAACTTTGGTATTGACAAAACTAAATTAAAACAGTTTAGACCACAAGGTGAATTAGGAAACATTAGTTTTGTAATTGTGCCTCAATTAATTAGTATTGATAAAGATATTAATATAGTTGATTTAATTGAAAAAAGAATTCATTTTCTTGAAAGACTTAATTTAAATAATGATAATGAGATTAAAAGTATTTTAGGATTAGAAAATAATTTTAGTGCCTTGTCTAATTATTTGGGAATTATTTTTAAGAAACTTTATCAAGGTGAGATAGAAGAGATTTTTCAGGCTTTAGTTTTTATTTATAAAGATTTAGAAGATTATAAAAATGTTGCTTTCAAGAGTTTAAATTTTCTCAAAGAAAAAGCCAAGCTTTTAAGTCCTGAGCCTTCATTAGAGTTTATTTCTAACTGGGCTGATTATAGAAGTTTATTAGGAGGTAAGATAGAGTCTTGGTTAAGTAATTATTTAAGAAGAAAGAAAGAAATTAATCAACAGATAAATGATTTTTTTAATGGATTAGATTTGACTAAAAAATTTTTAATTGAAAATAAAAATTATAAAAAAGAATTAAAAGATAATGATTTAGATAGTATTTTAAAAATAATAAAGGAAATTAATCAGTTTGGAAATAAAGATTTAAATAATAAAAAAAATTATGAAATTTTTGATTCATTTTTGTCGATTTTAAAAAGTGATTTAAATTTGTTTTATCAGAAATATTTAATTGATGAGAAAAATGAGATAAAAGTTGATGAATTTAGTCCGTTTGAAGCTATATATAAAAAAATTTATAAACCAGTAAGTTTTTATGGTGAGATAAAAAGAGAGAATAATGATAAAAACTTAAGATTAGTTTTACCAATAATAAAAACAGGCCTAGAATTTTCAAAATTAATGATAAATGAATTAACAGAGAATTTTTCATTTAATGATGATGATGATGCTGAGATATTTTTTAGAAAATTATTAAATTTTTATCATCAAAAGATATTAACTAAATCTATAAATTCGAATGATTTTAAAAATTTTTTTATTGATATATTAGTTCATTATATATCAGAAGAAGATAAAAAAAATATCTTTAAAAAAAATCGGGTTTTTTATAAATCAGATTATTCTAAAGGCACACAATCTTTATTTAAACTAATAAACACAGAATTTTCACAAGAGTTCAAGAAATTAATTTTTAAGATAAAAGATTTTTTAGCATCATTTGAAAATGACTATATTTTAATTAACAAAGATTTATTACTTGATTGGATAGAAACATTTAAAAATTTATCATCTATATTGATTAAGTTTTCTATTAACAATGATTTTGATAGTAAAATTTTTGAACCTTTATTAAAAAACTATTTAAAAATTAAGATTTATTATGATGTCTTTAATCCGCCTGATTTTGATAAAAATTTATTCACAAAATTATGGCAGCAGTTTTTCTTATCTGAATTTAAAGGAGCAGCGATTCTTTATTCTAAAAAAACTTATTTAGCCCGTTATGTCAGTCAGTTTATTGGATCAGAAAACAAAATTAAAATCTTTTTTTATAGTTCTAATCAGGATTTATTAGAAAAAATTAATGATTTTGAAAATATTGATAATGATGTTAGTAAGAATTTAGTTAACAAAAGAAAGTATCTCATATCTTTTGATGAAAATTTAAAATTATCGACTAAAAGAAAATTAGAAACTGATGTTTGTTTGATTAAGTTAAGTAAAAATTTAAATCAATTTAAGAAAGTTTATATTAAAAAAGAATCATTTGATAATCTTTTTGAAATAACTTCTTCCTATTATCAACTTCAATTTTTAGATAGATTATTTTATAAACCAAAAGACTGGAGAAATGTTGACATTAAATTAAGCGAGTGGAATTTAATTTTGGAACAAGATTATGAAATTAATTGGAAATTAGAAGCTAATAAAGCTGAGTTTATAAAAAAAGAAAACTCTAAGAAAAATAAATTATATATAAATATTCCTTTTGAAATTAGTAGTAAAAATTTAGTTATTAAATTTAAACAGCTTGATAATAATAGATTTGCTTATCCAATTTGCGGTATCGACGTTGGCGAGTATGGATTGGCTTATTGTTTAATCAAAGTAGGAGGTAATCAGACGAATATCATTGACAAAGGGTTTTTTGAAGACAAAAACATAGCTAATATTAAAGATAAGTTTGCAAAAATTCAAGAAAGATCAAGAAAGGGTATTTTTAATGAAACTGATTCAACTATCGTTCAGGTCAGAGAAAATGCAATTGGTGCTTTAAGAAATCAAATTCATGATTTAGTAGTTAAATATAATGCTAGTCCTGTTTATGAGTATTCAATTAGTAATTTTGAGACAGGCAGCGGTCGAACCACTAAAATTTATAATAGTGTCAAAAGATCTGATGTTTTTGAAGAAGGAAGTGAAGTCAGCGTTTTTTTAAAAACACAGATATGGGGTATCAAAAAAACAATTGGAAGAAATGTTTCATCTTACGCATCAAGCTATACTTGTATTAATTGTAAAAGAAGTTTGTATGAATTAAATTTTCAAAAAAAACATTTAGAAAATGGTGAGGTTATAATTGTTGTCCAAAAAAGACAAGGAAATATAATTTATTTTCAAATAAATAATAATTTAATTATCTGTGGTTATTCTGATAAGAATAAATTTGTAAATAATTATCAGTTAAAAACAAGGCAAGATTTAGATGATTTTAATAAGGCTCTTAAAGATTTTACTCGGCCTCCAGTAAAATCAAATTCTGAAGTTTTAGTTAAATTTGCTAATGATTTAACAATGAAAAAATTAAAAAAAGAAGATAAAGAATTATCATTTATAGATGTTTTTAGAAAAAGACGAGGTAATAGCTCAATTTTTGTCTGTCCTTTTGATGATTGTCATTTTGTGGCTGATGCGGATATTCAAGCAGCTTTTATTATGGCCATTAGAGGATATATTAAATTTTTAAAAGGTGCTAATAATAATAATCAAAATAATGATAAAAATAGACAGAAGATTGATTACTTTAAAGAAACACTGATTTTTTTGAAAAAACTACAATTACAAGAGGATATTTTTTATCCTTCAATTGATTAATACGAGTTTTTTTTCGAATTGATTGGCTATTTTTTTTGTTTCCGGCCAAAAATTAGTAATTCCTGCTTGATGACCATAGAGTTTAAAGCCGACTTTGACTGGTCTTCCACCATTTGGTTTTCCAGGAAGAGGAACGATAAATTTTTTTGTTTCTCCAAGAAGATAAGATCGTAGTCCTAAGACTACTCCATGCAATAATTCAGTAAAACTGACAATCTGTCTTGTTGATTCTGTGTAGACTTTTTCGTCCAGAAATCTTTTGAGGTTATTAATTGATTTTCCAAGAATTAGTGACTGATTTTTTTCAAGATCTTGATTCTCAAATTCTTTGATTGTATCAAAAATAACTTTATCAAAGTAACCTCTATAAGGCTCCATTAGGTCGTAAACAAGAGAGGGATAGTCGGTTGGTTTATGAATAAAACCGTGATAAGGACTTAAACTATGATAAAGAATCCATCTTAGCAAGATACCAGCAATGAATTTTGAGGTGGCATTAAGAATCTTTTCTACAAGTTGATTATCAGGATTTCTGCGATGGCTTTTAATTTTTAATCTTTGATAATATTCTTCCCAATATCTTTTAGCATGCCAAGACTCAATTTTAGTGATATCTTTAATTGAAAATACTTTATACAAAAGATCTCGATTCACAGGTAATAGCCAACCACATGATTTAATTTTTGCCTGAATTAATTTTTTAGCAATGTAAGTGGATTTTTTTTGGTTTTCTCGATATGTGATTTGCTTGGTAATAATGTTGTTTTGATCAGAAGGTAAGGAAGAAGCGATAATTATTGAGCGAGGCATATTTCTTCTGTGAATTATTATAGGTATTTTATAAAATGAACATTTCTCTAAAAAATCTTGAGGAAAGTTTACTGATTCACCATAAAACATGATTGAATGAATATTTTTCCATTCTTCTTCAATAAGGCCGTCTTTATAAATAATCTTTACTTTTGATGGTTTAGTCTCTATACTTGATGTGTAGGGAAGCCAAATGTATTTTTTTCGTTGATATCCCATGTTATAATAATAAAATCTATAGGATATTATACAATAATTGACAGATTTTTTCAATAGTTGATTTTTTATTTAGTTTGTGGTAAAAATATAAATACTTTAATCTCATCGAAAGTTAGGGACTAAAAGGCTGCTGGCACTTTTGATTTCATCGAAAGTTAGGGACTAAAAGGCTATATTCCCCATCCATTGCATCGAAAGTTAGGGACTAAAAGGCCATTAGCTGGTACATCTATCATCGAAAGTTAGGGACTAAAAGGCTAACCAAAAAGATAGGAACATCGAAAGTTAGGGACTAAAAGGCATATGCCATGTTCT
>DAIQPK010000009.1:0-9746 GCA_036787375.1 Patescibacteria group bacterium
AGTGACTGGGGAGGGATTCGAACCCACGACCCGTCGCTTATGAAACGACTGCTCTACCGCTGAGCTACCCAGTCTTTAACTACTTTATCTATAATTTGCAAAAATAATTTTCAAAAAAAACATCTAATAACTTTTTTAATTACTATAGATATTATATAATATCATCTATCTTTATGGCAAAAATAGATCTGTCAATTGTTATTATTTCCTATAATACTAAAAATCTTCTTCAAAACTGTATTGACTCAATTAATCAATCTCTCTGGAAATCAAAAATTAAATACGAAATCATTGTTATTGATAACAATTCCCAAGACGGGTCTCAAAAACTATTAAAAAAACTTATCAAAAACAAAAAAAACCATCTTGTTTACCATCAGACTGGTAAAAACTTAGGTTTTGGAAAAGGTAACAATCTTGCTATTATTTTAGCTAAAGGAAAATATATTTTGCTTTTAAACTCTGATATCGTCGTTTTAAATCGCTCTATTGAAAAGCTTTACTACTTTTATTTAAAAAACGAAAAAAAAGTTCATTTTTTAGGCGGAAAACTTCTTAATAAAGATCTCACTCCCCAACCATCAGTCGGTCATTTTTTCACCTTACCCGTTGTTTTTGGCACTCTATTTTTAAAAGGTGATTACTGGGGATTAACTCGATTTTCTCCGAATAAAATCACTCAGGTAGACTGGATTTCTGGCGCTTGTATCTTCACCAAAAAAATCCTTTATCAAAAAGTTGGTGGGTTTGATGAAAATATTTTTATGTATATGGAAGAAGTTGATTTCTTATATAGGGCCAAAAAATTTGGTTATAATACTTATTTTTTCAACCAAGCTCAATTTATTCATTACGGTAGCGGCTCATCTGCCGGAAGAACTTTTCCTATTTTACAAGTTTATCAAGGTTTTTTATATTTTTATAAAAAACATTACTCTTTTTTTAATTTATTAATTCTTCGGTTGCTCTTAAAAATTAAAGCTCTAATTGCCTATTTAATTGGTAAAATTAGAAATAATAATTATCTATTAGAAACCTATGAAAAAGCTTTTAGGATCTCTTAAAAAACTAGATAACAATTTAATTAAAATTCTTTTATCAGTTTTTATTCTATTTATTCCTCTCTGGCCAAAAATTCCTATTAAGATGATTAACTATACCTATATTGCTTTTCGTTATGATGATGTTTTTTTAGCTTTTTTAGTATTGGTTTTTTTTATTCAGTTAATAAGAAAAAAAATTATCTTAAATCGAACTCTCCTTATACCAATCTTATTATTTTGGCTATCAGTATTTATCTCTTTTTTCTCTGGTCTTTATCTAACAAAAACTATTGAGTTTTCTCATCTAGGATTACTTCATTCTTTACGAAGAGTTGAGTATATGATTGTTTTCTTTATTGCTTCCTCTGTTATTAAGAATAAAAAAGATTTCTTTTATTTTTTAAATGTTTTTTTTCTTGGTGTATTTCTAACTTGTTTATATGGGTTAGGACAAAAGTTTTTAAACTTTCCTGCTGTTCAAACAATGAACCCAGAATTCGCAAAAGGATATCTTCTCTATCTAACTCCAGAAGCACGAATTTCCTCAACCTTTGCTGGCCATTATGATCTAGCTTCATACTTGGTATTTTCCATGCCAATAATTTTGGCTAGTTATTTTTTCTTTAGAAAAAGAAACTATTTGCTGTTATTTATCTTAAGCCTTATTATTCTAATTTATACTTCTTCACGGATTTCTTTTGGAGCTTATATTGTCTCAATAATTGGTTTTTTAATTTATATTAGAAAGTACAAATTCACTATTTTTATTACTCTTCTGACAATAATGTTAATGTTAACCACTGGCGAACTTACAAAAAGATTTTTAAAAACCTTTCAGATTAGAACCATTTTAGTTGACGAAAAAACTGGCGCTGTTTATATTGGTCAAAAAATTACCACCAAAGAACTACCTGCTGGTAGTTTTTATATTAAATTAAAAGATCAAAATAAAGTTCAAAATATTGATGCTTTTAAAAATATTGTTATCGAGGAAAAAATTAAACAAGCCACTTTATCTGGTAATATTCAAGAAACTGATAAAGAAAAATTAATAGCAACTTTATCTGCTAATCTAAAACCTGTTAACACTGTTGTCTCCGACATCTCCTTTTCTACTCGACTTCAAATTGAATGGCCAAGAGCAATTAATGCTTTTAAAAAAAATCCATTTTTGGGAACCGGACCATCATCAATTACTGAAGCCACTGATAATGACTACTTAAGATGGTTAGGTGAGTTTGGACTTTTAGGAACTAGTATTTTTCTTGTTATTATCTTTCAATTATTTAAAAAATCTTTTGTCTTTGTTAATTTTCTTAAAAAAAACATTTCTCAAAATAAACTATTAAGTCTTGGGTTTGCCTTTGGTTTAATTGGACTAATGTTTAATGCTACTTATATTGATGTTTTTGAAGCTTCTAAAGTTGCCTATAGTTTTTGGATTGTTACCGGCTTATTTATAAGTTATCTATCAATAAGAAATGAAAAAACTTGATTATTTTTTAATAGCGATAGTTCTTTTAATAGCTTTAACTTTTCGTTTTTATAAAATAAATATTCCTTTAGCAGATTTTCATTCTTGGCGTCAAGCTGATACTGCTTCGGTTGCCAGAAACTTTGTTAAAAATGGTTTTAATTTACTTCATCCAAAATACGATGATCTATCAAATATTCAGTCAGGTAAAGAAAACCCTCAAGGGTATCGGATGGTTGAATTTCCGATTTATAATGCAATTTTTGGCTTTTTATATAAAAACTTTTCTTTTTTTTCTCTTGAGATTTGGGGAAGATTAACTTCAATTATTTTTTCATTAATAATAATTGCAATCATTTATTATCTATTAACTAAAGAAGTTAGTAGAGTTGCTGGTTTTTTTGCCTCATTTATTTATGCAGTTTTTCCTTTTTTTGTTTTTTATTCAAGAGTAATTTTGCCAGAAAATACTGCTTTAGGATTTTCAATGTTATCAATCTTATTTCTTTACTTATTAAAAAATAAAAAGAATAATCAATTTTCTAATTTTATAAAATATTTTCTTTCCGCCATTCTTTTTGCTATCTCTTTACTGATAAAACCAACAACAATTTTTTTTATTTTTCCAATTATCTATCTTTTTTACAAAAACTATAAATGGAGTTTTTATAAAAAAATTGGTTTTTATCTATATTTTTTAATCTCTTTTTTACCATTAGTTTTATGGAGACAATATATTAATCAATTTTCTGAAGGTATACCAGTTAATCAATGGCTTCTTACCAGCGTTAATACCGATCAAGGACTGCAAAAGATATTTTTTAAACCAGCTTTTTTTCGCTGGATCTTTTTTGAAAGAATTAATAACCTAATTTTAGGAGGATATTTAACTGGATTTTTTATCTTAGGAATGCTAACAAAACAAAAAAATTATTTTTTCTTTTCTTTTTTAATCTCTAGTTTAACTTATCTTTTCATTTTTCAAGGAGGAAACATTCAACATGAGTATTATCAGATATTAATTTTTCCAATGTTAACAATCTTTTCTGGTTTAGGAATTAATTTTTTCGTTAATAATATAAATAAACTTTTAAATCCCTTAATTTTCTACCCCGCCTTAGTAATTATTATTATTTTTAGTTGGTTATTTTCTTTTTATCAAGTAAAAAATTATTATAATTACTCATTTGATTTAATCCAACAAGCCAATATTATCAAAAGCCTCACTGATCCTCAGGATAAAATCATCACCGATAAAACTGGTGATACTACTCTTCTTTATCTTTCTGATAGAAAAGGAGCACCTGCTATTTATAAAGATCCTGAAGAACTAAAAAAATTAGGTTATCAATATTTAATAACTGAAAACAAAGATCAAATTAATATTCTTAAAAACAAATACCAAACTGTCTTTAAGAATAATAAATTTATTATCTTCAAACTTTAATTATGAAAATTTTAATGATTACTCCTTATGTCCCTTATCCTCCTTCTTCAGGTGGGCAAATTAGAACCTATAATCTTTTAAAATATCTGAGCAAAAATCATCAAATCACCTTAGTTTGTTTATATAAAAATGATCAAGAGAAACAATATTTTTCTCAACTTAAAAAATACTGTCATCAAATTTATTTTTGCCAGAGATCATCTCATCCTTGGAGTTTAAATAATATAATTAAAACAATCTTTTCCTTAAAACCATTTTTAATTATAAGAAACTTCTCTCACCAAGCAAAAAACACCATTAATAATCTTATTAAAAATAATTATTACGATGTTATTCATGGAGAAACTTTTTATGTCATGCCTCATATTCCTAATACCAAAACTCCCATTGTTTTAGTGGAACAAACAATTGAGTATAATGTCTATCGCCATTTTGTTAATTCTCTACCTTTTATTTACAGATTATTAATTTATTTTGACATTGATATTATTAAATTAAAATTTTGGGAAAAATACTATTGGAAAAAAGCTAATCTTATTATCACTGTCTCTTCTAAAGATAAAGAAGTGATTAAAAAGGATGTTTCAAGCTTAAAAATTGATATTGTCCCTAATTGTGCTGGTGATGAGATGATTTTAAAAAAAATAAAAGAAAAAAATTTTGATAAAAAAATTAATATTTTATTTCAAGGTAATTTTTATTGGTTACAAAATATTGAAGCAGCAAATTTTATTATTAAAAAAATATTTCCAATTATTAAAGAACTACCTCAAGTAAATTTAATTATTGCCGGTCAAAATATAAAAAAACTTTCTTATAAAAAAAATTTTTCTAACATAAAAATTATTGATATTAATGAAAAAAATTTTTCTTTAGTTAAAAAACTTTACCAAAACAGTCATTTATTTGTAGCACCTCTTTTTGGTCCCGGAGGAACCAGATTAAAAATCTTAGCCGCTATGGCAGCTGGTTTACCAGTAATTTCCACCAAAATAGGAATTGAAGGTTTAGATTTAAAAGATAATAAAGAAGTTCTAATTGCTGAAACTCCAAATGAATTTATAGAAAAAATTAAGCAAATAATTAATAACAAAAATCTTTACCAAAAAATAAGAAACAATGCTTATCAACTAATAAAGAAAAAATATACTTGGAAAGAATCAGCTAAAAAACTGGCTTCTATCTATAAAAAAATCAAAGAAGATGTTAAAATATAAATATGAAAATAATTGGTATTGACGGAAATGAGGCCAATGTTGATAAAAAAGTTGGTGTTTCTTTTTACACTTTAAATCTGTTAAGATGGTTTAATAAATTTGCTAATAAAAATATTGCTTTTAAAGTATTTTTAAAAGAACCTCCTAAACCAGATCTGCCAAAATCTAATAACTTTTTTAAATATCAAATAGTTAAAGGTAATTTTTTATGGACACAGATTTTTTTACCTATTAATTTATATAAAAGTAAAGATATTAATTTATTTTTTTCACCAGCTCATTATTTACCAAGATTTTGCCCAGTAACATCAGTCGTGACCATTCATGATCTTTCATTTTTATATTTTCCCAATGATTTTCTAAAAAAAGATCTTTATCAGTTAAAAAGTTGGACTAAATATTCAGTAAAAAAAGCCAATAAAATCATTGCTGTTTCTAAAACAACCAAAAAAGATATTATTAAGTCTTATCAGGTCAATGAAGATAAAATTACGGTTATTTATAATGGTTATGAAAAAATCTCTGATAAAAAAATTAAAAAGTTTGAAAATAAAAATACTAACAAACCTTATATTTTATATGTAGGAACAATTCAACCAAGAAAAAATCTTCATAATTTAATCTTAGCTTTTTCTAAATTTAAACACCTCTATCCTAAATACCAGTTAATTATTGCTGGAAAAAAAGGTTGGTTATATAAAAATATTTTTAACAAAGTTTTAGATTTAGGATTAGAAGATAGTGTTTTTTTCACTGATTATATTAGTGAAAATCAGCTCATCTTCCTTTATAAAAATGCTTTTTGTTTAGTAATGCCTTCTTTATATGAAGGTTTTGGAATACCAATTCTTGAGGCAATGAACTTTAACTGTCCAGTAATCTCTTCTTATGCTTCTTCTCTTCCTGAGATTGCTGGTGGGGCTGCCTTATATTTTGATCCTAATAACTATCTTGATTTGGTGGAAAAATTAAAAATTCTATCTGAAGATAATAAATTAAAGTCAGCACTAATCAAAAAAGGTAAACAAAGAATAAAAGAGTTTTCTTGGAAAAAAACTGCTCAACAAACACTTGATTTATTAATTAAGACAATAAAAGAATGATAAGAACAGAAAAAGAGCAATTTTAATATTTGACATTTAAAATTTAACATTTAAAAATGCACCCTCTTCAATCAACCGATTGGGAAAAAGCTAGAAAACAAATGGGAATTGAAACCGTAAGAATAGATAATTATTTAATCACTCTTCATAAAATAATTGGCAATCTTAAAATTGGTTATCTACCAAGATCTAATTTACCTTCAAAAAAAACTTTGGAAAAAATTTATCAGTTTGGAAAAAATAATCAATTAATCTTTATTAAAATTGAACCATATGTTTATAAAATTAAAAATTTAACATTAAAATTTAAAAATTTAAGTATTATTAATTCTCCTCATCCTCTTTTTCCTTCTTGGACACAATTGTTAGATTTAAAAAAATCAGAACAAGACCTATTAAAAAGTTTTCATCCAAAAACTCGCTATAATATCCGTTTAGCAGAAAAAAAAGGCGTTATTGTTAAAGAAGAATCAAATGATAATGGTTTTGAAATCTTTATTAAATTATACTTTGAAACTTGTAAAAGACAAAGATATTTTGGTCATAATTATCATTATCATAAAATCGTATGGAATAATTTAAAAAACAAAATTGCTCATATATTAACTGCTTATTATCAAGATATTCCCTTAGCCTCATATCAACTTTGGTACCAAGATAAAACTATCTACTATGTCTACGGAGGAACATCAAATCAATATCGTCAACTAATGGCTTCAAATCTGTTAATGTGGGAGGCATTTAGATTAGGAAAAAAATTAGGAGCAGTTAATTTTGATATGTGGGGTAGTTTACCACCTAATTATGATAAAAACCATCCTTGGGCAGGTTTTACTAGATTCAAACAAAGTTATGGTGGAAAGTTTGTTGAAATGATTGGTAGCTACGACTTAATAATCAATCCTTGGTTATATAAAATCTACAACTTTGCTTATTTTTTAAGAGAAAAGTATTTAAAACTTAGGTCAATTTTCTAAAAACTATCTTTTTTTAAGAGCAATCTTTAAAACTTCATCCATATGATTAACAAAAACAAAGTTTAAACCTTTAAGAACATATTTAGGAATATCCTCTAAATCTTTTTTATTATCTTTCGGTAAAATAACTGTTTTTATACCCGCTCGATGAGCAGCAATCACTTTTTCTTTTACGCCACCAATCTCTAAAGCTCTTCCTCTTAAAGTAATCTCGCCTGTCATCGCCACAGTTCTATCTGTAGGAATCTTTATTAATGCCGAAACCATAGCGGTCGCAATTGCCAATCCCGCTGATGGACCATCTTTTGGCACCGCTCCTTCTGGTACATGAATATGAATATCTAATTTTTGGAAAAATTTTTTTTCAAGATTAAATTTTTGATAACGAGCTCTAATATATGATAAAGCTGCCTGACAAGATTCCTTCATTACCTCTCCTAAATGACCAGTTAAAGTCAAACTACCCTTTCCCGGCATAATTGCTACCTCAATAAATAAAATGTCTCCTCCAGCCTGGGTCCAGGCTAAACCAGTGGAAATACCAATAGTATCTTTTTCCTCAATCATCTGAGAAGAGTATTTATACGAACCTAGAAACTTATGTAAGTCTGACAAACCAACTACTTTTGATCGATATTTTTTTTCAACAATATCTCTAGCAACTTTCCTCATTATTGTTCCTATCTGTCTTTCCAACTCTCTCACTCCTGCTTCTCTCGTATATCTTCTAATTATTGTCCTTAATGAGGTATCGGTTATTTTTAATTGTTTTAAATCAAGACTGTTAACCTCTAATTGTTTTTTAATTAAATGTTTTTTAGCAATATTAAACTTTTCATCCTCAGTATAACCGGGAAAATGAATAATCTCTAACCTATCTCTTAAAGCATCAGGAATTGTATCTAAAATAT
Source organism: Patescibacteria group bacterium (assembly GCA_036787375.1). GTDB lineage: Bacteria > Patescibacteriota > Microgenomatia > UBA1406 > GWC2-37-13 > GWC2-37-13. The sequence goes on from DAIQPK010000009.1 coordinate 8,173, forward strand.
TAGCTGTTGTAATAAAAAAAACATTAGATAAATCAAAATCAACCTCTAAATAGTGATCAGAAAAAGAATGATTTTGTTCCGGATCTAAAGCTTCAAGCAAAGCCGCTGATGGATCACCCCGATAATCCCGACCAATCTTGTCTATTTCATCCAACATAAAGACTGGATTCTTTGTTTTTACTTGTTTAATGCCCTGAATAATTCTTCCTGGTAAAGCACCAACATAAGTCCTCCGATGACCTCTTATTTCTGCCTCATCTCTAATTCCACCTAATGACATCTTAACAAATTTTCTTTTTAAAGCATTAGCAATTGAACGACCTAACGAAGTCTTTCCTACACCCGGTGGACCAACAAAACATAAAATTGTTGGCTGTTTTCCTTTAGAGTTTTTTTTCTTTTTTCTTAATTCCAAAACTGCTAAATATTCTAATATTCTTTCTTTAATTTTTTTTAATCCATAATGCTCCTTGTCAAGAATTTTTTGCGCTTCTTTAATATCAATATTATTAGGTGATTCAATTGACCAAGGTAATTCAACTAACCAATCTAAATAGTTTCTTATATATGAAGTCTCTGGATTAAATTGTGACATTTGTTTTAATCTTTTTAATTCTTTTCTTGCTTTTTCCTCAACTTCTTTTGGCATTTTAGCTTTTTTAATTTTTTCCTCATATTCATCAATATCTTTATCTTCTTTTTCACCTAATTCTTCTTCAATTGTCCTCATCTTTTCTCGTAAGATATTTTCCTTTAAACCTTTTTCAAATTTTTTTTGAGTTTTTGATGATAGTTGTTGTTCAATTTCTAAAATCTTAACCTCTTTATTAACAAACTCTACTTCATTTTCCAATCTTTTTTTAAGATCGGTCACTTCAAGTAACTGCTGTCTTTCTTCCGGTTTAATATCTAAAACCACTGCTATCTGATTAGAAAAAATAACTGGATCACTAATATTTAATATATTCATTAAGAATATAAATTCAATTGACTTACCTAGATTAATAGCTTTTTTAATCTGATTAGAAATATGTTTAACCATCGCCTTTATCTCGTCATTAATCTCAATATTTTTATTTTCTTTAATTGTCTGGATATTTGCCTCAATCCATTTTTTATCTTCAGCAAATTTAACTATCTTGACTCTTTCTAGTCCTCTAACCAAAGCGTTTATTTCTCCTTTTTCACCATTGGCTGTTTTTTCAATCGTTGCTAAAATTCCTATCTGATATAAATCAGAAGATTTTGGAATATCCAAAGAAGGATTTTTTTGGGCTAATAAAATTACTTTTTTATCTTTTTTTAAAGCCTCCTGAATTGCTAAAATACTTATTTCCCTACCAAAGATTAACACATTTTCTGTGTTAGGAAAAACCACTGCTTCTCTTATGGGAACCACTGGATAAAAAGATTGTTCTGGCGCTCCAATTAAAAAAGTCATCTTATTTAGCAGTATAACATATTAATTGCTAACTGTCAAATCCATTTTTTATAGGATAATCCTATAATAATATTAGATATTTAAATCAATCTAAATTATATTATTTGTATAATAAAATTATACAAAAATTAAA
>DAIQPK010000009.1:9846-17257 GCA_036787375.1 Patescibacteria group bacterium
GTTTTTTCTTTTAACTGATTTAAACTGTCATTAAAAGTTGGTCTATCTTCTTTATAAATTACACCTAAAGGAAACTTTTCTTGATTAATTTCTAAACTCTTTTCTAATGCTAATTGAAAATTAGATTGTTCATAAACTTCATCTAACTTATAAACTCTTTGTAAATAATACTGATAAGTATTAATTTTATTAAAAGTAACACATGGTTGTAAAATATTAACCAAAGAAAAACCTTTATGATTAATTGCTTCTTTTATTAAAAGAACCAAATCAACCATATAACCAGAAAATCCTTGACCAACAAAAGTAGCTCCATTAGTTAACACTGTTGATAAAGGATTAACAGAAACTTCAATTATTCCTGAAGGAGTTGATTTTGACTTAAATCCTTTTTGAGCTGTCGGTGCTACCTGACCAGTAGTTAAACCATAGACTCGATTATCATGAACAATGACTGTAATGTCATGATTTCCTCTAGCGGCATGAATTAAATGATTACCACCTTCTCCATAACAGTCACCATCACCAGCAATAACAATAACTGGAAGTTTATGATTAGCTAACTTAACTCCAATCGCATTAGGAATCGCTCGACCATGAAGGGAGTGAATTGCATAGCCATTTAAAAAATCATTCATATTTCCTGAACAACCAATACCAAAAACAAAAACCACCTGTGATGGATCAAGATTTAACTGAGTTAATGCTTGTTTTAAAGCAGTTAGTATTCCCCAGTCGCCACAACCAGGACACCAAGTGGGAGAATAACCAGTAAAATCATTAATTGAACTTTGTGTCATAAAATTACTTTATAATTATAACCGTTATAAATATTATATTAACTTAATCAATATCTCTTCAGGCATAAACTGTCTACCATCATATTTTAAAATCTTATCGTTAATCACTATTCCAGTTTCTGCTGCTAATAATTTTCCAAACTGACCCCAAGAGTTATTTTCTAATAAAATATATTTTTTATCTTTTTTAAAAATTGAGACTATCTTTTTTTTATCTAATGGATATAAATAACTAAAATGCCAAAAACCGGTCTTAATGTTTTTTTCTCTTAATTTTTTTTGCACTTCTAAAATAATACCTTTATTTGATCCCCAAGAAACAAAAACTAATTCAGCATTTTCATCTCCATAAAACTTTGGTAATTGAAAATCTTTACTTAAATAAGTGGTAATTTTTCTATTTCTTTTTTCAACTTGTTGTTTTCTTGGTAATGATTCCTCAGTGGTATGACCATCTTCTAGATGTTCATAAGAATTCGCTTGATAATAATATCCCTTAACTCCTGGAATTAATCTTGGTGATATCCCATCATTGCTAATTTGATATCTTAAAAAACTTTTAATTTTTAAATTTGAATTCTCAACTTTTGTTTTTAAATTATTAATTAATTTGCCTCGATCAATCTGATAATCAGAAATTAACTTATCAATCAACTCTTTTTCGATACTTTGATGACTTTCTGATAAATACATATCGCTAATTATAATTACTGGAGTTTGATAGATATCGGCTAAATTATAGGCTTTTAAAGTTAGTTCAAACATCTCCTCAACATCACCTGGTGCCAACACTATTTTAGGAAACTCACCATGACCAGCATGAATAGCAAATAATAAATCTCCCTGCTCAGTCCAAGTCGGCATCCCAGTAGCTGGGCCAGGCCGCTGACCTAAAAAAATCACTAAAGGCGTCTCAGTTATTCCAGCCAAAGAAATTGACTCAACCATTAAAGAAAAACCACCGCCTGATGTCCCAACGGCTGCTCTAATACCAGCAAAAGAAGCGCCAATGGCAGTATTAATAACTGAGATCTCATCTTCAGGATGACGAACAATCATACCAGTTTTTTCTTGCCAAGAAGCTAAAGTTGCCAAAACTGACGATGATGGTGTCATTGGATAAGCACAATATAATCGACAATCAGCCACTATACTAGCTAAAGAAAAACTATCATTGCCTGTTAAAACCAACTTTTCTTTAGCTGATTTTTTATCTAACCAGTTAACAATTTTATCAGAGTAATTATCTTTAACATAGTTATAACCTGCTAAAGCCGTTTTTTGATTAAAATCAACTACTTGTTCACCTTTTTTAGCAAATTCTTCGCCAATCAGCTTTAAAAAAACCTCTATCTCTCCCCCTAATAAAGCTAAGCTGGCACCAATTGTCAAAGTATTTCTCATTAAAATTGAAGCTTTAAAATCATTAATAACTTTTTTTATTGGTAAAGCAATCTTTTTAAAATTTTCTTTAATCTCAAAATCTTCTTTATCATAAATAACAAAACTATTTTCTGTTAAAAACTGTTTATTTTTTTCATAAGTGTCTTTATTTAAACAAACTAAAACATCAATCATCTCTTTTTGACAAGATAGTTTTTTATCAGTTACTCTTACCTGATAAGCATTATGACCGCCCCTAATAAGTGATGGATATTCAATTGAGTCAAAGATATAATAACCAGATCTTGAGGCAATTTTTGAAAAAGACAATCCTGAAGTCATTATTCCAAAACCTGCCTCACCAGCAATTTTCCACGTAAAATCAATCATAGTTTAATCATAACAACAAGGATCTTTATAACCACAATTTTTGCATATAGATTCAACACTTCCAGGCATTCCGTTAAGAGTTAACTGATTACAATAAGGACAGACTCTCTTATTAATATTTTTATCATTTTTTTGAGAATTATTTTTATTTTTCATGGATAATTTTTTTAATTGCCTCCAAAGATAACAAGGCACATTTTAATCTATTAACACCTAACTTTATTCCTAACATCTTAATAATAAAATCTTTATTAATTTTTTTCAATTCGTCTTTATGTTTACCTTTTAAATACTCTGTAAGCATTGACATTGTCGCAATTGAAATCGCACAACCTGAAGGTAAAAACTTAATATCTTTAATTATTCCCTTAGAATTGATCTTTATAAATAAGTTTAACTTGTCACCACATAAATAATTAACAACTAAAACTTGATAACTAGGATTATTTATTACTCCTTTATTTCTTGGATTTTGATAATGATCAAGAATAACTTCACTATAAATATCATTCATATCTTATTTTAATTTTTTCTCTACCAATCTTAAACCAGTAACTAATTTCTCTATATCTTTTTTAGTATTATAAAGATAAAAACTCGCTCTGACCGTCCCATTAACTTTTAATCTTTGATGTAAAGGCATAGCGCAATGATAACCAGCTCGAACAGCAATATTTTTTTCATCAAGAATTGAAGCTATATCATGAGGATGATAGTTTTTAAAACTAAAAGCAATAATTGCTCCTCGACTATCAAACTTGTTCGGTCCAAAAATCCTTATTTTTTCTTTAAACTCTTGCTTTAATGTTTTAAAACAATCAATGGCTAACTTCTTTTCATGATTTTCAATTTTTTTTATTCCGATTTTTTTTAAATACTTAATTGCCTCTTTAAAAGCAATTGCTTCAGCAATTGCTGGTGTTCCAGCTTCAAAACGATAGGGAGGATCTTTGAAAAAAGTTCTTTCAATAAAAACCTGACTAATCATTTCACCACCAAAATTAAAAGGTTTTAAAGTAATTAATCTTTCTTTTTTACCCCATAAAACTCCTAAACCTGTTGGTCCAAGCATTTTATGAGCAGAAAATGCTAAAAAATCAGAATTAATTTTTTTGACATCAACTTTAAGGTGGGCCGTTGCCTGAGCCGCATCAATAATAACTATGATCTTAGAATTAATTTTTCTGGCTTTTTTAATAATCTCCTCAACTGGATTAACCGTTCCCAAAACATTGGAAATATAAGTTAAGGCTAAAATTTTAGTTCTTTTAGTAATGATTTTTTCAATATTTTTATCATTAATATCTAATAAATAATTTTTATTAATACCAATAACTTTAAAAATTGCTTTTTTCTTTAAAGCTAATTGCTGCCAAGGAACAAAATTAGAATGATGCTCCATTATCGTTGTTACAATCTCATCTTTTTCATTAATATAATCTCCTAAGCTATAAGTCAATAAATTAATCGACTCAGTAGTATTGCGAGTAAAAATAATCTCATCAGTTTGACCATTAATAAAATCAGCAACAACTTCTCTTGTCTGTTCATATTCTTCAGTAGCTTTTTCTGAGATTTTGTAAACTCCCCTAAAAATATTTGCTGAATAACTCTCATAATAATCTCTTAATTTATCAATCACCACCTTAGGCTTTAAAGAAGTAGCAGTTGAGTCTAAATAAACTAACTGAGGATTATTTTTGAAAATAGGAAAATCATTTTTATTCATATTTATTTTATAACTTCAATAACTTCTCTTATAAAACCATCAACTAATAATTTTTCTGCTTTTTTTTCTGTTAATCCTCTTGTTTTTAAATAGAAAATCTGTTCTTTATTGAGTCTACCAGTGGTTGAGCCATGAGTACAAAAAACATCGTTGGCCAAAATCTCCAATTCTGGCTTTGAATCAACAAAAACTTTTTCTGATAAAATTAGATTTTGATTTTTTTGATAAGCATGTGATTTTTGAGCACCTTTTTCAATTCTTATTAATCCTTGGTAATAAAACTGAGACGAGTGATAAAAGACTCCTTTAATTAAAAGATTTGAGGTTGAGTCACCTACTTTGTGATTTTGAACTGTCTTAATTTTAAACTGATGATTTTTTTTACCAATATATAAACCATAAATATTTAGATTAATATTAGAAGAAACAATGTTAAAAATAATTGTTCCTGATAGGTTTTTAAAATAAACTAAATAATCACCTGGCTTATCAAAAACAAGTTTTTTTTCTTGATTTTTAAGATTGTTTATATTAATTTTTTTGACCATATCTAATAATTAAAAATAAAAACTTAACCAACTGATCCAGCCATTTCTAACTTGATCAATCGATTTAACTCAATTGAGTATTCCAAAGGAATCTCTTTAGTTATTGGCTCAATAAAACCATTAACTAAAAGACTTTCTGCATCAGATTTTTTCAAACCTCGAGACATTAAATAAAATAGTTTTTCCTCACCAATTTTTTCAACCGTTGCTTCATGTTGAATATCAACCTGGCTATTTCTTACTTTCATCGTTGGATAAGTATCAGATCGAGATTCCTCATCTAATATCAAAGCATCACAGCTAACATAAACTGATGAATCAAAAGCTTCAGGAGAAACATAAACTAATCCTCGATAAGAGGTCCGGCCTCCTTGACCAGAGATTGATTTAGAAATAATTCTTGAAGAAGTTTTTGCTGCTAAATGAATCATTTTAGCTCCTGCATCTTGATGTTGACCTTTATTAGCATAAGCAATTGATAATACTTCTCCTCGCGCATTCTTTCCTGCTAAAATACATGAAGGATACTTCATTGTAATTTGACTACCTAAATTACAATCAACCCATTCCATCACTCCATTTTTTTCTACATAAGCTCGTTTTGTCACTAGATTAAAAACATTTTTACTCCAATTTTGAACTGTTGTATATCTCGCCCTTGCTCCTTTTTTAACAATTATCTCAACCACCGCTGCATGTAAAGAAGATGTTGTATAAATTGGAGCGGTGCATCCTTCAATATAATGAACATAACTTCCCTCTTCAGCAATAATTAAAGTCCGCTCAAACTGACCAAAGTTCTGCGCATTAATTCGAAAATATGCTTGAAGAGGTAAATCAACTTTAACATTTCTTGGCACATAAACAAAACTCCCTCCTGACCAAACGGCGCTATTTAAAGCGGCAAACTTATTATCATTAATTGGCACTATAGTAGAAAAATAGTTTTTGACAATATCAGGATAATCTCTTAATCCACCATCCATATCTAAAAAAATTACTCCTTTTGAGGATAACTCTTTTTTAATACTCTCATAAACTACCTCACTTTCATACTGAGCTGTCACTCCAGCTAAAAAATCTTTTTCTGCTTGAGGAACACCAATTTTGTCATAAGTATCTTTAATCTCTTTCGGAAGATCTTGCCAAGATTTTTTTTGTTTATCAACAGGTTTTATATAATAGTAAATATCATCAAAATTAATATTTGATAAATCAGCTCCCCAACTAGGCAATGGTTTTTTTAAAAACTCATCATAAGCCTTTAATCTTAAATCAGTCATCCAATCAGGTTCTTTTTTAATTTTTTTGGAAATATAATAAATAGTTTTTTTATCTAAGCCTTTTTTTGCTTTAAAAACATAGTTTTCCGGCATTGAAAAACCATATTTATAATCAAAATTCAAATCAAAAGAATTATTTCTCATAAGAAAGAGTTTATTTAAAATATTTTTTATAACCATCTTTTTCAATTTTCTCGGCTAATTTTCTATCACCCTGATCAACTAATTGACCATTAACAAGTATCAAGATTTTATCTGGTAAAAAATGTTTTAAAATCCGATTGTAATGAGTGATTAAAATAATTGTTTTTTCTTTTTTAATTAAGTATAAAAATTGAGCAATTTTTTTTAATCCATCAACATCAACACCGGTGTCAATCTCATCTAAAATTAAAAGTTTTGGATTTAAAATCGCTGCTTGAAGAAGCTCAATTTTCTTTTTCTCTCCTCCTGAAGCTCCTTCATTTAAAGAACGATAAATTAACTCATCTTTAATATGAAGAATTTTTTTATAATCATCAATCTCTTTTTTTAATTTGATGGGATCTTTTTTCCCAGAAAGACTAACTCTTAATAATTGAAAAACATTGATTCCGGTTAAAGATAAGGGCATCTGAAATGATAAAAAAATTCCTTCTTTTGCTCTTTTATCAGGCTCAATATCAGTAATATCTTTTTTTTGAAAAATTATTTTTGAACCTTTATCTAACTGGTAATTAGGATGACCTAAAATTGCATAAGCCAAAGTTGATTTTCCGCTACCATTTGGACCCATTATTGTATAAATTTTATTTTTCTCATAAGAATAATTTAAGTTATTAATAATCTTTTTATTATTAGCAAAAACTGTTAAGTTTTTTAAAACTAACATGTTAATAAAACTAAATGATTTTTAACAATTTATCTTTTTTAAGAATTCTAATTATCTTTTTAGAAAGATAATTCTGTAAGTATCTTTTATGATGACACTTTTGACAGTTTATACAATAATCACCAGAAGAAAAACAACTAACAATTTTTAAATCACCTTCAAAAATTTTTAAATAATCATAAAAACTAATTTTTCTTGCACTCTTTGATAACCGATAACCACCATTAATTCCTTCTTTACTTTCTAAAAGCTTATTCTTGACCAATAAAAAAGCAATTTTAGCTAAAAATCTTTTGGGAATTTTTAACTCTTTTAAAATTTCTGAAACTGAGACAAAACTAGACTTATTTTTTAAATAAGAGATAATTAATAAGCCATAATCAGACTGTTTGCTGATATTAAACATA
>DAIQPK010000010.1:0-16010 GCA_036787375.1 Patescibacteria group bacterium
TCTGTTGGTCTTTTTAATACCTCTCTTGGCTTTGAACCTTCTGCTGGTCCAACATAACCAGCAGCTTCTAATTGGTCAAGAATTTTAGCTGCCCGACTATAACCTATCGAAAGTCTTCTTTGTAATAATGAAGTAGAAGCTTTATTATGTTGAATAATTATTTTTAATGCTTCATTAAAAAGAGGATCAACATCACCACCATTAATACTAATTGTTCCTATACCAGGAGATTTCACAGTAACTGGCTGGGTTAATATTTCTTCAGTATAATGAACTTCAGGAACCTGAGTTTTTAAAAATTTCACTAAACTTAAAACCTCTTTTTCTGAAATAAATGGTCCTTGAATACGAATAGGTTTAGCCTTATCTGGAGGTAAATACAACATATCACCTTTTCCTAATAATTTTTCTGCTCCGGGCATATCAATAATTACCCGTGAATCAATCATTGAGGAAACATTAAAAGCAACTCTGGTTGGAATATTAGCTTTCATTAAACCAGTAATTACATCAACCGATGGTCTTTGAGTAGCTAAAACTAAATGAATACCGGTTGCTCGAGACATTTGAGCGACTCTGGTAATTAACTCTTCAGCCTCATTAGGAGCAAAAATCATTAAATCAGCTAACTCATCAATTATAAAAATAATATAAGGTTTTTTCTCTAATCCTTCAATCGAATTGTAACTCTCAATATTTCTTGCCCCGACTTTAGCAAAAGCTTTATATCTCTCTTCCATCTCTTTGACCGTCCATTTTAAAGCCGAGATTATTGAATTAGCTTCAATAATCACTTCTGAAGCTAAATGAGGAATACCATTATATAAAGATAGTTCAACTCTTTTAGGATCAACTAAAATCAATCTTAAATCTTCAGGTTTGGTACGAAAAAGCATTGCGCAAATCCAGGCGTTTAGTAAAACCGACTTACCACTACCAGTGGCACCAGCAATTAAAACATGAGGCATTTTTGAAATACTGGCTGCCATCGTTTGACCAGAAACATCTAAACCTAGAGGTACTAATAACGGATCATTGTTATCAACAAAAATTGATGAAGAAAGTAATCTTTTTAAAGTAACAATCTCAGGTCTAATATTTGGAATCTCAATTCCAACTAAAGATTTTCCAGGAATTGGTGCCTCAATTCTTACCTGACCAGTTTTAGCAGCTAAAGTTAAAGCTAAATTATTAGCTAAAGTCGTCACTTTTGATAATTTTGTTCCTAAAGGAATTTGAATAGCATATTGAGTTACAGTTGGTCCTGGATTAACCTCAACTACTTTAGCTCTAATACCAAAACTATCTAATGTTTCCTCAATCTTTGTTGCATTAGCTTTAATGTCACCTCGATCGGCTTCTTCTTGTAGAGAATCTGTTAATAAAGAAAGTGGTGGATAAACCCAAGTTGATTTTGATGAACTAATAATCGGTTTAATACTAATTTCTGATTTAATTTTTTTCTCTATAGAAACCGGTATTTCTTTAGTTTTTTTTAATTGCTCATTATAATTTTTAATGATTAAATCCGATTTTTTAATATCAAGAGGTTTTGATTGATTAATCTTTAAGCTGTTTCTACTTTCTTTATCAAATAGTTTTTTAAAAAAATAATTTTTAATAAAAAGAATGCTTGATTTAATAAATTTAAATAAAAAAATTAAAAAAACATCAATTGAGGTCTCAAAAAAAATTACTAAACCAATAAAAAAAACTATTGTTAAAAAAATAACTGCTCCTAATCGAGTAAAGTCATTTGAAAGACTTTCTAAAATTACTTTTCCATAATGTCCAGAGCCAAATAAACCAGATAAAGAAATAAAAATTATTATCATCCCAACAGAGATGCTTGGTTTAATTATTTTTAATTTTTTAGTATTAAAAAAATGTCCTGATAAAAAAATTAAAATAAAAGGAATAAAAATAGAAAGAAATCCAAATGATTTAATTAAAAAACTATTCAATCGAAACAATAATGCACCTTCATTATTCTCACTAAAATTTTTTGCAAAAGAAATTAACAAGATAAAACCAATAATTAGTAAAATAAAACCAAAAATATTAAAAATTGTTTGTTTGTTAATCTTAAATCTAAGAAATGGAAGTTTTAATAAAGTTTTTCTTCTTGCCATAATAATTAAATAGTAATCACCTTTTTAAAAAAAATCAATCTATAACATTTTTTAAATAAAATCTTTTTAATAATTAACCTTTATATCTTACTTTTATTTAATTATCAGCCAATAAAAACTTATAAAAAAAGCTGTTGCTAAAATAATTTTATCAATTGCTAATAAATCAAAAACGTATAAAAATAAAAAAATGAAAAAAACTAAACTAAAAAATAAAACCTTTTTAAACGAAAAAAAAGTTTTTAAAAATAAAAAAAATAATAAAGTAAAAAGAAAATTTAAAATGATAATATTAAAAAAGTCTTTCGGTGAAACAAAGATAACATATCCAATAATAGTTAGGATTAAAAAAACTATTGCAACCAACATTACTATCAATTATAATTTAAATATGATTAATTTACCGGATAATAAACAAAAGATTATTGAGATGTTTGGTCGTCAAAAAGGTGATAGTGGTTCTCCTGAAGTTCAAATCGCTATCTTATCATATAAAATTCAAAAATTAGTAAAACATTTAGAAGAAAATATAAGAGACAATCATTCAAGAAGAGGTCTTTTAAAAATTATTGCTAAAAGAAGAAGAATTCTTAATTATTTACAGAAATTAGATGAAAAAAGATATAAAAAAATTACCAAAGATCTTGGTCTTAAAAAATAAAAATTAACTAATTTTAATAAAGCTTCATGAATAATATTGTTGAAGAAAGTATTGATATTGACGGACAAAAACTAACTCTTCAGTTTGGAAAACTAGCTCAAGCAGTTGACACATCAGTTTATGCTACCTTAGGAGAAACAGCAGTTTTAGTAACAATCGCCTTAGGTGCAGAAAATAATAATCTTGATTATTTTCCTTTGACTGTTGATTATGTAGAAAAACTTTATGCTGGTGGATTAATTAAAGGCTCACGCTGGATTAAAAGAGAAGGTCGACCATCAGATGAAGCAATATTAATAGGAAGATTAATCGACAGATCTATCAGACCACTTTTTCCAAAAACTTATAAAAAACAAGTCCATATTGTTGTGACTTTATTATCAGTTGATGGCACTAATGATCCTTCAGTTTTATCAGTGATTGCTACCTCAACAGCGTTAGCTGTTTCCTCTGTTCCCTGGCATGGACCAATCTCAACTTCAAAAATTGGTTTCATCAGAACCTCTAATAATAAAGATGGCGAGTTGATTTTAAATCCAACTGAAAATGAAGTTAATTTTTCTGATTTAGATCTATTAGTTTCTTCAACCAAAGATAAAGTCTTAATGATTGAAGCAAAAGCTAATGTAATTAATGAAGAGATCATTGAAAAAGGAATTGAGCTAGCAAAAAATGAAAATAAAAAAATTATTGAGTTTATTGAAGCAATTGTTAAAAAAATTGGCAAAAATAAAGATTTAATTCCTCAAGAAGATAATTATAAAGAGATTTTTAAATTAATTAAAAATAAATACAAAAACACTGTTGACCAAGCTCTTAAACAACAAATTGAAACCGCTGGTAAAGAAGATCAACTAATTCAAAAGTTGGTTCAATTAATATACGAAGATTTAAACAAGGCTTATGAACAAAAACAGATTCTTAGCGGTCTTAATAAATATAACTATGAAAATATCAGAAAAAAAGTTCTTGATAAAAAAATTAGACCTGATAACAGAAAACCAGATCAATTAAGAGAAATAAAAGTTGAGGTGTCAGTTCTTCCTCGAACACATGGTAGTGCTCTTTTTCAAAGAGGTCAAACCCAAATACTGTCAACAACTACTCTAGGAGCTACTACTTTAGAACAATTAATTGAAGGTCCTGAAGGAAAAGAGGCTAAAAGATATATTCATCATTACTCAGATGGACCTTATTCATATGGTCAAGTTGGCAGAATGGGCGCTCCTTCAAGAAGAGCAATTGGTCATGGTGCTTTAGCTGAAAAAGCTATTGAACCAGTTTTGCCTAATGAAAATGAGTTTCCTTATGCTATAAGAGTTGTCTCTGAAATCTTATCAGAAAATGGTTCTTCATCAATGGGAAGCGTCTGCGGATCATCTCTATCTTTAATGGATGCAGGCGTTCCCCTAAAAGAAGCAGTCGCTGGAGTAGCTATGGGACTAATAAGTAAATCTGATAAAAACTATGTGATCTTAACTGATATTATTGGTCTTGAAGATTTCTCTGGAGAAATGGACTTTAAGATTGCTGGTACAGAAAATGGTATTACTGCTATTCAGCTTGATGTCAAAAATAACGGACTAACCTCAGACATAATTCACAATACTTTTATTCAGGCAAAAAAAGCCAGAAAAGAGATTTTAGAAAAAATGAATCAAATAATTAATAAACCAAGAAAGGAGATTTCTCGTTATGCTCCAAAAGTAGTTGTTCTTACTCCGTCTCAAGATAAAATTGGCGAGATTATTGGTCCAGGTGGAAAAAATATTAGAGCTTTAATTGCTAAAACTCAAACCGAGATTAATATTGACGATGAGGGAAAAGTAGTTATTAGCGGTATGAATCGAGAAAAGGTTGAAGAAGCAGCTAACTATATAAATAATCTCAGCCGAGTAATCAAGGTTGGCGAAGAGTTTGAAGGTATAGTAAAAAGAATTCTTCAGTTTGGTGCTTTTGTTGAAATCTTACCAGGTAAAGAAGGCTTAGTTCATATCTCAAAAATGGGTAGAGGTTTTATCAAAAACCCTTATGATGTCGTCAAAATTGGCCAAAAAATTCGTGTTCGAGTTTATGAAATAGATAAAATGGGACGAATTAATCTCCAAATAATTTAATTTTTTTAATTAAGGTACTTTTTAATATTTCTTTCGTGTTCATCTAAAGTAACACTGTAATGCATCTTACCTGTTTTATCTGACAAATAAAACCAATAGATTATTTTTTCATCAGCATTAATAATAGCATTAATTGAATCCAAACCAGGATTACAAATAGGTAATGGTGGTAAACCAGTATATTTATAAGTATTATATGGTGAATCAATTTTTAAATCATTAATAGTTAAATATTTTTTCCACCAAGTTTTCTCTTTAGGTTGATATCCTAGAGCATATTGAATTGTCGCATCCGCTTGAAGAGGCCAATTATTTTTTAATCTTTTAAGTAATATTGAACCTACTTTAACTTTATCATCTTTATATTTAGCTTCTTTTTCCACAATTGATGCTAAAATAATCAGTTCATTTTCTGTTAATCCTTTAGTTTTTGCTTGATTAATTATATTTTCATTAACTTTATTTTTATAGTTTCTTTTTAAAATACTAATTACTATTTCACTATTAGCATTTTTGGGAATTAAATATGTATCAGGAAAAAGATAACCTTCTTGAGTTAAACTTATAAATTCAATTTCTCTGATATTAAATTTTTTACTCACTATCTCAGCAATCTCTTCTTTTCTTAAACCTTCAACTATAGTCAACCAAAGATCCAATGTTCCGTGAGTTAAGGTTTTAGCAATCTCATAAGCATTCATTGACGGTGATAAACGAAAATCTCCAGCTTGAATTTTTCTTCCTATACCTAATTGCTCAACTACTAGTCTAAAAACTATTTTGCTTCTAATTAAATCTTCCTTAGCCAAATTATCAATAATATTTATTAAAGATTCTCCTGGCCTGATAACAAAAATTTTAGTTGATTTATCATTTTTATTATAGGGCAAAACCCCCTGTTTATAATATAAATAAAAAATAATAAATAAAAAAACTATTAAAAAAATTGAGAACTTTATTTTTTTCATCTCTCTAAAATAAAAATTGGTAAATTTTTTAAGGTAATCTCTGCTTCTTTTAACCGATATTTATCATTAGAGTACATAATTAGCATTGGTTCATTTTTTTCAACATTATGATCTAGTTTTTTTAATAAATAAATTCCCGCTGTTTTGTCTTTAGGTGCTCCTAAAACTTTAACTACAGTATTTAAATTATAATTATTAATATTTTTAATTTTACCAGAATATAAAGAAACAATCTCTTTTTTATATAAACCTAATTTTAAACCTTCACTAGCAATATCTTTATCACCCTTTTGGGCTTTAACAATCTCTCTAAATTTTTTTAAAGCCTGACCACTAACTAAAATATTTTTTGCTATATCTTCACCATTTATATCTTTATTTTTTTCCTTAAAACAAAGATCTAAAAGAGTTCCTGCTAATCTTAAAGCTTTGGCTTCTAATCTTAAGGGTCTATCTTTATGTTGCTCTAATACATATAAAACATCTCTTGCTTCTAAAATTGGCCCAATTCCTCGACCCGCTGGCTCAAGCATCTCATTAATATCAATTGCCACTTTAATTTTAAATTTAACAGCTAAGTTTTTAAACTTCTCTGCTACTTCTTGAGCATCTGATAAATGACGAATCTTGGCCGTTGGTCCATAAGGCAAATCCAAAGCTAAATGAGTGGTTGAAGCCGCTACTTTTTTTGCCATTACTGAGATAATAATCTTGTCAAACGACTCAAATGACAATGGTTCTTCAACCCGAATAATTACATCATCGGCTGGAGCAATTCCCAGTTTTCCATTCCAAGTAATACAACCACCAACTTCATTAACAATTTTTTCAATTTCTTTAATACTAAAATCAACTGAGGCAATTGCTTCCATTACATCAGCGGTTCCTGCCGGTGTGGTAATTGCTCTTGATGATATTTTTGGAATTTTAAAACCAGCTGCGGCAATAATTGGAACAATAATCATAGTTGTTCTCGTTCCAGCAATTCCACCCACTGAATGTTTATCAGCAATAATTCCTTTAAAAAATAATCTATTTCCTGTCTCTACCATCGCTTTAGTAAAATAATAAAGCTCTTCCGGAGTATATCCTTCTTTAAAAGATGAAGCGACAAAATAAGTAGTTAAAATGTCACTTAACCGCTCATGAGCAATCTCATCCATTATTGAATAGACTTCTTTATAGCTAATTCTTTTTCCTAGAAGTTTTTTTTGAATTGCTTTAATAGCAATGTTTTTTTGTCTATTTTCAATAACTTTTTTATTCATATTTAGTATATAATTCAATAATTTTTTTCTGATACTCTTTGGCTTTTAAAATTAACTTAGAAATTAGATATATTTGCCTAACTGTTATTAACCATGATACAAAAATATATAAAAAAAAGTAAATTAAAAAAATTACCAGCAAAAGAAAAAATATATTAATGGTAAAAATTGTTTTAAATATAAAACCGTCTAAAAATCTCATTAAATAATAGGCAATTATTCCAGAAATCAAAGAAGAAAAAAGAATTTTTAAAACATCAAAAATAATCTCTTTTATGTTTAAAAAATCAATTTTTTTATTTAAAAAAATAAACAAGGATAAACTATTAATTATAATTGCTATAGAAAAAGATATTGCCAAAGACCAAACAGGCAAATTAAGATAAAAAACAAAAAATAAACTGAAAATAATATTAATTAAAATTGAAAAAAAACCAATAAAAAAAGGGGTCTTACTATCCATTAGAGCGTAAAAACATCTAGTTAAAAAATAATAAATAGTATGAAAAGGCAAACCAATAGCAAAACATGATAAAGTAATCGCTGTTAAAACTGTTGCCTCCCAATCAAATTTTTGTCCACCAAAAAAAAGTCTTACTAAAGGAGTTCTAGCAAAAATAAAAAAAATTGCCAACGGTATTGTTAAAAAAAATAAATTTAATATTGAGTCAGTAATAATTTTTTTTAACTCATTAATTTTTTTATTTTGATAAAGTTCAGTCAAATAAGGTAAAGATGCCTGACCCAAAGCAACACCAATTACCGAAACTGGTAAAAACTGAAGATGTTGAGCTAGATAAAAAATTGTATAAGCACCAGCTCCTAATAAACTGGCTAAAACCAAATCTATCATCGCATCAATTTGAGAACTAATAGTTGCTAGTGTTCTTGGAATCACTAATCTAATAAACTGCCTTAATCCATCAGTTTTTTTTATTATTAATCGATAACAAAAATCTGTCTTTTTTAAAATTGGTAGTTGAATAACAAAAAGAAAAAAAGCACCAATAATTACTCCTAAAATTGGTGCCATTAAAGATAATTCTTTATGAAAAAAAACTGTAAAAATTATAATTGATAGATTATAAATTACTGGTGCTAATCCTGATAAAAAAAATATTTTATTTGCTTGACTAATACCTGATAGAATACTACTAAAAACAAAAAAAGGTAGTTGAGAAAGTAATAATAATCTGGAAAAATTGACTATTTGTTGAGTTTTATTAAGATCATAACCTGGAGTTAAATAATAAACAATTTTATTCATAAAAATAAAACAAACAATAATAAAAACTGTCAGGATTAAAAAAATAAAGTTAATAATTGAGGAAACATTAATATTAAGATTCTCTTTATTATCTTTATACTTAAGATAAAGAGGAATAAAAGTAGTTGTTAAAGCACCGGTAATCAAAATTTCATATATTAAATCAGGAATTTTAAAAGAAGCAAAAAAAATATCTAACTGATCTTTATAAAAATAACTAGCCAAAACTCTATATCTTATAAAACCAAAAAAACTTGTTAAACCAATAAAAAAAGCAATTAAACTAGCTGAGGAAAAGATTCCTGACTGTTTTAAAAAAATCAAATCCGAGGTTTTTTTAAAAAAGTTTTTCATTAGTTAAATTTTACATTAATTTATTAGCTTTTTTAAGATATAATTTATCTTATGGGTAAACCAATTTATATTACCACAGCAATTCCTTATGTCAATGCTAAACCTCATTTAGGTCATGCTCTAGAGTTTGTTCAAACCGATACGATTGCTCGATTTTATAAACAGTTAGGAAAAAAAGTAATTACTCTAACTGGCAGTGATGAAAATGCTTTAAAAAATATCCAAGCCGCTGAAGAAGAAAATTTAACTCCCCAAGAGTTTGTAGATAAAAATGCCAAACTTTTTTTAGAATTAACTAAAAAACTTAATACTGATTTTGATGTTTTTCAAAAAGGCACTAATCCTCAACATTTTCAATCTTCCCAACAACTTTGGCTTAAATGCCAAAAAGATATTTATAAAAAACAGTATCAAGGCTTATATTGTTTAGGTTGCGAAGCTTTTTACACTAAAGACGAAATTAATGAAAATGGCGAATGCTATGAACATCCTGGTAAAAAATTGGAAAAAGTCTCAGAAACTAACTATTTTTTTCAATTATCAAAATACCAAAAACAGTTAATTGAGATTATTAAAAATAATCAAGTGGAGATTATTCCTGATTTTAGAAAAAAAGAGATTTTAAACTTTTTATCTAAACCACTTTTGGACATTAGTATTTCTCGATCAAATGAAAGAGCCAAAAACTGGGGCGTGCCAGTTCCTAATGACCCAACTCAAAGAATCTATGTCTGGTTTGATGCGTTAAATATTTATCGTTCTGGAGTTGACGAAAAAATTTGGCCGGCAGATATTCATATAATTGGTAAAGGAATTATTCGTTTTCACGCAGTTTACTGGCTTGCCTTTTTACTTTCTGCTCAACTTTCTCTACCTAAAAAAATCTTTGTTCATGGTTATATAAATATTGATGGTCAAAAAATGTCCAAAACCTTAGGTAATGTAATTGATCCAAACGAAATTATTAATAAATACGGAACTGATGCTCTTCGTTACTATCTTTTAAAAGAAGTTTCTCCTTATGATGATGGTAACTTTTCTTGGCAAAGAATGGAAGAAGTCTATAAGGCTAATTTAGCTAATGAATTAGGTAATCTTATCTCTCGACTAACAAGATTAGCAGAGAAAGATGAATTAATAATTAAAATTAATGAAAACTATAGTTTCGACAAAAAAACTATTAAACTATTTGAAAATTTTCAATTTAACTTAATTTTAGAATTAATCTGGTCAGAGATAAAGAAACTAAATAAAGCCATTGATGATTTTGCTCCTTGGAAAAAATCTCCAAGAGAAAGAAAAAATTTTTTAATTAGATCTTTTAAAATATTAAAATCAATTGCTTGGTATTTAAAACCATTTTTACCTCAAACTAGTGAAAAAATTTTAAAAAATATTAAAGGTAAAATTAAATCAATTAAACCACTATTTCCTAAAATAGTTTACTTAAAGAAAAATGACTAAAAATCTCATTTTAAAAATCAAGGAAATAAAATCTTTTAATAAAATTTTTAACAAAAAAAACCTTATATTTTTAAGCCTTTTTTTATTTTCAATAATATTTTTTTATTTTTTTTATGATCTACCTAATCCTAATCGATTAAAAAATTTTCAGGTAACACCACTATCAACTCAGATCTTTGATAGAAATGGCAAACTTTTATACGAGATTTATAAAGAACAAAACCGAACACCAATTAAGCTTTCTCAACTACCTAAATTTGTCTCCCAAGCTACCATTGCTATAGAAGATAAAGATTTTTACCGACATCAAGGAGTTTCATTAATGGGAGGAATTATAAGAGCAATTAAAGAAACAATTTTTACCCAACAAGTTCAAGGAGGATCAACCATTACTCAACAGTTAATTAAAACTTCTCTTTTAACACCGGAAAGAACTATTAAAAGAAAAGTTAGAGAAATAATTCTCGCTTTATGGACAGAACAAATTTTTACTAAAAATGAGATTTTAGAAATGTACTTAAATCAAGTTCCTTATGGAGGATCAGCATATGGAATTGAGCAGGCTAGTCAACTTTATTTTCATAAATCAGCAAAAAAATTAACTTTAAATGAAGCGGCTTTTTTAGCTGGTCTTCCTCAAGCGCCATCTTTATACTCTCCTTATCTTAATCCTCAATTATCAATAAAAAGAAGAAATCTTGTTTTAGAACAGATGTATAAACAAAAGCATATTGATAAAAAAACCTATCAAGAAAATAAAAACAAATCATTAGATATTAAACCGTTAAAAACTAATATTAAAGCTCCTCACTTTGTTTTTTATGTAAAAAAAGTTTTAGAAGAAAAATATGGAAAGGAAATGGTTGAAGAAGGCGGATTAAAAGTTTATACAACTTTGGATCTAGATATTCAAGAATATGCAGAAAAAGTTTTAAAAGAAGAACTAGATAAAATTAAAAACTTAAATGTTTCTAACGGAGCAATTTTAGTAACTCGGCCACCAACTGGAGAAATTTTAGCTATGGTTGGCTCAGTTGATTATTTTGCTACACCATCAGGTGCTTTTAATGTCACCACAGCTTTGCGTCAACCAGGATCAGCAATCAAACCCTTAAACTATGCTATTGGTATCGATAGAAAATTAGTCACTGCTGCCTCTATTTTTAATGATATTCCCAGTTGTTTTACTGCTGAAGGTCAACCAAAAACTTATTGCCCAGTCAACTATGACGGTAAATTTCATGGTCCTCAAGCATTAAGATTTTCTTTAGGTAATTCTTATAATATTCCAGCGGTAAAAATGTTAGCAATTAATGGTGTTAAAGAATTTATTGCATCGGCTTCAGCTTTTGGAATCACTAGTTTTAAAGACCCAAAAAACTATGGTCTGTCTTTAACCTTAGGCGGTGGCGAGGTGCCAATGACTGAATTAGCCCAATCTTTTTCTGCTTTTACTAATTATGGTAAAGTAAAAAAATTAAATGAAATATTAAAGATTGAGGATAAATTTGGAAAAACTCTTTATCAATTTAAAGATGCTAACTTTGTCAAAAATATTAAAAAACCTTTAAAATTACCTAGCAGTTTATCAATTATTGGCAATCAAGTTATTTCAGCTGAAACTGCTTTTATTATCTCTCATATCCTTTTAGATAATAATGCTCGATCAGCTATGTTTGGTGAAAATTCATATCTAAGAATTCCTGGAAAAGCTGTCTCTGTTAAAACTGGTACTACTGATGACAAAAGAGATAACTGGACTATCGGCTATACTCCTAACTTTTTAACCGTTGTCTGGGTAGGAAATAATGATAATAGCCCAATGAATCCTTGGTTAACATCAGGAATCACTGGCGCGGCTCCAATCTGGAATAAAGTAATGAGCTATGTATTAAAAAATCAATCTGATTTATGGCCAATTAAACCAGTTGATGTTATTGGTCGACAAGTTTGTTGGGACTCAGGTGAATTAATGACGAAAAAAGATAATGGTAGTGAAAACTGTCCTTCACGTTTTGAATACTTTATTAAAGGTACTGAGCCAAGAGAGTTTTATATTTTTAAGCAAATCATTCCTGTCACCAAAGATGATAAACTTGCTCCTCCTAACTGGCCAGAGGTAGAAATGAAAGAAAAAACTTTAATCAAAGATTTTTTTGGTTTTTATTGTCTTGACTGTAATAATGATCATATGCCACCGCAAATTATCAAACTTTAATCTATGAAATTAGTCATTCAAAGAGTTAAAAAGGCAGCCGTTAAAATAGAAAACAAACTTTATTCAGAGATTGATAAAGGCTATTTAATTTTTGTTGGTTTCCATAAAAATGATGACGAAATTACTATCAAAAAAGCATCAGAAAAAATTGTTAATTTAAGAATTATAACAGATAATCAAGGGAAGATGAATCTAAATATTAATCAAGCTCAAGGAGAGATTTTATTAGTTTCTCAATTCACTTTAATAGCTGATACTAATCAGCGCCGACCTTCTTTTATTGAAGCAATGAAACCAGAAAAAGCAAAAAAGCTTTATCAACTATTAATCAACTTTTTAAAAGAAAAAAACGTTTATTTAAAAACTGGTCAGTTTGGAACTTATATGGAAGTAGAACTAATAAACGATGGTCCGGTAACAATAGTTATGGAGATTTAATTTTTTATTTTGATATTTATAATTTTTATAATTGTTATAATATTGATTAATTACTTAATAAATTTTAAAAATTATGAAAAAACGGGTTTTATCAGGTATAAGAGCTACGGGTAAACTTCATTTAGGAAACTACTTAGGAGCTGTCAAAGGCATGCTTGATTTACAAAACAATAATCAATATGAGACTTTTTATATGGTGGCTGATGCTCACACAATTACTACTCCCTACTTACCTGAAGAATTAAAAAATAATCGATTAGAGGTAATTATTGATTATTTAGCTGCTGGTTTAGATCCAGAAAAATCAATTATTTTTTTTCAATCAGATGTTAGTGAACATTTTGAATTAGCTTTTTATTTTTCATCGGTGACAACAATTGCTCGGATACAACATTTACCTACCTATAAAGATAAGGTAAAACAATATCCCCAACATAACACAATGGCTTTACTGAATTATCCAATATTAATGGCCGCTGATATCTTAATTTATAAAGCTCAACTAGTTCCTGTTGGTATTGATCAAGAACCTCATTTAGAAGTAACTCGAGAAATTGCCAGAAAAATGAATCAACTTTATGATACTGATTTTCCTGAACCAGTTAGATTTGTCACTCAAGGCGAATATATCCCTTCATTAACTGGTGAAGGAAAGATGAGTAAAACAGTTGAGGGTAGTTATATTAATCTTACTGATGATTTTGAAACCATTAGAAAAAAAATTCGCTCTGTACCAACCGCTAGTGTTGTTGGTAAAGAAATCACTCCCGGAATTAAAACCTTATTTACTTTAGCTGAATTATTTATTCCAAGTCAAGTTGGAGGATTTAAGAAATTATTTAATCAAGGAAAATTAAAATTCGTTGATTTAAAAGACAGTTTAGCTCAAGCAATCTATAAAGAACTTCAACCAATTCAAGAAAAAAGAAAAGAAATTACTGTTAATAAAAAGTATCTTAAACAAATGATTGAAAACAGTGCTAACTGCGCCCGTCAAATTGCTCAACAAACTTTAAAAGAAGTTAAAGAAAAAATAGGACTAACTTCAAACTTCTAATATTAAACATTAACTTAGAACGTAGAATGTGAAACGTCAAACATCAAACTTTTGACTACTAAAATAAAAAAATCCCAAATTATAAATCACAAATAACAAATGATAATTAAATGATAAATGATAAAAAATAAATCAAAAATTAAATATCAAATATCAAAATGTAATTTAAAATTAATAATTAAAAATTTATTTTTTAAATAAAATTCATTATTCAATAATGTTTTATGTTTTAAGTTTCATCTGTTATAATTTTAGTGAACTAATGTTTACTAATTAATCAAAATTATATGTATATTCCATTAGCTGAAAAAATGCGACCGAAAACTTTAAAAGAGTTTGTTGGTCAAGAAGATTTAGTTGGCAAAGACAAACCAATTAGAAAAATGATTGAGAATAAAAAAGTTAGTTCAATGATTTTTTGGGGACCACCAGGCACTGGCAAAACTACTCTCGCCCGAATTATTGCCAATTATATTGAGGCTAACTTTTTTTCTTTTTCTGCTGTCACTGGCGGAATTGCCGATATCCGAAAAATCATTGATCAAGCAAAAAAAGATTTTGGACTTTTTCAAAAACCAACAATTTTATTTGTTGATGAAATTCACCGCTTTAATAAAGCTCAACAAGATGCTTTTTTACCTTATGTTGAAGACGGAACCATTACTTTAATTGGTGCAACAACAGAAAATCCTGGTTTTGAGGTGATTGCTCCTTTAATCTCTCGTAGCCAAGTTTATGTTTTCTATCAGCTTAAAGATAAAGATATTGAAAAAATCATTCAGAGAGCAATTAAATTTTATCCCAATCATCAATGGGAAAAGCAAGCACTAACTCATTTTATAAAAACTTCAAATGGTGATGCTAGAACGGCAATCAATGCCATCGAACTGGCTGCCTCGATCTCAAAACATATCACCCTTAAAGTCGCTGAAGAAGCTGTCCAACAAAAAGCAATTTATTATGATAAAAAAGGCGATTATCATTATGATACAATTTCTGCTTTTATAAAATCAATGCGCGGTGGTAATCCAGATGCTGCCCTACATTATTTAGCAAGAATGATTAAAGCTGGAGAAGATCCTGTTTTTATTGCCCGAAGAATGGTGATTTTTGCTTCAGAGGATATTGGTAATGCGCAACCAACTGCTTTAGTTTTAGCCACCTCTTGTCTGCAAGCAGTTCATATGGTTGGTATGCCGGAAGCAACCTTAATTTTAGCCCAAACTGCCACTTATTTAGCGACGGCGAAAAAATCAATTGCCTCAACTTTAGGTATTTACGAAGCATTAAATGATATTGATGAAAATAATTTAGAACCAATTCCTCTTCACTTACGCAATCCAGAAAATAAACTAATGAAAGACTTAGGTTATGGAAAAGGTCATATCCGTTATCCTTGGAAACTGGAAAAACAAACTGGCCAAAAAATTAATCAAGAATATCTGCCAAAAAATTTAAAAGGAAAAAAATATTATCGACCTGATTGGAAGTAAGATAACTTTTCTCTTTGATTTAATCTCTCTATTGCATATTTCAACATTATTCTCGGCATTTTTTGATAGTGTTTTTTAAGAAACTTAAGAAGAAGTTTTTTGTCTCTTTTACCAACCTCTCTTAACATCCAACCACAAGCTTTATGAATTAAATCTTCTTTATCTTTTAAAAGCATCTGACAAATCCTTATTGTTTCTTCATATTGATAATAACGAATAAACTCAAAAGTGGAAATAATAGCAATCCGTCTTTCCTATAAACTTTTTGATTTTGTTAATTGATAAAGTAACTGTCTATTTTTATTTAATAACCAATTACCTAAAATGTATCGACAAGACAAATCAACCAAATCCCAATTATTTATATATTTTGTATTTTTTAAATAAAAATTAACAATTTTTTCTTTGTTTTTCTCTATATTTTCTTTTTCGTATTTAAACCTAAGAATAATTAAAGCACAAAGTCGATATTCATAAATCTTATTAACTAACAATTTTTTTACCTCATCTAAAGATATCTCTTGGTATTTTTTAGCAACTATTCTTAGTTGAGGAACAGTTAATCCTAAAAAA
>DAIQPK010000011.1:0-1839 GCA_036787375.1 Patescibacteria group bacterium
ATTCCGGTCAAGCCGGAATAAAAAATCAAGTTAAAATGACATTAATAAAATTTAATTTTTTTTATGAAAATTTATACCAAAATTGAAAATATAAAAAATTATAAAAATTATTTACTTTTGATAAAGGCAATTGAAGAGTTTTTTAAAAAAAAAGGATATTTGAAAATTGATCTACCAGTGTTATCACCGGCTTTAATTCCTGAGTCATATCTAGAAGTTTTTGAAACGGAGTTTTTCTATTTAGACAAAAAAGAAAAATTATATTTAACTCCCTCTCCAGAGTTATTTTTAAAAAGACTATTGGTTTATGGAGTTGGTGATTGTTATTATTTAGGAAAATCATTTAGAAATAGCGATCTGCCGGCAGAACTTCATTCCTATGAATTTACGATGTTAGAGTTTTATAAAATGGATGCTGATTATATGAGTTTAGCTGATGAGGTATTAGCAATGCTTAAATATATTGATAAAAAAATAAAAAATAAAAATTTAAAAGTTTCCTTTAATAAATGGGAAAAAATAACCGTAGCTCAAGCATTTAAAAAATTTGCCCAAATAAAAGAAAATGAGTTATTTAATCAAGAAAAGTTTTTAAAAAAAGCTGAAAATAAAGGATACCAAATTAATGGATTTAGTTATCAAGATGTTTGGTCGCAAATTTATAGTCAAGAGATAGAACCTAATTTGGGAACAAGAGGTTTCCCAACTTTAATTTATAATTATCCAAAAGAATTTGCCGCTTTAGCTAAGCATAATCCAGATAATAAAACTAGTCAAAGATTTGAGTTTTATATTAATGGAATTGAGTTAGGAGATTGTTATACTGAGTTAACTGATTGGCAAGAACAAGAAGAAAGATTTCAAAAAGAATTCAAAGAAAGAAAAAAACAAGGAAAGATTAATCATCCAATTGACAAAGGCTTTATTAAAGCGTTAAAATATGGTCTTAAATCTTGTAGTGGAATTGCCATTGGTATTGATAGATTAGTCAAGGTATTTTTTGGATTGGAAACAATTAATGATTATAAATTAATTAACATTAAATAAGTTTTTATTATGAAAGTTAATGCAGGTAATTTAAAAAAAGGTGATTTTGTTTATCATAATGATGAGATTTGGCAGGTGCAAAGAGCTGATTTTTATTCACCAGGCAAGGGATCAGCATTAATGAAAACGAGAATAAAAAATATTATTTCTGGAAAAAATATTGAGTACACTTATAAATCAAATGAGCAAATTGAATCTTTAGAGGTTAACTCAGTTGAGATGCAGTATCTTTATCATGATAATGAAAATCTTTATTTTATGGATGAGAGGACTTATAATCAGATCTTTATTCCTATTAGTATTGTTGGTGATGTCTATAAGTATTTTAAAGAAGGAGAAAAGATGTATGTTTATATTCATGATGATAAACCATTAACTGTTAGACCACCTTTAAGTGTTAAGCTTAAAGTAATAGGAACCGAAGAAGCAATTAAAGGAGATACAGTTACTGGAGCTAAAAAGCCAGCTAAATTAGAAACAGGAGTTATTGTCATGGTGCCATTATTTATCAAGAATGGCGATTTAATTAGTGTTAATCCAGAAACTGGTGAATATACAGGTAGAGTTTGAAGCCTTCTTTAAATTAATTTATAATAGTTATTTATGCTTACTGTTGGTGAGATTTTAAAAAAAGAAAGAATTAAAAAAGGGATTAATTTATTGGAAATAGAAAAAAAAACAAAAATCAGGGAAAAATATCTTAAAGCGATAGAAGAGAATAATTGGAAATATTTTTCTTCAAAGGTTTATATAATCGGCGTAATTAAAAATTACGCAAAAGTTTTAAGATTA
>DAIQPK010000011.1:1939-15314 GCA_036787375.1 Patescibacteria group bacterium
TTCAAAGGTTTATATAATCGGCGTAATTAAAAATTACGCAAAAGTTTTAAGATTAAATACTGATAAAATTTTAGCTCTTTTTAGAAAAGATTATGAAAAAAAAGAAAACATTTTCTTTAAAAAAAGACTCTCTATTGATTTTCTCAATCCGTCAACTAAAAAAATAGTTAAGATAATAACTGTTTTTTTAATAATTTTTTTTCTTGGTTATTTTGTTTATCAATTAAAACTTTATTTTTTACCACCCAAAATTGAATTAATTAGTCCAAAAACAGTTTCTTTTAAAAAGGATGAAAAAATAACCATAGTGGCTAAAACTGATAAAGATGCGATTATTTATGTTTTTGGTCAAAGAATTTATCAAAATAAGGAAGGTTTTTTTGAATATGTACTTCCTTTAAAGAAAGGAGAAAATCAACTAATAATTGAGGCAATTGGTGCTAATGGAAAAAAAACAGTTCTTAAAAAGATTTTGTTTAGAAAATAGTTTTAAGGAGAGATTAGTTGATTTAATTTTTTAATATCATCAATATTTCTACTTGAATAAATTTTTTTGAAACCCAGACGTCGAGCTTCAAAAATGATTTTTTCTTCAAAAGCAGTTTTTCTTACTTCTCCGAGTAAACCAATCTCACCAATATAAAGAGACTGTTTAGGTAAAGGAATGTTTTTAAAAGAAGATATTAATGAAGCAGCTAAGCCTAAGTCAGCCACAGGATTTTTTATCGAAACACCACCAACAACATTAGCATAGATGTCATAGTTTTCTAAATTAATTCTTAGGTTTTTTTTAATAACTGCTAGAATTAAAAGAACTTTATTATAATCCATACCATTAGCTACTCTTCTGGGAACTGGTAGAGTGGTGGGTGAAACTAAGGCTTGAATCTCAAAAAAGAAGACTCTTTTACCTTGATTAATTCCCACAATTGCTTTTCCTGGTTGAGATTGAAGAGTTTTATTTTCCTCAATAAAGATTAAGGGATTATTAATTTCTTCTAATCCATGGTCAGTCATTTTAAAAACACCAATTTCATCAACACTCCCAAATCGGTTTTTTATCGCTCTTAAAAGTCGATAATTAGAGATTTTTTCACCTTCGAAAATTAAAACACAGTCAACATAGTGTTCGAGAGTTTTTGGTCCAGCAATTTCACCTTCTTTAGTAATATGACCAATAATAAAAACTGTTATTTGGTGTTTTTTAGCTAGATTGACTAATTGTTTAACAACTTCTTTAATCTGACTAATAGTTGAGGGGGGAGAGTTAATTTCTTTTGAATAAATAGTTTGAATAGAGTCAATTACTAAAACATCAATTTTATCTTTAATTTCTTTAATTCCTTCAATAATGCCTTCAATCTGTAAATCATTAGAAAAGAAAAAGTTATCTAAATTAATTTTTAATCTTTCGGCGCGATTTTTTACTTGTTCGGCTGATTCTTCACCGGAGATATATAAAGATCTTAAATTTTTTAGAATTTGGAGAACTAAAGTTGATTTTCCTATACCTGGTTCACCAGTTAGTAAAATTACTTCTCCTTTAACAAAACCATTATTTAGGACTCTGTCAACCTCATAAATATTAGTTTTTATTCTTATTAATGGTTGAGATTTAATATTGGTAAAAGTAGTGATTGATATTTTTTTACTAGTTTTTTTATCATTATCTGATTTTTTTTCTAAATTAGGTTTTTCTAATAGGGTGTTCCAAGAACCACATTCAGGACATTTTCCATACCAAGAGGCTGAGCCAAAACCGCAACTACTACAGATGAAAAAAACCATATTAAATTTCTAATTATTAAAAATTGAATAAAAATTAAAAACTACATTCGTTCTACTGTTTTTATTCCTAATAATTCTAATCCTTTTCTTATTATATTAGCAGTGGTTTTTGTAATCATTAATCTCAATTTTTTTATTTCTTTTTCCGCTTTAAGAATAGGATTTTTTTGATAAAAAAGATTAAAATCTGAAGCTAATTGATAAAGATAATTAGCAATTAAATTGGGAGAATATTTTTCAGCGGCTTTGAAAATGATTTCAGGAAACTGATAGAGTTTTCGAAGTAAATCGGTTTCGCTCTTTGTCATTTTAGAAGGAGGTGAATTGAAGATTATATAATCATTGCAATTTAAATTTTGGATATGGCCTTGGGTCTTACTATTATGACGGCTGAGAACGCTTTGGCAACGAACGTAGGTATAAATTAAATAAGGAGCAGAATTACCCTCAACAGCGATTGATTCATCAATATCGAAATGAATTATTGTTTGGAGACTATTTTTTAAGAAAGAGTATTTAGCAGAAGCAACTGCTAAAGTTTCCGCAGTTTTTTCATCACAGTTAAAGTTTTTAATAATTTTTTCTTTAATAGTATTAATTAACCAATTAGCTTCAATAATATTACCTTCTCGAGAAGACATTTTACCTTGTTTTAATTTAACCCATTCATAAGCAAGATGAAGCTGTTTATTTTTATATTTTTTATTCATTAACTCTTCAACTTTAAAAGTGACTTGGAAAAAACTTTTTTGTTCAGGGGTAGTAATATGAATATTTTTATCAAGATCACCAAAATCAGAAAACTCTTTTTCCGCTAGTCCTAATTCTTTACCTTCATAAGTTGGTAGTCCTAAAGAGTTAATAAAAACTCTTGTATCTAAACCATATTTTTTACCGTTAAATACAATCGCTCCCTGACTTTTTTCTAAAATTCCTTTTTTAAAAATCTTATAAGAAATTTCTAATCCTCTTTTGGCAACTTCGCTTTCAAAATAAAACTTATTAAAACTAGTGTAAACTCTTTGATAGATTTTATTAAAGTATTCAAGACTCCAATTTTTTGTTTCTTGCCATAAAGAATTAATTTCCGGATTATTATCATAAATCATTTTGTTAATTTTATGAATCTCTTCTTTAGCGTTTTTGTTTTTTTCATAAGCTTTGGTACCAACCGTATATATCTTTCCTATAAACTCAATTTTCTCTTTTAAAGTTTTTAAATTTTCAATTTTTAAGGTTGAGTTTTTTATTGCCCAAAGACACTTGGCAATATGAAGACCAATATCACCTTGATAGTTAGTTCTAATAACCTTATTACCAACAGCTTCAAAAATTCTCGCTATTGATTCACCAATTGAAATATTTCTTAAATGGCCAATATGAAAAAGTTTATGAGTATTAGGATGAGCGAATTCAATCATTATTTTTTTATTTTTTCCTAAAGTAAATTGAGGAAAGTTAAATTGGTTATTAGCAATTGTTTTTAATTGATTAATAAATTCTTTTTTAGTAATCCAAAAGTTAATAAAACCAGGTTTTATAATATCAATTTTTTCAATAATATCATTTTTATGAAAATTTTTTTTGATATTTTTAGCAATTTCTAAGGGATTTTTTTTTAGAATTTTAGAAAGTTTCAAAGCAATAGAAGTTGAATAATCTCCAAAATTAGGATTACTAGGAAATTGAAGATCAATAAGATCAGGATTGATGTTAACATTAAAGATATTTATTATCTTAATAAGATTATCAATGATTTGATATTTTATCATTATTAATATAATATAACAGATATTTTTGTTTTATTGAATTATTTTTTTAATTAAAATAAAATATAATTGAGTTATGAGAAACAAATTAATTATTTTGATAGTATTATTTTTTTCTTTTTTAATATTTATTTTAATAAAATTTTTTATTACTAATAATAAGAATGATTTTGGAGAGTTAAAAGTTGATTCATATCCGACAACAACGATATTTTTAAATAATTTAGCAATTGGAAAAACACCTTATCATAATAAACATAAAACAGGAGAGTATTTAATTAAAATAATTCCTGAAGGAACAGCGACAGATGTAGCTTCTTGGAATAATAAAATTTCTATATTTAAAAACACTTTAACCTATATTAATTTAGAATTAGGAAAGTCTGATGTTTTAACTGCAGGAGAGGTAATCACCTTAACAAAAATGACAAAAAAGTCGTCAAACAACAATTTTGGCGAGATTTATATTGAAACCGAGCCAAAAGGAGCAATAGTTTTGTTAGATAATGATGAAAAAGGAGTGGCACCATTGATATTGGAAGATGTTTTAACAGGAGTTCATGAAGTTAGTGTTTATTTGCCGGGATTTGTAAAAAGAACAGAAAAAATTAAAGTAATCTCAAATTATCGAGTTAATATTATTTTTAAGCTTTCTTTAGATGAAAGTTATAGAAAAATTGATGATTTAGAAAAAGATAACATTGCTACAGAGAGTAGTAAAAAAACTAAAATTTATGTCTTAGTAAATAATAATCCTCAAGGATGGTTAAGAGTGAGAGAAGACGCTTCAATTAATGCAACAGAGGCGGCTAAGATAAAAACTGGCGAAAAGTTTGAGTTTATTGAAGAAAAAGATGGTTGGTATAAGATCAAATTTAATGGAAATTCAGAGAGTATTGTTTCTGGTTCTTTTAATGAGGGTTGGGTTTCAAAATCTTACGTAACAAAAATTGAGGAATAAAATTAATTATTTCTCTTCCAAATAATTTTAGTGTAAAGGATATAAGAATAAGGAATAATTATTAAAGCAATAATGATAAATTTATAAACAAACCATAGTTTTCTTCCAAAAATATTAGTGAGGAGATACATTCCTAAAGTTTGAATAATTATTGATCCTGATGAGATAAGATTAAACTTAATAAAATTAATATAAAACTTTTTTTTAAAAGGAGAAAGTTTTTTTTCATTAAAACTCCAAAAATTATTTAAGATATAGTTTGAAATAATTGCTGATTCAGTACTAATAAAGGTAATTAATTTAACCGATTTTTTAGGATTATTAATTCCTAAAAGATAAGACAAGCCAAAATCAATAATAGCACCAATTGTTCCCACAATAATAAATTTAATAAATGAAGAATACGATAAAAGATATAAGAATATTTGAAAGATATATTGAAAAAAAATAATTTTTGATTTACCGTAGGTTCGATCGATAAATTTTAAAGGAACTTCTTGTAAATTAGCATTATTTTTTATTGCTCTATCAAGTAGGGCGATTTGAAAAACATAGCCTGAGTATTTTTCAATAAAGTTTAGAGAGTCTTTAATAAGCCAAGATTTTATGGCTCGAAAACCAGATGTCCAGTCATGAATTTTTAAGTTCATAAATCCAAATCGAACAATTAAATTTCCTAAAATAGAAAGCAGTTTTCGGTGGATTCCCCAGTTTTTAGGAATCGAGCCGTCTTTAATATATCTGGCGCCAATGACAAAGTCAGCACCAGCTTCAATTTTTTTTAAAAACTCTGGAATAAGATTTGGATTATGAGAGTAATCAGCATCCATTTGAAAAATAATATAAGGATTAAAATTAGTAATTACATATCTAAAAGCTTGAGAATAAGCTTTTCCTAGTCCTTGTTTTTTTGTTTTTATTAAAAAAAGTTTTTTTGGGTATTTTTTTTGAAGTTTTTTTATAATATCAACAGTACCATCATTTGATTGACTATCATTAACTAAGACATTAATATCCCAAATTTTAGTTTGTCTTTGTTGATTAAAGATCTCAATAATCAATCGCTCGATTGTTCCAGCTTCATTATGGCTTGGTAAAATAATAAAGGCTTTTTTCATTTTTTCATATTAAATTCTAGTTATTTTTAAAATAATTGATTGTTTTAATTAATCCTTGCCTTAAGTTAATTTTAGGAGTCCAGTCAAGAAGGTTTTTGGCTTTCTCAATATCAGGGAGTCGTTGTTTTGGGTCATCTTCAGGTAAAGGTTGAAAAAAAATTTTTGATTTTGAATCGGTTAATTTTTTTATTAATAACGCAATATCAATAATTTTTTTTTCTTCAGGGTTTCCTAAGTTAATTACTTGACCTTGAAGATTATTAATAACGCCAATTTTTATTAATCCTTCAATCATATCATCAATATAACAACAGGATCGTGTTTGTTGGCCATCTCCATAAACAGTAATAGGTTGATTAGTTAAAGCTTGATTAATAAAGTTTGAGATTACTCGACCATCATCTTTGCTCATAAAAGGGCCATAAGTATTAAAAATTCGAGCAATTCTAATATCAAGATAATGTTTTCTAATATAAGCAAAAATAGTGGCTTCAGCAAATCTTTTACCTTCATCATAAACTGAACGAATTCCATTAGGATTAACATTACCAAAATAAGTTTCTTTTTGAGGAGAGACTAAAGGATCTCCATAAACTTCACTGGTTGAAGCAAAAACAAAAACCTTACTTTTACTTTTTAAAAAAAAATTTAAGAGATTAAATAAACCAAAACTATTAACCTTTAAAATCTCAATTGATAGTTTTTCAAAGATTTTTGGAGAGGCTGGCGAAGCTAGATCATAAATAATATCAAAGGAAGGAAGATTATAAAAAGAAAAATTAACAATGTTTTTTTCTATAAAAACTAAATTCTGATTATTTAAATATTCATTTAAATTATATTTTTTACCAGTAATTAAATTATCAATTACATAAACTTGATGATTTTTATCTAAAAAATATTTAGTTAAATGACTGCCAATAAAACCAGCACCACCAGTAATAAGAACTTTCATATATGATTTCTTCCTACAGAAAAATATTTAAACCCAAGTTTTTTCATTACCTCAGGTTGATAAATATTTCTACCATCAAAAATAAAAGGTTGTTTTAATAGTTTTTTTACTTTTTCTAAATTAATTTGTTTAAACTCATTCCATTCAGTTAAAATTATTAGCGAGTCTTTATTTTCAATTGTTTGATAAGGATTATTAAAATAGTTAATTTGATTGTTAAAAATTTTTTTGATATTGATAGTTGCTTCTTGATCATAAACAGAGATTTGAAAACCAGTTTTTAGCAGTTCTTTGATAATAAATATTGATGGAGCAAAACGAATATCATCAGTGTTGGGTTTAAAAGCTAATCCCCAGATAGCAACATTTTTTCCAGGAGAGTATTTAAGGATTTTTTTTAAGAAATTTTCCTTAGCTAGTTGATTAATTTTTTCAACTTCAATTAAAAAATTAGAATCGATGTTTAATTTTTTTCCTGTATCAATTAAAGCCATCACATCTTTAGGAAGACAACTACCACCATAACCAACGCCTGGATTCATAAACACTCTACCAATTCTTTTGTCCAAGCCAACAGCATTTAAAACCGCCTCAACATCAGCGCCAACTCTTTCTGCATAGAAAGAAATTAGATTAGCAAAAGAGATTTTGGTTGCCAGCATGGCGTTTGAAACATATTTAATTAACTCAGCTGAAGATAAATCAGTAATAATTTTTTTACAATTAATTGGTTGATGAAGTTTTAATAAAAGATCAATAGCTTTTTTTGATTGACTACCAATAACAACTCTATCAGCATTTAAGGTATCATATATTCCTGTACCTTCTCTTAGAAATTCAGGGCAAGAAGCAATAGCAAAGTTGCTATTTTTTGAAGAGTGTTTTTTTAAAATGGTTTCGACTTTTTTATTAGTTCCGACAGGAACAGTGCTTTTACAAGAGATAACAGTAAAATGATTTTTATTTGAAGATAAATTTTTAGCAATATTTCTGGCAACTTTAAAAACCGCTGATAGATCAGCTTCGCCATTTTCTTTTGGTGGTGTGCCAACAGTAATAAAAACAATTTCTGATTGAGAGACAGATTGGTAGTCTAAGGTAAAGTGAATTCGACCTGATTTTAAATTTTTTTTAAGAAGTTCATCTAATCCTGGTTCATAAATAATTGGATTACCTTTTTTTAAACGGTTAATTTTTTCTTTGGTGTGGCCAATCACCCAGACATCATTTCCAAAATCAGCAAAAACACAGGCAGTCACCAAACCAACATATCCATGGCCAATAATAGTAATCGTCATAAAGTTTAATTTTAAATTTTTAACTTTTAATTTTCAATTAATTTTTAAGTTGTCTGATAATTTCATCCAATCCTTCGGAAAAGGTTTTCATCTTCCAAAAATTATTTTTTTTCGTTTTAATATCAGCATATTGGGGTAAAACAGGTTTAAGTTTAATATATTCTTCATACGTAGTTTTTTCAACTAAAGTTTTATCAAGATTAAATTTTTCAGCAATTAAAATAGCCGCTTGATAAGGTGAAATAGCTTCTCCGCCAACTAAGTGATAAATTTCAGGAGAAAAATTATTGATTAAATATCTTAATCCATAAGCAATATCATCAATAAAAGTTGGCGTCATCAAAGAATTTGTAATCATTTTTAGAGATTTTTTCTGTTCAAGCAAGATTTTAAAAGTCCGCAGAAAATCATTTTTTCCTAAGAAAGAAGCTCGATAAGGATAAGAGATTCTGACAATCATAGCTTTTCCTTGGACAATTTTTTCTCCTTGGTATTTTGACAGAGCATAAACTCCTGGAGGATTAGGGGTTGAGTCTTCAAAATAAGGAGGATGCTTACCATCAAAAACAAAGTCAGTTGAGATGTAAATAAATTTTTTTCCTTTATTGATTACTTGATTAAAAACATTCTTTGTTCCTTCAACATTAATTTTAAAACACAAGTCTTTTTCCGCTTCAGCACCGGAGACATTAGTGTAGGCTGCCAGATGAAGAAAAACATCAAAATCAGTTTTTGTTAAAACTTCTTTAACATTGTCTAAATTGGTTATGTCCATTGTTTTTTGTATCAAAGGAATAAACTGAAAGTCTTTGTTTAAAAGTTCAATTATTCTTGAGCCGACTAATCCATCAGGGCTAGTAAGAGCAACTTTTATCATATAAAAAATTATTTTTGGTATTGTTTTTGATAATAGTTTTGATACTCACCAGTTTTTATCTTTCTCCACCAGTCTTGATTTTCTATGTACCAATTAACAGTTAATTTTAAATAGGTATCAAAATCAGATTTTGGTTGCCAACCTAATTGTTGATTAATTTTTGACCAGTCAATGGCGTAGCGACGATCGTGTCCGGGTCTATCTTTAACAAATTCAATCATATTTTCGTCTTTATTCATAATCTTGAGGATTTTTTTAACAACATCAAGATTGCTAATGTCTTCAGTTAAGCCACCGATAAAATAAGTTTCACCGATTTTTCCTTTTTGGAGAATGAGATCAATTGCTCGACAGTGATCTTCAACATATAACCAGTCTCTAACATATAAACCATCTCCATAGACCGGGATTTTTTCCTCCTCAATAATATTGGTAATTGCTAAAGGAATTAATTTTTCAGGAAATTGGTAGGGACCAAAATTATTGGAACAGTTAGAAATAGTGATAGGTAGATGATAAGTAGTGTAATAAGCTCTTACTAAATGATCTGAAGCAGCTTTTGAAGCAGAATAAGGAGATCGAGGTGTATAGTTAGATTTTTCATTAAACTTTTTTTTTGAGTTTAATGGTAAAGTACCAAAGACCTCATCGGTTGAAATATGGTGAAATCTTTTAAGATTATTTTTTAGAGCTGCTTCAAGTAAAACATATGTTCCTTCAACATTAGTTTTAATAAACGGAGCTGGATCTAAAATTGATCGGTCAACATGAGACTCAGCCGCAAAATGAACAATAATCTCAACTTGTTTGACTAAAGAGTTAACTAACTGATAATCACAGATATCACCTTTAACAAATTGATAATGAGGATTTTTTTCAACTGATTTTAAATTTTCTAGATTTCCAGCATAAGTAAGTTTATCAAGATTAATAATCTTATCTTGAGGATATTTTTTTAACCAGTATAAGATAAAGTTAGAACCAATAAAACCAGCTCCTCCCGTGACTAAAATTTTCATAATCAATATTATAACAATAATATGTTAAAATTTTTCTATGAGTCAACAGAATCTTTTTGACGCTAAATTTAATTTCCATAAAAAAAATAAGATTCATTGGTTATCGCATTCAGCTTTTGAAGAGTTAAACCGTTGTCCACGATGTTTTTGGTTAGCTTATAAGGAAAAAATTAAATTACCAGAAGGTATTCAATCGCGATTAGCTAATCGTTTTGATAATATTTTGAAAAAGTATTTTGATAGTTATCGACAAAAAGATCAACTCCCTCCTTTAATTAAAGGAAAGGTAGTGGGGAAGTTAGAAAAACCTTTTTGCGAGGTTTATTTTTATAAATTTAATGAAGATTATGGTTTATATGGAAAGTTAGATGAGTGTTTAGTTGATGGTGATATTTATGTTCCGGTTGATTTTAAAACAAGCTCATCTGATCCAAGAGAAAAAGAAACCTTGGATGCCTATCAAAATCAAATTGATGAGTATTTATTTTTATTAGAAGAAAATGGAAAAAAAGTGGCTGATTTTGGTTATCTCATATACTTTTATCCGGAGATGTCAGATGAGTTATCAAAGGGATTTCCGATGATGATTCATATAGTTAGAATCAAAAGAAAAGAAAAAAATATCAGAAAAAGAATAGAAAAAGCAGTTCAGGTATTAAAAAGTTCTTTACCTCAACCGTCAGAAAGTTGTAGTTTTTGTTCGTGGTATAAAAAAGTTAGTCAATATTTTAAGACTTAATTTTTTATTTTTTTATTGATTAAGTTTTCAAGAGTTTGCCAACGAGTTTTTTTAACGTGATAAGGAATATCATCCTTCATCTTATTTATTGCTAAAGTAAACGGTCTTGGTGAGTACATAGCAATATAGGCTTTTTCAAAGTTAACTTTTTTACAAAGATCAACCGTGTTTTCAAACTCTTGATCAGTTTCACCACAGAAACCCACAATAATGTCAGTAGTTAATTTTAAATTTTTAATTTTTGATTTTAATTTATTTATTAGTTCTAAATATTCATCACGAGTATACCAACGGTTCATTCTTTTTAAAACCCGATTATCACCAGATTGGACAGGAAGATGAATTGTTCGAGTGATGTTTTTGTTGTTAGCAATGACTTCAATTAATTGATCTGAAAAGTCCCAAGGATTGGAAGAGATAAAATCAACTTTTTTAAAGCCGATTTTAGCAACATCTTCAAGTAGGTAAGGAAATAAGGTTGGAATACGATAGCGACCAAGATGTTTTACATAGACAGGTTTAATTTTTTTATTGATATTTTTGATATTAAATTTTTTTATTATTTTTTCTTTCTGAAAATAGTTTTTTTTCAAGTCTCTAAAGATTTGAATATTTTTTTCACCTAAAATTAGATCAGCACCATATGAATTGACATTTTGGCCTAAAAGAGTAATATTTTGATAACCTTTTTCTTTTAATTCAAAGCATTCATTGATAATATCTTCATATGATCGGCTAATTTCTCGACCGCGAGTAAAAGGAACAATACAAAAAGTACAAAAATTGTTACAACCATTAGATATTGGTACCCAAGCATTAATTTTATCTTGACGAATAGGTTTATTATCAAAACCAATTTCTTCAATCGGCATAAACTCATCAACTTCAGGTAGACGATCACGAATTTTTTTAAAGAACTTACCTGATTTATCTCGAAAAGCTAATCCTACCATGCAACCGGTAACAATAATTTTTAAATTTTTGTTTTGTTGTTTTAATTTAGTTAAGTTTCTTACTAGTCCATAAACTCGATCTTCAGCTGATTGTCTAACCATACAAGTATTGATGATGACATAATCAGCTTGATAAATATTTTTTGCTTTAGTCATATTTTGGCTGATTAAGGTTCTTTCAATTCTTTCTGAATCAGCTTTGTTTTGTTGACAACCAAAGGTTTTAATGTAATATTTCATATTTTTATTTTTTTTGTTTTTTCGATAATAATCATAAAAATAATTAAGAGAAGTCCAATAGTAATAAAGGCAATTAATTTTTCTTTTCCTTTTAAAAATAAACTAACAACTCCTAAAAATAAGGATACTAACCAATAAAAAAGAGCAATTCTTCTTTTTCCCCAATCAATCTCCAGTAAACGATGATGAAAATGACCCCAGTCAGCTTTAAAAATTGATTTTTTATTTTTTAGTCTTCTAATAATAGTATAGAGAGCATCGGTTAAAGGAATTGCCAATATTAAAATAGCTGTTCCTAGCTTTCCAAAAGAAAGAATTGATAGAATTCCTAAGAGAAAACCCGCTAAAGCACCACCACTGTAACCAGGCATAATCTTTTGGGGATAAAAATTGTAAGGTAAAAAACCCAAATAAGCACCGGAAACTATAAAGGCTAAGTTAACAACATTATTGATACTTATATCATGAGCGACAAATCTCATTGAGAGAACTCCTAAAAAAAAAGCGGTAATAGCAACAAATCCAGGCAGTTGTCCATCAACTCCTTTACTCCAGTTAACCATATTAGTTACCCAAACTAGCCAAATAATGGAAAACAAATTAGCAAAGACTAAAAAATCTCTTTCTCCAAAAAAAAACACTTTTATTTTAAGATTATCTAAATGAATAACTCCTCCAAAGGGATTTGAGATATAAGGGACTCCTAATCCAAAAAAAACTAAAAAAGTAGCGATGGCGATATTAGCAAAAAATCTTAAAATAGGTGAAGTGTCTTTATAATCATCTAATAAACCTAATAAGAGCATCATAAAAGAGGAGATTAAGATACCAATAATAATTTTATTGGGTTGAAGAAATATTAATGAAGACAAAAGGAGAGATAAATAGATAGGAATACCACCACCTCTTGGGATAATTCCTTTATGAGTATGAGCAGGATGATATCTTTTTTTAGGATCAGTAATTAGTTTAAATTTTTTCGCCAAGCAAATCGTTAAAGGAGTTAATAAATAAACAATAAAAAAAGAAGTAAAGAAACTAATCATCTATAAAGATTAATTATTAACTAACTAAAAAAATAATTTTTAAAAAAATTAAGGTAAAACTAATTATTATTAATAAGTTGGTGTAATAAAAGATAGTTATAAAAACTAATTGATTTTTGAAATATTTATTTTTTAAAAAATTATTTATAAAAACAAATAGAATCATTAAAAAAGGAATAATAAATATCATCCAAATTTTTCCTAATTGGTCTTCTCCCCAAACCTGGCTATAAAAAAGAGGTATTTGGGGAGGAAGAGTTTTTAATTTAAGAAAGAAAACTAAAAACATTAGAAAATTACAAATAATTAGCAGTTTTTTGGTCATATTAATTTTTATTAATTATAAACGATTGATTAAAAATATTAAATTTGTTTTTTTTTAAAAATTAGATTGAATATTTTTTTTATTTATTCTAAAATTTTATTTTAATATTTTTAACAGTTAATTTTTAAAATCTATGAAAGATAATCAAATTTATAATCTGATTAAAAAAGAAGAAAAAAGACAAAAAGAAGGAATAGAACTTATTCCTTCAGAAAACTATGCTTCTTCTTATGTGAGAAAAGTTTTATCTTCATATTTTGTTAACAAATATTCAGAGGGTTATCCAA
>DAIQPK010000012.1:0-7579 GCA_036787375.1 Patescibacteria group bacterium
CCTGGATGACATCAATTATCTTCTTAATAAAAGTTATTTTTTTCTTAAATTTCGGCCACGAACAGAAAAAGAGATCCGACAATATCTTTATAAAAAAATTGCCAATAAACATTGGTCAACTGAAGATGCAGAAAAGGTAATCAATATTTTAAAAGAACAAGGATTAATTGATGATAAAAAATTTTTAGAATTATATGTTAATGATCGTCTTAATCTAAAACCAAAGTCAAAAAAACTAATTATCAAAGAACTAAAACAAAAAGGGGTCTCTGATAATTTAATAGAAAAATACTTTTCTCAAAATGAAATTAATGAGGAAGAAGTTGCTTTTAAGCTTTTAAAAAAACGCTGGTCAAGATATAAAAATCTACCAGAAAAAAAACGATTGGAAAAAGTTTTGCGATTTTTATTATCTAAAGGATTTTCCTTTGAGATAGCTAAAAAAATCTATCAAAAAATAATTACTATTAATTTATAAAAAAATCAGGTAAAATATAATTATTAAATTAAAAATTGCCTGAGAGGAAAATTAAAAATCAAAGATTAAAAATTAAAATGATTTATAAAAATTTAAAAAGCTTATCAATTCTAAGTTTTAATTTAGAATTGTAGTTTGTTTTGTTTTTATTAAAAAACTCCTCTTCAGGCTTCCATAATAACCCTATGCTACAAAAATTTTTTAAAAAATTTTTATCAATAAGTCAAGAAAAAAAACACTTAATTGAAACTGCTAAAAAACAAGCTGAAGAAATTATTTCACAAGCCAAACAAGAGGCTATAAAAATAAAAGAAGAGGCAGAAAAAAAAGCCAATGAAACTGCCAGAACTGTTCTAGAACTTGAATCAAGATTAGCAAAAAAAGAAGAAATTTTTGAGCAAAAAGAACAACTTTTAAATCGAGAAAAACAGTCTCTTCAAGATACAAAAACTCACTATGAAAGACTAGTTAAACAAATTGAGGAGAAAAAAACCGAGATTTTGCAAAAATTAGAAAAAATTGCCAAAATGACAAAAGACGAGGCTAAAAATCTGCTTCTTCACGGTTGGGAAGAAAAACTAAAAGAAGATATTGCAAAAAAAATCAAAATTATTGAAGAAGAGATTAAAAAAACTGCTGATGAAAAAGCTAAATCTATTCTTGTTGATGCCATGCGTTATGGAGCAGTTGATTATGTAGCTGAATATACCTTATCAGTAGTTAATCTACCAAATGAAGATTTTAAGGGAAGAATTATTGGTAAAGATGGAAGAAACATTCGTACTTTTGAATTAGCAACTGGTGTTGATGTTGATTTAGAGGAAGAAAAAGTTATCAAACTTTCATCTTTTGATGCTATAAAAAGAGAGATTGCTCGTTTATCTTTAGAAAGATTAATTAAAGATGGTAGAATTCAACCAACAAGA
Organism: Patescibacteria group bacterium; assembly: GCA_036787375.1. Classification (GTDB taxonomy): domain Bacteria; phylum Patescibacteriota; class Microgenomatia; order UBA1406; family GWC2-37-13; genus GWC2-37-13. The sequence goes on from DAIQPK010000012.1 coordinate 1,405, forward strand.
ATTGAGGAAATTGTTAAAAAAACTAAAGAAGATATTGAAAAAGAGATCTTTAAAGCTGGAGAAGAATTAGCTCATAAAGTTGGTGTTTTTAATCTTCCTTCAGAGATAATTAGATTATTAGGAAGATTTAAATATCGTTATTCCTATGGTCAAAATATGATTGTTCACACCTTAGAAGAAACAAAAATTGGCACTGCTTTAGCTTACGAATTAAAAGCTAATGTTAATGTTGTTAAGCTCGGTTGTCTTCTTCATGATATCGGAAAAGTGATTGCTGACAAAGAAGGTCCTCACGTTGATTTAGGAGTTGAACTATTGAAAAAATACCGATTTCCTCAACCAATTATCGATTGTGTTGCCTCTCACCATGAAGATATCCCTTTCTCATCTGTCGAAGCAGTTATTGTCTATATTGCAGATGCTATCTCAGGTGGTCGGCCTGGGGCAAGACATGAAGACTTTGAAGAGTATTTAAAAAGAATTAAAACTATTGAAGAAGTAGCCAAATCTAAAAAAGGCATTAAAGAAGCTTATGCTTTACAAGCTGGTAGAGAATTAAGAGTAATTGTCAATCCTGAAGACATTACTGATGATGAAGCAGTTATTTTAGCTCAAAAAATTAAGGAAGAATTAGAAAACAAGTTCGATGTTTTTCCGGGACAGATAAAAATTACTGTTATTAGAGAAACCAGAACTGAAACAACAACGAAAATTTAAAAGAGAACTGCTCTTAAAAAAAATAAAACCATAAAATCGTAATACGAAAATGCATAACTCATAATTTGTAATTATTTGATACTTAATAGGTTTCATGTTTTATGTTTTTACTAATTTAAACTGATTTTAATTAATTTAACTATTTTTTTCTCTTTATAAAGCCTTAAATTGATATAGATTGTTATAATAAGATATTTTAAATATGGATTGACATAAAGCCAAAAAAATAATATTCTGTTAAATATAAATTAATAAAAAAGAAAGGGGGTGAAACAAATGACAAAAGCTGATTTAGTCGCTCAAGTAGCTAAAAAAGCTAATTTAACCGCAAAAGCAGCTAAAGAAGCGGTTTCTACTGTCTTTTCAACCATTGCTGATGCAATGAAAAGAGGAGAGAAGGTAGTTATTACTGGTTTTGGTACTTTTATGGTCAGAAGAAGAGCGGCAAGAAAAGGACGAAATCCTCAAACTGGAGCTGAAATTCAAATTCCAGCCACTAAAACTCCAGGTTTTACTGCTGGGAAAAGTTTAAAGAGATTAGTAAAATAAAAAACTTTTTATAAACCCTGAATCACGAACTTGTTTTGTTTTGGGACTCGCCCTGAACCGAACTTTGTTCTGGTTCAGGGTTGTTTTTTTTATTAAAAAATTATATAATTTAAGAAAACTATATGAAAGCTTTTTTTCGATTATCTTTCGTCTTTATTTTTATTATTTTTACCTTTTTAATTATTTATTTAGCTTTTACTATTGAATCTTCAGAAAAAACTATTAATCAACAACAAAAAAATGTCATTTATGAACTTCCTTATCCTGGTCTTCTTCCTGGCCATCCTTTATATCCAATAAAAATAATAAGAGATAAAATTATTGAGTTCTTAACTCGAGATTATTATAAAAAGGCTCAGTTTTATTTATTAATCTCAGATAAAAAAGCTATTGCTGGTTATCAATTAGCAAAAAAGGGGGAAATTAAATTAGCTATCTCAACATTTTCTAAAGGAGAAAAATATTTTCTTAAAATCCCTAGTTTAATTAAAGAAATAAAAAAACAAGGTAATCAAATCCCTAATGATTTTATAGAAAAAATAAAATTAGCTAACGCTAAGCATCATCAATTAATTTTGGAAATGTTTAAACTTGCACCCCAAGGAAGTCAGGAAGATTTAAACTTTCTTTTAAAACTCAATTTAGAAGTAAAAAAATCTATTGAAGAACTTCCATAAATAAAAGCTAATAATAAAAAATTTTGTTGAAGACTCCACCAATAATGATCAAAAAAACCGGTAATTAAAATAGTTAAAATTAAATAAAAATTTATTTTATTTTTTCTTATAAAAACAACAAGATATTTTATGGTAATTAAAAAAATAAAAATCCCAACCTCATTCAGAAATAATAAAAAAATATTATGAACTGGTTGATTTAAAAAATAAGGATAAATACTTTTTAATTGGTTTTGAGCTAATAAATAGTTTCCTAAACCAACTCCAGAAAAAAAATATTTGCTTAAAATTAAAAAAGAATTTTTAAACAAAAAAAATCTTTTTTCTAAACTTAGAATGTCAGTTTGACTAGTTAAAAAAATTAGTCCAATTGTTAAAAAGATAACTATTTTTGCTAACAAACAAAATTTACAACCATCTTTTTTTATAAAATAAAAAAGATTAATAATAATAAAAGTAAAAATCGCCACCTTTGAAAATGAAATTAAGATCAACAAAGAAGAAATTAATAAAAAAATATTTTTAAAAATCAGATTTTTATTAAAATTTTTATTCGTCAAAATAAACACATATAAAAGTAAAAAAAATCCTCCTAAAGAATTTGGGTGAGAAAAACTTCCATAAGGTCTTAAGAACTCTTTTCCATCAAAAAAAACCTTAGCAATACCAATTGTTGAAAAAGAAAATCTTCTTTCTCCTAAAAAATAAAAAACTCCTTGAGCTGATTGTTTATAAATAAATTGATAAAAACTTAAAAATAATTGTATTAAAGAAGAAAATATTAAAACTATTAACAAAGCTTTTTTGTTGATTTTTTTATAAAAAATTCCTGAAACAATAAACAAAATTATTAATTCAAAAACTTTTAAAAATTTGTAAAAAGCTAAGTACTTATTTGTTGATAAAAAAATATTGATAATAAATAAACCTATTACTAAAATTAATTTTTTATCTTTTAAAAAAGAATAGATATGAGAAAAATTAAATAAAAAAATAAAAAAAATTAACACATCAGTTAAATACAAAGTAGGCGCTAAATAATCAACTCTTATTCCATTTAAATAAGAAAAAGAAAAAAAGAAATGTTTACCCAATTGACTGGGTAAAAAAAAAATTAGTAATAAAAATAAAAAATAATTAAGATAATCTTTTTTAAAATAAACTTTGTTGATTATTTTGGTAATTAACATCTTCTTTATTATCTTGAAAAATTTTAATTTTACCAAAAACCCCATCATATCCTGGCTCAACATAAACCTGTCTTTCCCTAATAATTTTTATTGCTTGAGCTAATCTTTCTCCTCCTAAAATCTTAATTTCCTGATAAGTTTTTTTCAATAAAATATCAAATTCTGAAGACAAATTAATTAATCTCTGATACTCTTTTAAAGCCTTTGTTTGAGAATTATTATTAATTTCTAATAAAATCTCAAATAAAGGAACAGTTGATACAAATGGCCGGCGTTTTTTTTCTTTATCATAAACAAAGGTTAAACCAACTGAATTCTTTAAAAAAAATAAATCTTTGCTTTTATAAAAATGATTTGATAACTGCCAAACCCTATCTTCAACACCAATCGTTAATGGTTTTTGACAAACAGGGCAAACTCTTCCTTTTTCTCTTATTTCAAGAGGTGAGAAACGAACATTACAGTTTCGATGGCCTGACCAGTGATATTTACCCTTTTCAGGAAAAAACTCGATTGTATAACCAATCTTCAACTTACCAGTTGTGTCTTTTTTAAAAGCTTTGATAATATCTTCATAACTAAACTCAATTTCTTTATCTTGTTGTTGTTTTGATTGATTAAAAATAAAAACCGTTGCTTCTCTTCCTAACTTGATTCCTGAATGAGCATCAGAAAAGGAAACAATTGACCTATCTTCTAACTCTCTTATCTGCCAGTTCATAATTGGATCAGAAGACAAACCTGTCTCAATCGCATAAATATATTTCGAGTACTCACCAAAACACTCTTCTATTGAATCAAAACCAGAGTTTGACCCATATAATGAAAACCAGGGTGTCCAGATATGACAAGGAATTAAAAAGGTTTTTTCATCAATATTTAAAATTAACTCTAATAACTCTTTTGCTGATAAATTTATAATTGGTCGCCCATCAGCCATTAAATTAAAACCGTATTTAATTAATTGATTATTAATTTTTGTTGAGACCTCAAAAGAAGGAGAAAAAACTAAATTATGAATTCTTCTTAATTTATTATTTTGTGAATAAATACTAGAAATCTCGGTTGCTAAGATAAAATAACTCTCTTTAGGTTTTTCTTTTAAAGTATATATTCCTGGATAAATCTCTTTTAATTCTTCAGAAATTGATTTAAACCATAAAGGATGAGTCCAATCAGCAGTTGCTACTAACTTTATTCCTTTAATTTTTGCAAAATAACTAATTTCAGACAGCATCATATTTTGAGAAACTGCCCGAGAGTACTTAGAATGAAGATGTAAATCGGCAATTAACTGCATTTACTACATTTTAAAAAATTTAAAATGTTGATGGTGGAAGTTGTTGTTTCTTTTTAATATAAAAATAAATTAAAACAAAAACAATAATAATCAACAGAAATAAAATCGCCAAAATTAATAAAACTAGGTTATTTCTATTAGTCTTATTTGAAAGAGAATCTGGTTTTTGAGAACTATTATCTAATGATTTTTCTTGAGATTGGTCTTTTTCTGTTGTAAAAAAAGTTGGTCTTGGAGAGTCAGTTGCCTGAGTTATTTGACTACTATCAGTAGTAATTTTAACCTTGCTATTAAGATTAATATTATTAGCTTTAATAAAATTATTATTTTTTAAAATAAAATCGCTTGTGTTTTGTTCATATTTTATTCCTGTTGAAGAAGTAAAAACTAACTTGTAGGGCATTGAGGGTAAATTTGCTGAACTAATTTTAAAATAACCTTTATCATCAGTTTGGGTTGAATAATAAGGCTTATTAGAAAAATTTAAAACTACATTAACTTTAGCATTAGAAATTATTTTTCCCTTGTTATCATAAGCATAACCTTCAATATAATTTAAAATTGGAGAAAAACGATAACTTGTTGAAATTGTTTGAGCATTAACTTTTATTTTTAACCAAGAAGAAAGTTTATTTAATAAGAGATTTAAAAGATTGCTTTCAGTTAAATTAATCTTATTAATTACTAACTCTCCATAAAACTCACCAGCTTCAAATTTTTTTAAATCAACTTTAAAATTAAAGTCACCACTTTTGTTGGCATTAGTCTCTAAAATTTTATTATGTCTTATCGGTTGATTATTATTATTTTTTAAAGAATAAACAATTATCTTAGCAAAAGGATGAGAAACCAATCCTTTTACATATAAAATTGAATTTGTTTTATCTAAATCCTCAAAATGTGAGATTAATTTAACATTGTTATTTTGACTTATACTTAACGGTTTAACAGGAATATCACGATGAACAATGGCTCCTTTTTGAATAATTTCAACCCCAGTTTTTGTTGGATAAATATTTGAATAGATTTTTTCATAATTAGGATGAATGTCGCTAATCTCTGTTACTGGAAATTCATAATTGTTTAAACTAACCACTAATTTATAAGTAGCATCAGGAACAACAAAGCTAAAAACACCATCTTCTAAAGTTTTTTGAGGATTAATTATTCCTCCTATTACATTAGTAAATAATCTAAAACTACCATCGGCTTCTTTTTTATATAAATAGACATTAGCATTTTTAATTGGTTCTAAAGTTACTGCATCAAAGATTCTTCCATATGGATCCCATCTTAAGGTAACACAATCAGTATTGTTTGCTGTTTCTTCAAAAGAAAAAGTTCCTAATTGATGAGTTTGTTCTTCACCGGTCCCTAATGAGGAGGTTGGCTGAAAATAATTTAAAGCCAACCATTTTCTGTTTTGTTCCTTAGGTGTAAAACTTTTCCATCTTATCGGATTAATCTTTCCTTCAGAATTACTTTTTGTAGGATTTTGTGGAGGAGTCATCCCTTGAAATTGATAACTATAAATTTGATTTAATTCAGAAAGACTATCTTTACCAAAAATTTTTGTGTCTAAATTAGAATTACCTGTAGTACAAATAGTATAGTCGTTGATACATTCAACAATAAAAGTATCTGAGTTTGGCAATAACTTAGCATCATCTCTTACTGTCAACTCAGCTGTATGCCCCTGCCCCTCAACTTTTTCTGCATGTAAACACACCCATCTTTGACTT
>DAIQPK010000012.1:7679-12520 GCA_036787375.1 Patescibacteria group bacterium
GTGGAGATGTCCGGAATTGAACCGGAGTCTGAGAAAACATTTTTATAAACCTTTAGTTAGAGATAGACTGTTTTTATCTTTTGTTCATCGCTAAAACAGTCAAAGCGCAATGAATCATCAGTTGTTAGTCTTTAGTTTTAAAACCAACTGAAAACTCTTTAAAACTGCATTCCGGTTAGTTTACCCCTTTATAGATTAAGCCGGAAAAAATCTATAAAGAGTCTCGTTAGCTCTAGTTATATGTATAGAGTTGAGCTCTAGCATACATTGGGGCATAACGAGCTGCTTCGAGTTTTTCGTTAGCAGTTATCTTCTCCGTTTATCGCCCAGGTGCGCTCTAACAGTTTATAAAAGTGCTATTTCCCATCGATTCCTGTCATCCCCAGCTTTAAAATCAAATTTTAAGGTGCTCTTTTATCTCTTTTTCTTGACTTAATTTAATATCTCTTTCTTTTTCTAATCTTCTTTTTTCTCTTTCTTTTCTCCCTCTTACCAAAGCAATCTCTAACTTTATCAACTTACCTTTATTATAACAAGATTTAGGCGCTATTGTCAATCCAGCACCTTTCATTTTTGTTTGGATTCTAATAATTTCTTTTTTATGTAAAAGAAGCTTTCTTGATCGAGTTGGATCATAATTTTTGTCTTGAGAAAAAGGGTAAGATAAGATATGACAGTTTATTAAATAAAAATCCTTACCAATTAATTTAACATAAGCATCTTCGAGTTTAATTCTTCCTAATCTAATTGATTTTACCTCATCGCCAGTTAAAACAATTCCTGCTTCATAACTTTCAATCTCTTGATAATTCCGATAAAACTTTTTATTGATAATTTTCATTATAGTTATTATAACTTTTAATTTTTTTAAAAAAAGTCTATAATAATTTTAAAGATTAAAATTTTTAAAAATAATTTATGGAAAACTCAAATATCTTTTTAAAAAACTTTATTATCGCTATTGTTATTGTTGTTTTTGCTCTTTTTATTATTAATGTCTTTAACATTTCATATCCTTTAACAGTTATCACTACCACTAAATCGACTGAATTATCAGTGGTTGGCGAAGGAAAGGTTGAGGTTGTTCCTGATACTGCTTATATGACAGCTGGAATCACTATTGACAATAAATCAACAGTAAAAGAAGTTTCAAACGAGCTAAATAAAATTAATAATAAAATTATTAATGAGTTAAAAAACTTAGGCATTGATAAGAAAAATATCAAAACATCAAACTACTCCATTTATCCAAATTATAAATATGATAATAGTATTAATTCAATTAATGGTTATAATGGTAATACCACTATTGAGATAAAAATTAAAGATGTTAATAAAACATCAGAAATAATGGAGATTGTTACTACAAGTGGCGCTAATACCATTCATGGAATTAGATTTTCTATTGATCAGCCAGAAAAATACCGTGAACAAGCAAGAAATAAAGCGATTGAAAACGCTAAAGATCAAGCTCAAAAAATTGCTAAAAATCTAGGAATAAAACTTGGTAAGGTTGTCAATATTGTTGAGTCAGCTGGAAATCAACCGATTCCTTTTTATAAAACAATGACTGAAGGAATGGGATCAGCTGGTGGAGGCGGTCCAAATATTGAAGAGGGAACTCAGATTATTACCTCTGTTATCACTTTGTATTTTGAAAAAAACTAACTAGGAATAAGCTCTAAAAGTATAATTGAGTTGGGGTTTATAATTAATGACTTCTCGCCAGTTAATCTAATCTCACCATTTATAGGAGTTAAATTAAGATCAATTAGTTTTTGACCATTTAAATAAGTCTTTATTAATTTATAGTTTTTAAAACTTAAGTTTTTAAAAGTAATTGGAATAGCTTCTATATTTCTTGAAGCAATATCATAATTAACTAATATTAAACTAATTTTTTCTTCATCTTTTGAGGTTAAAGCACGAATAAAACTACCTTCTCGTTCAACTATTAATTGATTTCCTGATAAACTATTTAGCATCTGTTAAGCATGCCATTGAGGTTTTTTATTACCTGAATAATCAAGTATTCCCCAAGATGAGCCTGATGGTCCATCTTTAATCTCAAATAAAAAAGCTGCTCCAATATTAGCATTAATAAAGTTTCTTATTGAGGCTAAAGTATAAGCTACTCCAACCTCAGTATCAGCAATTGGGTTTTTCTCACTATCATAACCCCACTCAGAAATAACTCTTGGCAGATTTCTAAACTTTTGATATTTTGAATCTTCTGCTAACCAACTATTTAATTTTATAACATCATCAATGTAGTCATCAGTTTTTTTTGAATAATGATGCCAACTTAAAAAATCAACTCTTAAATTATTTATTAAAACATAGTTTAAAAATTTTTGAATCCAGTTTTTATATAAAACCGTTGTTACCGGTCCACCTATTTTAAAAGGCAAAACATCATTAGCCTTTTCTGCGCCTTTTACGGAGTAATAATAAAGCTCAGTATAACTTTTATTACCACCATAATGCTATTTACCAAAGACCTCTAAATCAGGTTCGTTCCAAACCTCATAATAAATATCAGTTCGCCAAAAGTCATACATTGCCCCACAAGACAAAACTGTCTTTCGACCACTATATCTTTCAACTGTTTTTTGAACTAAAAAACTCCATTCTTGCCAGTTTTTTGGTTTACCAATAAGGCTACCGTCTTCTGATATTGTCTCTGGTATATATCCTAAAGAAAAAAATGGTTTTGCTCCAGTAGCATAGATATCACAAACTGTTTGATCAAGTTTTTCAAAGTTTAAAATTAACTCTCCTTTATCATTTCTGGAAACTACATTATAAAAATCATAAAGGTTATCAATTCTTATATACTTTGGATATAACTCACTTATCTGAGGAATAACATTGGCTAACATTCGCACTCCAGCCTCCTCACCACTTTGGGCTAAAGACTTCCATCTATCAGGAAATTTGGTGGTAATTTTATTAGCGTCAACAATAATATTGGCTTTAATCTTGGCAGCTTGAGAAAAATACTGAAAGAAAAAAACAATAATGGAATTGATATTAGGGTAATGATAAGATATAAAAAAAATTTAAACTTTAATCTAGACTTCATAAAATGAATTCTATCTTAAATCTGATAAAATATCAGCATGTTTGAAAAAAGAGTTAAAAAAATAAAAAATTTTTTAAAAGAAAATAGTTCAGGTGGTTTTTTAATCTCTAATTTTTACAATATTTTATATTTATCTGGATTAAAAACCTTAACTAAAAATGAAAGGGAAGCCTGGCTCTTAATCACCAATAAAGATAACTATCTATTTACTGATGGTCGTTATTTAACTAATTTTCAAACAAACCATAATAGCAGTTTCCTAACTTTTAAATTAATCACTCCAGAAAAAGGACTAATCTTTCATTTAAAAGAAATTGCTAAAAATGAAAAAATTAAAAAACTAGCTGTTGAAGGAGATGATTTAAAAGTTAATGAGTTTAATAGCTTAAAACAAGTACTCACTGAAATTGAAATTGTTCTTACTAACAAAATCATTATTAATCAAAGATCAACTAAAGATAATCAAGAAATAGAAAAAATAAAAAAAGCCTGTCAGATTACTGATAGCTGTTTAAAAGAAGTTGTTAAAACGATTAAACCAGGACAGACAGAAAAAGAGATTGCTTATAAAATTGAGTTTTGGTTAAAAGAAAAAGGCTATGATCTGGCTTTTTACCCAATTGTTGCTATTGATAAAAACTCTACTATTCCTCATTATGACACCAGAGTTAATGGTTTAGAAAAAGTAAAAAAACAGTCAGTTATTCTTATTGATTTTGGTGCTAAATATCAAGATTATTTATCAGACATTACAAGAATGGTTTTTGTTGGTAGGCCAATCAGCCAACAAATTAATATCTATAATAAACTTCTTTCTATTCAGAAAAAAACTCTTAATTTTTCTCAAAAAAATTTTTTAGGTAAAGACTTAGCTTTTTATTGTCGACAACTTTATCAAAAAGAAGGTCTTCCTCAATGTCCTCACTCAATCGGTCATGGAGTTGGACTGGAAATCCATGAATATCCAAAAGTCAACTCTTTATCTGAAGAAAAAATTATTAATAATCAAGTTTTTACGGTCGAACCTGGTGTTTATCTTGAAAATCTATGGGGAATAAGAATTGAAGATACAGTCTTATTTAAAAATAAAATTATCCCGCTAACAAAATATCCTAAATCGCTTTATCATCTAATATAACCGATCTGGCTTGCCTATTATAGGATATAGTATTAGATTATTTTTATAGTCTAAAAATTATTGAAAATTAAAATTTGAGAAAAATGGTAAAAATGTTAACTATAACAATGTGTTAATAAAATATGAAAATATACAACATTAAAAAACAAACATTTAACATCTAATTTCAAACAGCCACCATCTAACTAAATAACTATTAATAACAAAACGATAATAACAATTTCTAATTAACTTAATTGATTTAATTGATCTAAATAATAACCAATTTAAAAAGAGAATAATCCTCAATTGGGGACTATCGACCATCTTCAGAAAAAATAAACAATCTTCCAGAAAATTAGGTTCTAATCACTTAATTGGAAAAACACCTTTAAGAAGTAGGCTTTTTAGATGTCCACAACTTTTATGACAAAAAATGTCATTTTTTTATTTTAGACTGTTACTATAACCCGCTGGTGAATCTAACAGATTAATCCTAATTGTCTTTATCGTTTTTAATTAAAATCTTTCTAATTAATTTAATAATAATTATTACTAAGCTAACGTAAACCAATATAAAATAAATAGCCAAAATAAAATCTCACTTCCATTAAGAGGTGATAAAATTGAATATTTTTA
>DAIQPK010000013.1:0-11716 GCA_036787375.1 Patescibacteria group bacterium
AAGAATTTATAAAAGATAATTCTGCTGCCTCATTCTACAACCGCATTCTACAACCAACTCGGTTATCCTAACTTTGGCATAAATTATAGATTGTTATGATAATATAAGAATATATTAAAAATAAAATATTGACTAAAATGGTATAAGTGTTAAATATAGTCAACAGTTAAATCAGTAATCAGTTGAATCAGTCAAAGTTAGTTGAAAACAGTTGGAAACAGTTAGAATCAGTTGGAATCAGTAGGTGAATTTGCTAGGTTCAGTAACTCAATCAGAATGAATTCAGTTCATGGCAGATCATAAACCAGAATATATAATTCGGTACATGATTAGTTTTTAATTTTTAATTTATTTATTGATTTATTTGGGATTTGGGATTTAAGGTTTAGGATTTGTATTTTAATGTTAGATGTTTTACGTTTCATGTTTTATGTTTTATAATATTTCTTATGTTTAATCCACGGTTTAATATTACTCATAAAATTTTAATCTATATCTCAAAAATTGAGGCAGCGGAAGAAGTAATTCGTCATTCACCACTTTTACCTTTATGGGAGAAACAATTTAAAGAAGATGCAATTATTCGATCGGTTTATCATGGTACTCATATAGAAGGCAACATGTTAGCAAAAGATGATGCCAAAAATTTATTAGCAGGAAAAGATGTTGTTGGTCGACCAAGAGACATTCAAGAAATTATTAATTATCGGAAGGTAATTGATTTTATTGATGAAGAAGCAAAAAGGAAAATTGAAAAAATTACTGAACTCTTAATAAAAAAACTTCATCGGATAATTACTGATAAAATTTTACCTTCAGAGCAAGCTGGAGAGTATCGAATAAAACAAGTAATAATTAGAAATTCAGCCACTGGAGAGATTACTTTTAGACCACCACCACCAATCGAGATTCCTTTTTTAATGAGAGAGTTTATTTATTGGTTAAATAAAGAAAATCAAGATATTCATCCAATTCTAAAAGCGGGAATAGCCCATCATGAGTTAGTAAGAATTCATCCTTTTATAGATGGTAATGGTCGGGTGGCGAGAGTTTTAGCGACTTTAATCCTATTCTTAGGTGGTTATGATATCCGTCGATTTTTTTCCTTAGAGGAATATTATGATAAAGATGCGGCATCATATTATCACAATCTTCAAAAAGCTTCTCGAGGAGATTTAACTTCTTGGCTTGAGTACTTTGCTTTTGGAGCCTCAGTTGAGTTTGAAAAAATTAAAGAAAAAATTTTAAAACTTTCTAAAGATGTTAAGTTGAAAGAAAAAATTGGTGATCAGCAAATATTTTTGACCGAAAGACAGGTTAAATTAATTGAGTATATTCAGGAAGTTGGATACTTACAAAATAAAATGTTTGCCTCAGTCTTTCCTAATATATCAGAAGATACGGTATTAAGAGATTTACAAGATTTAATTAAAAAAGGAATCATTAAAAAAGTTGGTTCTACTAAATCGGCTCGTTATCTAATGATTTAAAAAATATTTATGAATTTCTCTCAATTAGTACAATATTTTGAAAAAATTAACCAAACAGCTTCAAGACTGACAATTACACAAATTTTGGCTGAGTTATTTAAAAAACTTAATCCAGAAGAATTAGAACAAGTTTGTTATCTTCTTCAAGGAAGAGTCAGACCAGCTTATGAAAAAATTGATTTTGGTATGGCAGAAAAAATGGTGATAAAATCAGTGGTTTTAGCTTTAAATCTTGATAAAAACTTTTTTGAAAAAGAATATAAAAAAATTGGTGATTTAGGAGAAACAACTGCTAGTTTTCGTAGGCAGTTTTTTTCTTTGGAAGAAAAAGATTTAGAGATCTCTGAGGTTTATCAGATATTTTTAAAAATTGCTCAGTCTAGTGGTGAAAAATCAGTTGAGGTTAAGATTGGTTTATTATCGCTATTAATTCGTCAGCTTAATCCTTTATCTGCTAAATATATAGTTCGTTTTCCTACAGGTAATATAAGATTAGGTTTTTCCGATATGACGATTTTGGATAGTTTTTCTTGGATGTTAGTAGGCGATAAGAGTTTAAGATCAATAATTGAGAAGGCATATCATGTAAGGCCAGAGTTAGGGTATATTGGAAGATTAATTAAAAAAAAAGGAATAGCAGCCCTAGAAAAAATCTCTCCTAAATTATTTACACCAATTATTATGATGCGGGCAGAAAAACTATCCTCAGGAAAAGAGATTATTAATCAAATTGGCGAATGTTTAGTTGAACCAAAGTTTGATGGTTTTCGACTACAAGTTCATTATAAAAAATATGATCAGATTAAATTATTTTCCAGAAGTTTAGAGGAGGTAAGTTATATGTATCCCGATATTATTAAAGGAGTAAAAAAACAAGTTTTGAGTGATGAAATAATTTTTGAAGGTGAAGCAGTTGGTTATGATTTTGAAAAAAAAGAGTTTTTACCTTTTCAAGAAACTGTTCAAAGAAAAAGAAAATATAAAATTGAGGAAATGGTAAAAAAGATTCCTTTAAAGTTATTTGCTTTTGAACTTTTATATAAAAATGGAATTAGTTTTTTAAATAAACCTTTTTTAGAAAGAAGGCAAGAATTAAAAAAAACTATCAAAACAGAAAAAAATCTAGATAAAGAGACAATATTATTAGCAGATCAGGTTAAAGTTGTTAAAGAAAGTCAATTAGATAATCTTTTTGATTTTTATATTAAAAAAAATCTTGAAGGGTTGATTGCTAAAAAAATTAACGGCGTTTATAAACCAGGGGCAAGGGAGTGGAACTGGATTAAGTATAAAAAAAGTTATTCATCAAAGATAAAAGATACAATTGATTGTTTAGTTATGGGTTATAACCTTGGTAGGGGTAAGCGAGTTGATCTTGGTATTGGCACATTTTTAGTGGGAGTATATGATAAAGAAAATGACCGATTCGTTACTGTAGCAAAAATTGGTACTGGTTTAACTGATGAGGAATGGAAACAATTAAAAAGTCAATCTTCAAATTTAATAACTAAAGAAAAACCAACTAATTATTTAGTTGAGAAAACAATAAAATGTGATGTTTGGTTAAAACCAAAGTTGGTAGTTGAGATAAGAGCTGATGAAATAACGAAATCACCAGTTCATACGGCTGGTTTAGCCTTAAGATTTCCTCGTCTTGAGCGTTTTCGTGATGATAAAAATCCTTATGAGACAACGACTTTAGAGGAGTTAAATAATTTTTCGATGAGTTTTTAACATCTTTAAAAAAAGAAGTGGATAACCAACAAAAAATGAAAAAGGGTTGTATTTTATTCTTCTCCCAGACATTCTAATATCAATAGATTTATCAAGATAGATTTTTCCATATGTTGAGATATGGATTGTTAAATCAATATCCTCATGAACTTGATTATCATCTAAGCAAACTTGATTTTTGATTTTTAACCAGGAAGTTTTTCTTATTGCTAAAGCCGGACCTAATAATACATGATAACCAGATAAAAGTTTAAAAAGCCATTGGTAAACAAAAGAAAATATTTTCCAGTTTTTTATTAAAAAAACATCATAAATTAAAAAATGATTAGTATAGGCAATAATATTCTTATTTTTTTTAAAAGCTAAATTGACTTTAGCTAACCATTGTTTAGATAAGATTGTATCAGCATCGCATTTAACTAAAATATCACCTTTAGCAGTGTTAAAACCTTTGTTTCTTGAATAAGAAATTCCTTGATTTTTTTCTTTAACAATTTTTATAGATGAATATTTTTTTTGATATTTTTTAGCAATTTTAATTGAGTTATCAGTTGAGTTATTATCAACAATAATTATTTCATTAGGTTTTTTTGTTTGATTAATTATCGATAAAAGACAGTTTTTTAGATATTTTTCTTCATTATAGCATGGGATAACAACTGATATTTTCATTTTTGATGATATGATATGATATTATTATAATAAAAAAATTATAAATATGAATCTATATTTTTCAATAATTATTCCTACTTTTAATGAAGAAAAGTTTATCCCTAAATTATTAACTGATTTATCAAATCAAACTTTTAAGAATTTTGAAGTAATAATAGTTGATAGACTGTCTCAGGATAAAACTAAAAAGGTTATAGATCAATATAAATCTAAACTTAAACTAATCTTTTTTTTTACAAATATAAAAAATGTTGCTGGACAGAGAAATTTTGGGGCAAAAAAAGCTCAAGGTCAATATCTGATTTTTTTAGATGCTGATGTCAGGATAAGTAAAGGTTTTTTAAAAAAAGTTAATCAGTATATAAATAAAAATAAAGGTTTAGTTTTTATTCCTTTTATTGCTCCGGAGAAAAAATATAAAAAATATCAACCTTTTTTTGATTTAGTTAATCTAATAGTTGAGTTTACTCAGAAATTACCAAAAAAATTCTCTTTAGGAGGTTCAATTATTATTGAAAAAAATCTTTTTTCGTTAATTGGTGGTTTTGATGAGAGTCTTTTTATTAGTGAGGATCATGAGTTAATTCAAAGAGTTTCTAAGTGGGGAGTAATAACTAAATTTATTAAAAGCGGTAAGGTCTGTTTTTCTTTAAGAAGAATGGAAAAAGAAGGAGAGATTAAATTTTTATCAAAATATTTTTTCGCATTTATAAGAAGATTTATTAGCAAAAAAGAAATTAGAGAAAAAATTTTTGAATACCAGATGGGTGGTCATTTATATAATAATAATTTAGAAAACAAAAAAAACGATTTTTTTAATGATTATCTTAATAGAGTAAAAAAACTCCTTAAAGATTTTAAAAAAAACTATAAGGAAAATTTAAAAATAATTGGATAATGATCAGAATAACGAACTTCTACCCTTTCAGTTTTTTTTAATTTTAATCCTTTGTAAAAGATATAATCAATTTTTAAGCCTTTAATAAAAGAGTCAATCATTCTTAATGATAATTTATATAAAATTGTTAAACTTTCCGATAGAAAACCGTCATAATTATAACTTACTGTATGAAAAATATTTTTTGTAGCTTCTTTTAATGAGTATTTTTTCATCATTTTTTCTAATTTTTTTCTTTGATAGGGAAGATAGTTAAAATCACCACAGATAATAAGATTTATTTTAGATTTAAGATTAATTTCTTTAAAAAATTCTTCAATATTTTTTATTCTAATGTGATTAGTACCAATGACAAATAAATGAATATTACAAACAGAAAGTTTTTTTTTAGATTTTATATGTAAAAAATCAGTTAAAAGAAAGGTTTTTTGTCTGCCAAATCCAATAATAAAACTAATAAAAGAAGAAAAATATTCAAAAAGAAATTTTTTATTAACAATTTTTTTATCAGATGAAAGATATTTTAATAATTTTGGTTTATAAAAAGTAGCTGCTCCATAAATGACTCCTAATCGAGTAAAAGAGTTTTCATAATCAGCTAGTTTATAACCATATTTTTCTATTTTTTTTAAGTTTGTTATATTAGTATTAACTTCCTGAAAACAAATAATATCAGGTAAAAAGTTAATTTTTTTTATTATCTTATCAAAGTTTTCAAAGCCATTATTATAAAGAGTATTATAAGTTAAAAGAGATAATTCCATAAATTAATATTATACATATATAAAAAATAATTTCATTTAAAAGTTATCCACATATTTTGGATAATATTAAAAAGATTGTTAGAATAATATAAAGTATATTTACTTAACTATAGGTTATCTTATAATAATATTAAAATTATCTATAGGTCTTGACATTTTTATTCTTTTAATTTATTATTATTTTATGATAAGGGTTTTATTATCAGAACAACCTAAAAATAATGTTTATAATCCAAGAATTTATTCAAGAAAAGATTTTATCGAGTTTGTTTCTAAAGAGTTAAAAAAAATAGCAAAAAAGAATTTAAAAATTCCAGTTAGTTTATATCATTTATAAAAAAAAGAGCATCACTACCGCTCGTATTAGGGGACGACGAGTAGTAATGCTCGTATTAAAGTTAGCAAAAAAAATTTTTTTTGTCAATATATATTTTAATCTACTTGATATATTGTTCCAAAATTATTAGATGATCTAAAAATTAATTTACCAATCTTTTCAAATTTTTCTTCGTTTAGATTTGGATATTTTAATCTTTCCATATTGGAGACAATAATATATTTAATTTGGTATTTTTTTATTAAAGTTTTTGTTAACTGATACTCATTTGATTCATAAATATTTTGAATATCTGGAATTCTTTGACCGACAAAGTCCGGACTACCTCGCCAAAGCCATTCATGGACCCACCAACCAGCAACTGTTGGCAAACCAGTGAAAGCAGAGATTCTTTCGTAATCAGTATAAGAGTCACCTTGAGCCTCGAGAATTACCGGTTGACCTTTAATATTCTTATTTAAATAATCAATAATTTCTTTATCTTCAGGTTTGCTAATGGCTAACCAGTTTGAACCATCAAGAGTAGGTCGTCTATCAAGTTTGCCATAATAAGAAGGAATTGCATAATAAGGATATATACAGATAAGAAGTAGAAAAGGGAAATAAACTACTAAGAGAGAAAATTTTAAGAGCTTATTTTTTAAATTTTTTATTAAAAATAAGATTATTATTGAAGCAATTCCCATCATGATAAAAGCTTGATAACCTAGTTTAAACATAGTATTGGCTCGAAAGTGTTGAGGATAGATATCTTTAATATAGAAAAATTCAGGAATAATAATTAATAAAGTACCAAAGGAAAATAAAATTGTTAAAAAACTTTTTAAATGAAGATTAATTTTTAATTCGTTTTTATTTTGAATGATTAAAAAAATAGTAAAGTTTAACCAGAAAAATCCCCACAGAATAAGAAGCATCCATAAAGGAGAAATTTGACAGTTGTCTTTTTCAAATAAAAAAGGACCTAATTTGCCTAAATTAGTTAAAAAATCTGGACTACAATTTACTCCAATTCCGCTAACAAAAGGAGAAAAATGAGAAGAGAAAGGAAGATTAAAAATAACAAAAGAAATTAACAAAGTTAAAAGATAAAAAAATAACTTCCAAGATATACCAAACATAAAAAATAAAATTAGATTAGTTAGTAAAAAGTATATTGGTCCATCAAAAGCATTAGTCATGTAATGAATCGAGATTAAAAAACCAATAAAAATTAAAGATAAAATTTCAATTTTGTTAATAATTAAAGAAGTTTTTTTTCTTAAAAAAGAAAAATTAATCTTTAAATTGGTCGATTTTTTTTTATTAGTAAAAAACAAAAACAGAAATGATAAAGTTAATAAAACAAAAGGAATATCAAACACATGACCATGAAGATCAGCAACCACATATGAATAAGAAGGAAACTCATGAATAGTATAAGGAATAAATCGAGTCGCATTAGGATACCAGTAATTTAGAGGATTATAACCAGATAGGATCTGCCAAAAAGGAATAGGGTTATCATTAGGATAGCCTTTGGTGAAAAGATAAATAGTATGAAGATTGCCACCTAAATTAACAACAAAAGCACCAATTAAGCCATAAATAATTATTTTTAAATAATTTATCTTAAGATTAATTTTTTTTATTGAAATTTGGTAATAATTAATAATATTGGCGATAATCGAAAAGACCTGAGATATTGATAAACCAAAAATTGTTGCCAAGATTAAGTTATAGCCAATGTTTGGATTAATATTTGTTAACTTAATTAATACCGCTCCAGTTAGATGGCCAAAATAATAGTAATTTATCGGTTCTGGGGGGTACCACATATCTTTTGGAGGAAAATAATCAGCTCTTAAAATAGAATTAATAAAACCAAAGTCCATAAACTTTTCTAGACTTTGAATTGAAGGTTCCTGGCTTCTTACATAGGTCCAAAATAAAAAACTAAGAAAAAAAATTAATTCTTCAAAAATAACTATTTTGTAGTTGGTTTTTAGTTTGTTTTTAAGAAAAAAATAGCTAATAAAAAATAGACTAATAGTAATAATAAATAAGTTAATTCTTGAAAATTGGATTAATCTTAAGGTTGATAGAACATAAGAGATATAAGAAATAACAATTATTGCTAGTGTTTTAGAGAAAGGATAGGCAAAATCAAAATTAAAACGAGAAAAGATTTTTTTTATAAAAGGATAAAAGATGACTCCTAGAACTAAAAGATAAAAATACCAGATTAAAAAGTCAATAAACCAGTTCATAAAAAAATATTATATAATATTTAAATTATGGAGCCAAAATATAATCCAAAAAACTTTGAAGAAAAAATCTATCAATTTTGGGAGAAAAATAATTTTTTCTTAGCATCAGTTAATAAAAACAAAAAACCGTTTTCAATTATTTTACCTCCTCCTAATGCTAATGCTGATTTACATTTAGGTCATGCTATGTATGTCTATGAGGATATTATGATTCGTTTTCATAAATTAAAAGGATTTGAATGTTTATGGTTTCCTGGGGCGGATCATGCTGGTTTTGAGACTCAGTATGTTTTTGAGAAACATCTAAAAAATCAAGAAAAAACCCGATTTAATTATTCTCGCAATCATCTTTTTAAGATGATTTGGAATTTTGTTATGAAAAATAAAGGAAGAATGGAAAAACAGTTAAGAAAATTAGGATTTGCTTTGGATTGGGAAAAAAATAAGTTTACTATGGATAAAGATATTATTGAAGTTGTTTATCAGACGTTTGAGAAGCTTTTTAATCAAGAATTAGTTTATCGAGAAAAAAAGCTAATTAATTATTGTACTTTTTGCGGAACTTCTTTTTCTGACTTAGAGGTTAACTATAAAGAGAAAAATAGTCCTTTATATTATATTAAGTATTTTTTAGTCGAAGAAGATAATGTTTATAAATATTTGGTAGTAGCAACAACCAGACCTGAGACAATGTTAGGTGATGCAGCTTTAGCAGTTTATCCAAATGATAAAAAATATAAAAAATTAGTTGGTAAACAAGTTTATATTCCTTTAATTAATAGAAAAGTAAAAATAATTGAAGATAAATTTGTTGACAAAAAGTTTGGCACAGGTGTTGTTAAGATTACTCCTGCTCATGATTTTACTGATTTTGAAGTGGGAAAAAATCACCAATTACCTTTAATTCAAGTGATAGATTTTGATGGTAAAATTAATAACAATGGTGGTTCTTATCAGGGTTTATATGTAAAACAAGCTCGTCAAAAGATAGTTGATGATTTAAAAAATAAAAACTTAATTTTAAAAATTGATGAAAATTATCAGAATCGAGTCGGTTGTTGTTATAAATGTGGAAATCATTTAGAACCATTACCAAAAGAGCAATGGTTTATTAAGGTTAAACCTTTAACTGATAGAGCTAAACAATTGGTTAAAAATGAACAAATAAAGATTATTCCAAAAAAGTTTAAAAAACAATTAATTTGGTGGTTCGACAACTTTAAAGATTGGAACATTAGTCGTCAGATTGTCTGGGGAATTAGGATTCCTGCTTATTATTGTTATGATTGTAAAAAATGGTGTGTCAGTGTAAAAAAACTAGATAGGTGTCAGTATTGTAATAATAAAAACTTTGTTCAAGATGAAGATACTTTTGATACTTGGTTTTCTTCAGCCCAATGGCCATTTGCTACTTTAAAAACTCAAAAAGACAAAAAGTTATTTGATTATTTTTATCCAACTTCAGTAATGGAGACAGGTTATGATATTTTGCCTTGGTGGGTAGCAAGAATGATTATGATTAGCTATTTTGCTACTGGAAAAATACCTTTTAAAACAGTTTTTCTTCACGGATTAGTAAGAGACAAAAAAGGCCAAAAAATGAGCAAAAGTAAAGGCAATGTTATTAATCCGATGGAGATGATAGATAAGTACGGCGCTGATGCTTTAAGAATGGCTCTAATATATGGAGGAAAAGAGGGTAATGATATATCTTTTTATGAAGAAAAAGTAATTGGAATGAGAAATTTTTGTAATAAAGTTTGGAATATCGGAAGATTCATATTTATTAATAAAAACCAACAATCAAAAACCAAAAATCAAAATTTAATTAATATTAAAATCATAAAAAAATTAAATCAGGAGTTTAAAGATGAAAAGAAAAAATATTTAAAACTAATGGATGGTTATCAGTTTTCTAAAGCTTTGGAGTTGGTTTATGAGTTTTTATGGCATCGGCTGGCTGATTTTTATATTGAAGAATTGAAAAAAGAAATCTTAAATGGTAATATAGAAGTCTTATTAGTTTTGGAAAAAATATATTTGGAAAATTTAAAGTTTTTATATCCATTTGCTCCTTTTATCACTGAGGCGATTTGGCAAATTTTTAAAGGAAATAAAAAAAGTATTTTAGAAAAAAAATTATAAGTTATTTTAGAAATTATGAAAATGACTTGGCAACCAAAAAAATTAAAAAGAAAAAGGAAACATGGATTTTTAAAAAGAATGTCGACCAAAGATGGAAGAAAGATTATTAAAAGAAGACGATTAAAAAGAAGAAAAAAATTAACAGTTTAAAATTTTATGATTAAAGGAAATTTTTTTGATGTTTTATTAGTGATTCCGATCTTAAATCTTTTAGTTTTATTATATAAGGGATTTTTGTTTTTAAAGCTTCCTGGAGCTTTTGGTTGGGCAATTATTGGTTTAACAATTATTATTAGATTTTTACTTGAACCATTTTTTCATAAACAGTTTGAAACAATGAAGAAATTTAACCAATTAAAACCGCAAATTGATAAATTGGCAAAAAAATATAAAAATGATCAGCAAAAACTTCAACAAGAACAGTTAAAATTATATCAACAAGTAGGAATTAATCCAGCATTAGGTTGTCTTTTGCCTCTGGTTCAAATGCCAATTTTTATTGCTTTATACAATACTTTATCCTTATTTTTATTAAATGGAAATGGAGTCAAAGTAATTGAAGAGATTAATAGAGTAGTTTATTTTTCTTTTTTGAAAATTACCTTAATTGACCCTTGGTTTTTTGGATTTAATTTAGCTCTATCCCCAGCTAAATCAGGACAATGGTATTATCTATTAATTCCTTTAGTAACAGCTTTTTTGCAGTATTATCAGACAAAGTTATTAACCCCAACTCCGACATCAGAAGGACTCTCTTTAAAAAAAGAGACTTCTTCTCAAGATAATAAAGAGGATTTTCAAAAAGCTTTAAATAATCAGATGAAGTTTATGTTTCCGGCAATGATTGCTTTTATTTCTTATTCATTACCAGTTGGTTTAGCTTTATATTGGAATATATTTTCTTTAATGGCGATCTGGCAGCAAAAAAAATTAAAAGTTAATAATTAAAACCTATGGAGAAAATAGATCTAATAAAAAAAGAAACCGAAGAGTTAATCGCAAAGATAGTTGATAGTTTTGAGATTGAGGTTAAAGAAGAGGATGAAATTTATTATATTAATATTAAATCAGAAAAAGAAGCCTCAGTGATTATTGGTCGTCATGGAGAAACGATTCGTTCTATTCAAAAACTACTTGAGGTGGTTTTATATAAAAAACTAAATCAATCAATTGAAATATTAGTTAATGTTAATGATTTTCGGGAAAAACAAAAAGAAAAATTAGAGATTTTAGCTGATGAATATGCGGACAAAGTTAGAGATAATCAGCAATCAATAACTATAAAAAACCTGTCTTCTTATGAGAGAAAGATAATTCATGAATATATTACTAAAAACCATCCTGATTTAAAAAGTTATTCTATTGGTGAAGGAAAAGATAGAAAACTAGTAATTGAGCTAAAATAAAAACTTAAAATTAAAGATAGC
>DAIQPK010000014.1:0-11209 GCA_036787375.1 Patescibacteria group bacterium
ATCTGGTTTTGGCCAATTATTATTAAATCTTCTGGTAATTACTTCTTTTAATCTTTCAAAATCAGATTTCAAATCAACATCTTTAATTTTGAATTTTCGATAACCTTTCTTACTTATCTCTCCCTTAATCATTACCACCATTGAGGCTGTTTGATTTCTTTTTTTTAAATTACTGATATCAAAACATTCTATTCTTTCTAATTTACTAATAAAAAAATAATTATTAAAAAACTCTCTTAGCTGATTAAGCATCTTTTGCTTATTTTCTATCAAAGAAAAATCTTCTTCTAAAAATTTATCTATAGTTGGGTGTCTAATTAATCTTTCTAAACGATAAATCTTATTTCTTATTAAAATTGCTTCTTCATACTTTTCATCTTTTTTTAATCGATTTAGTTTTTTATAAAAATCATCTAATATTTTCTTTGTCTTTCCCTCTAAAATATTAATTACTTTTTTAATATTATTTAAATAGTCTTTTTTAAATTTATTTTTTAAAACCTCATCTTTTAAACTATTAATATAATTTGGACAAGGTTGACACAATCCTATCTTGCTATAAAAACAAGGCTTATTAATAAGTTTTTTTTCGGTGCAAAAAGGAATAATTTCTCTGATATCCCTTATTAAAGATTGGGTAATCTTTGTTGAGGAAAAAGGACCAAAATAATAACAATTTTTTTCTAGTTGATAAAAAAGAGGTTTTCGAGAAAGAAGTACTTTGGGATAATTTTTATTTAAATCAATTTTAATATATAAATAATTTTTATTATCTTTCCAAATAACATTATACTTTGGTTGATGTTTTTTAATAAGATAAGACTCTAAAATTAATGCTTGAAATTCATTATTTGTTTCTTTAATTTCTAAACCATCTGCTTGTTGAAAAATTAAGGCTTCTTTTTTATTAAATAAAGAACTTTGCCAATGAGATTTTATTCTTGCTTTAATATTAATTGATTTGCCGATATATAAATATTGATCTTTTTTTTTAAACAAATAAACTCCTATAGTTGAAGGCAGATTAAGTTTTTTAATATCAATCATTTCTTTCTAATAAGTAAAAACAAAAAAAAGAAAATTGGTAAAAATAATAAGAATTTAAAATTAAATTGAGTAATTTTAATTGGATAATTCAATACTTCTTTATTATTTAAGAATACTTTTAAATCAGTTGCTTTTTTTTTCTCAATTGTCTTCGTTGACTCTAAATCAAAACTAAAACTAATTTTTTCATAAGGAGCTAAAGACAAAATTGTTAACTCATTCTTACTTAACCTTAAATCACTTTCTAAAAAAATTTTTTGATTATATAAGTAAACATTACTTTGATTAGTAAAAATAATTTTTCCTTGATGTTTTTTATTTGCATTAATTGTCTTAGGGATTGAAACATTAGTTAATTTCAAATTTCTTTTTTCAATTAAATTTTCAGAAGTTGATAAAATTGAGATATCTTTTGAATCAGAAATCTTATACATACCTGCTGGTACAGGATAATCTGATTTTTTACCATGAATAACAAAAGTAATATGATTTAAATCAAAAGAAGAGAAATAATCAATCTTTGAAGTATTTTCCCAAGTTGGATCAACTGGTACCCAGATCTGATTTTTTTCATCATAATACTCAACCCATGAATGTAAAATATCTCTTAATAAAGAAAGCGGTTGAATTTTAGAATCAAAAGAAAATCCATAACCTTGAATTTCCCGCGTCGTAATTCCTTTTTCCCTCGCAATCCCAATCAATAAATCAGTGAAATCAATACAAACTGAATTATCAGGATTTAAAAGAGTATTTTCTGCCCCTAATCTTTTTTCTGAAGAATTTATTTTCTGGTAATTATACTTCAAATTATTAACAACATAATAATAAATATCGGAAATTGTCTCTAAATCTTTTATTTTTTCCAAGGTTTTAATTTGCCAATTTTTATCAAAAGTCTGTAAAAGATAATTTTTCTGATTCTTTATTCTTTCCTTAACAACCTTTTTTACTTCATCACGCCATTGAGGAAAAATCTGAATATAACCTTTAAAAATAACTTTCTTTTCTTCTTTTGGATTTAAAAAATACTTTCCCAAAAAATTACCATCATCATCTTGATAAGTTTCCAAAGGTAAAGGAGTTACTAAATCAAGATAAACTTTCTGATATAAAGTGTCTGGTGGAAAAGTAATCTCAGTCAATATTGGTCTTATCTGGGGATTCTTTAAATTATAAATCAAATCAACTTTGTAAGTCTGATAGTCACCAAAAACTGCGTAAATAACTTCTGTCTTAGGATTTTCCCAATAAATTTCTTTTCCTGAAATCAAGGTTGGTTTTGGTTTAGCAATCGAAATCTTTTTATCCTCATCCTGAGGAAGAATTACTTTTATTTTATAATTTCCTTCCTGATTATTAATTACCGGCAAAAAAACCTCCCAAATATTACCATTAATTTTAAAAAGATTTTTTTGTTTAAATTTTAAAAATAAATTATTAACTATCCCCTTACCCACTTTAGGATCATTAAACCTCATTTCTACTCTTTTAACTTCTGATAAGTAGTGAATTTCCGGTTGAATAACTCCTCCATCGTCAAAAACTTCTATTTCTTCAATATTAGTATTGTTAGAAAAACTAATAGTAAATTTGTCGATATAAAAATTGCTTTTTAAATTAGTGATTTTTATATTCAAATTAACCTTAGCAGAAAGATCGTTTTTAAAGTTAGTTAAATCATAGATTATCTGATAATCAGTAATAAAATCAGCTGCATAGACTTTTCGAACAACTAAAAAAATAAAAATTAATAAAGAAAGAAAAAAACTTTTTAATAAAAAACCTTTCATCATTAACTTTTAATTTTTAATTTTCTAAGATAATATCCAGTATAAGATTGCTTTTCTTTTATTATATCTCTTAATTCTCCTTGAAAAACTACTTTTCCACCTTTTTCCCCGCCTTCAGGACCTAAATCAATAATATACTGACAGTTTTTTATGACATCTAAATTATGCTCAATCACAATCACCGTATTACCTTTATCGGTTAGTTCTTTTAAGGAATTAATTAACTTTTCAATATCATAAAAATGAAGACCAGTAGTTGGTTCGTCTAAAATATAAAGAGTTCGACCAGTACTTTTATGAGTTAACTCCTTAGCTAATTTAATTCTTTGTGATTCTCCACCAGACAAGGTGGGCGCTGGCTGACCTAACTCTATATAACCTAAACCAGTTTTTTGTAAAAAATTAAGTTTAGAGACTATTTTATAATAATCTTTAAAAAAAACCGTTGATTCATCAACCGTCATTTTCAAAACATCATAAATTGTCTTATCTTTAAACTTAACTTCTAAAGTTTCCTCATTATAACGTCGACCTTTGCAGACATCGCAAGTAATATAGATATCAGATAAAAACTGCATCTCAATTTTTAAGACACCGGCCCCTTGACATTTTTCACACCGACCGCCTTTGATATTAAAAGAAAACCGACTTTTTCCAAAACCTTTGGCTTTAGCATCTAAAGTCAAAGAAAAAATCTCTCTTATCTCATCAAAAAACCCAACATAGGTTGAGGGATTTGACCGTGGTGTCCTACCAATTGGTGATTGATCAACTAAATAAACTTTATCTAAATACTGATAACCATCAAGCTTATCAAAACTACCAATCTCTTCTTGATAATATCCTTCTAAATAATATTTTAAAGCCGGATATAAGGTTTCGGTAATTAAAGTTGACTTGCCTGACCCAGAGACGCCAGTAACGGCAATTAAATTACCTAAAGGGAAGCAAACATTAATATTTTTTAAATTAAACTGTTTAGCTCCTTTTATAATTAACTCGCCTTTAGTTCTATCTAAAGGTCTATTATTCAACTCAATTTTTTTTCTGTTTGATAAATATAAACTAGTTAAAGTATGAGCTTTTTTTATTTCAGACAACTCTCCTTGAAAAACTACCTTTCCTCCACCTTTCCCTGCTTTCGGACCAAGTTCGATTAAATAATCTGCCGCTTCAATTGTCTCTCGATCATGTTCAACTATTAAAACTGTGTTTTCTAAATCTCTTAATTTTTTTAAAGTTTCAATTAAGGCTGATACATCTTTTGGATGTAAGCCAATTGATGGTTCATCTAAAACATATAATACTCCAGTTAACCCACTACCAATTTGCGATGCTAATCTTATTCTTTGTAACTCACCTCCAGATAAAGTCGCTGATTTTCTATCAATTGTTAAATAAGATAAACCAACACTTTTTAAAAAATTAAGTCTAGTTAAAATCTCTTTAATAATTGATTGAGCAACTTCCTTTTCATAATCATTAAATATCTGATTAATTCCTGACAAAAAATAATTATAAAGTTTATCAATTGGGTAACTACTTAATTGAGCAATGTCTTCATTATTAATAGTAACTGACAAAACTTCAGGCTTTAATCTTTTCCCTTGACATTGATAGCAAACTTCTTCTTTCATATATTTACCAATTTCCGCACTTGTCCAGTCACCAATTGAATCAAAATAACGCCTTTCCAACTCATTAACTACTCCTTTAAAAGACTCAAAAATCACTGTTTCCTTACCAAAACGATTTTTACCATAAACTCGATAAGTTTTTCTAGTTCCATATAAAATAATCTGTTTTTGTTTTTCTGTTATTTTTTTTATTGGCAAATCTAAACTAATACCTTCATCTAAACAAACCTTTTTCAATAATCTAATATACCAAGTGTCTTGAAAAAAAATTTTATTAAAAGGAAGAATCCCTCCTTCATTAATAGAAAGATTTTCATTTAAAACCAATTTAGGATCGATTTTAAAAATTGTTCCGATTCCTTTACATTGTTCACAAGCACCAATAGGTGAGTTAAAAGAAAACATTCTTGGCTCAATCTCAGGTAAAGAGAGATTGCATTTTGGACAAGCAAATCTTTCCGAAAATAATTTTGAATAATTAGTTTTTAACTCTTTGATAATTACCAAGCCATCAGATAAAATTAATGACTGCTCAACAGCTGTTCTTAATCTTTTTTTAAAACTATCAACAATTGATTCTTTTTTTAGGTCAAAAAAACTAAAATTAAACTCATCAATAATAACATCAATATTATGACGATTATTTTTTAATAAACTAATATCCTGATTAAGATCTTTGTATTCCTTATCGATAAAAACTTTATTAAAACCTTTAACTTTTAAATTTTCAAAAAACTCTTTAAACTCACCTTTTTTTTCTCTAACAACTGGAGATAAAATCTCAAACTTCTTAATCTCAGTTTTTTCTTGAGAAATTTTTTCCTTAATTAACTCAAACATCTTAGAAACAATTTCATCTAAAGAAAGTTTACGAATCTCAATTAAGCAGTTTGGGCAATGAGGATGACCAACTCTAGCGTATAATAATCGAAAATAATCATATATTTCCGTAATTGTTCCCACTGTTGATCTTGGATTGTGAGAAATAGTTTTTTGATCAATAGATATAGATGGTGATAAACCCTCAATTAAATCAACATCTGGCTTATCCATTATTCCTAAAAACTGTCTCGCATAAGCAGACAGTGACTCAACATAACGTCTTTGTCCTTCTGCATAAATTGTGTCAAAAGCTAAAGACGATTTACCTGATCCAGATATACCAGTAATCACCACTAATTTATTCTTAGGAATATCAAGAGAAATGTTTTTTAGATTGTGTTGACGAGCACCTCTAATTTTAATAAAACTCATATTTTAGCTTTATTTGAAAATTAAAAATTTAATAAACCTGCACCAGCAGGCAGGAACTAAAAACCATTTCTTATTTCTTTTATTTTTTCTCTAATTCTAATTGCGATTTCAAAATTTAAAATTTCTGCTTGTTTTCTCATTTCGATTTCTAATTTTTTAATAATTTTTTTCTTGTCATAAGGAGTTAAACTTTCTTGATTAATATTTAATAACTCACTAAGTGAGCTAGTTTTTTTATCAAAGACTAACCAATCATCATCTTTTTCAACTATCTTTTCTCTAATTGGTTTATAAATCGTTTTAGGAATAATTCTGTGTTTTTTATTATATTCTAATTGATATAATCGTCTCCTTTTTATCTCATCAATTGTTAATTTAATCGATTTAGTTACTTCATCAGCATAAAGTATCACCTGACCATTAACATTTCTTGCTGCTCTTCCCATTGTTTGAATCAGAGAGGTTTTCGATCTTAAAAAACCTTCTTTATCCGCATCTAAAATTGCCACTAAAGAAACCTCAGGTAAGTCTAATCCTTCCCTCAATAAATTAACACCAATTAAGACATCAAAACTTCCCTTCCTTAACTCATCTAAAATATCAGATCTTTCAAGAGTTTTTATATCAGAATGAAGATAAGCAGATTTTATCTCTGGATATTTTTCTTTGATATAACTTGATAAATCCTCAGCAATTTTTTTTGTTAAAGTTGTTACTAAAACTTTTTCTTTTTTTTCAATCCTTTTTTTTATCTCTTCAATTAAATCAATTATTTCTTGTTTAGTTAGTTTAATAATTATTTCAGGATCAGGAATTCCTGTTGGTCTAATTAACTGTTCAACAATACCATTATGAGGTGAATTAGTAATTTTTTCAGCTTCTTTTTTAGATACTTCTATTTCCCAATCATCAGGAGTAGCCGAAACATAGATTAAATGACTTGGCGCTTGAAAAAACTCAACAAACTTTAATGGTCGATTATCTAAAGCAGCTTTTAATCTAAATCCATAATCAATTAAGGTCTTTTTTCTTGAATAATCACCATTATACATACCCCGAAGTTGAGGAAGAGTAATATGGGATTCATCAATTATTAATAACCAATTGTTTCCATAAGATTCTTGAAAGTAGTTTAACAAAGTATAAGGAGGATCACCAGGAGAACGACCATCAAAATAACGCGAATAATTTTCAATACCGTTAACATAACCAACTTCTCTAATCATCTCTAAATCATAATTAACCTTTCTTACTAATCTTTGGGCTTCAATTATTTTCCCTAATTTTTTAAGTTCTTCTGATTCTTTTTTTAAATCATCTCTAATCTGTTTTTCTGCTTTATTAAATAAACCAATATCAGTTAAATAATGTTTGGCTGGATAAATAATAATTTTTCTGTTTATATTATCATTTTTAATATCTCTTCCTGTTAATGGATCAAACGTCTCTATTTTTTTAATCTTAAAATCTTCTAAATAAATTCGATAACCAAAATCCTCATAAGCTGGATGGATATCAATTCTTTCTCCACGAATCCTAAAGGTTCCTCGTTTAAACTCAAACTCGCTTCTTTGATACTGAAGTTGCGCTAATCTTTTAGTAATTAGTTCAAAGTTAGTTTCTTGACCAACTTGCAATTCTAAAATAAACCGACCATACTCAACTGGTGAACCAATGTTATAAATACAAGAAACTGAAGCAACAACAATCACATCTTTTCTTGTTAAAATATTAGTCGTTGTTTGTAATCTTAATTTATCAATTAACTGATTAATCTGGGCTTCTTTTTCAATATAAGTATCAGTTGAAGGAATATAAGCTTCTGGTTGATAATAATCATAATAAGAAACAAAGTAAGAAACTCCATTTTTAGGAAAAAAATCACGAAACTCTTGATAAAGTTGGCCCGCTAAAGTTTTATTATGAGAAATAATTAATGTTGGCATTTGTAATCTTTCAATTACATTAGCTATGGTAAAGGTTTTTCCTGAACCAGTCACTCCCAAAAGTACCTGATTCTTCAAACCTAACTTAACTCCTTGAACTAACTTTTCAATCGCCTGAAATTGATCACCAGTTGATTTAAAAGAAGAATTAATTTTAAACATAATTAAAAAATGATTAACCTTTTATTTTATCAAAAATTAAATCCAATTAAAAGAATATTACTGATGTTTTCTTGATAGGATTTTATTAATAAAGATGAATCCTCCAATAAGAAGAATGGTCAAACCAATAATAAATATCTCTAAATACTTAGTTAAAAAATATTTAATACTTTCGCCAAAAATAAATATTAATCCACCGACTAAAAAAAACCGACCGCCTCGACCAATAATTGAGGCGATAATAAATCTTTTTAAATTAAGCTCAAATAAACCAGCAGCAATAGTAAAGATTTTATAAGGAATCGGTGAAAAACCAGCTACTGCTACTGCCCAAACATCATATTTTTGATAAAGCAGTTTTACTTGATAAAGCTTCTCATCAGAGATAATTTTTTTAACAATTGGCCGACCACCTTTTAGACCAACAAAATAACCAAAAACACCACCAATCACTGAAGCTACCGTAGTCAACAAGGCATAAAATAAGGCTAATTTTGGATTTAATAAAGCTAAAGGGATCATTAAAGTATCAGGTGGAATTGGAAAAAAAGACGACTCAGCAAATGATAAAATAAACAGTATAACAAGACTGTTACTTGAGTTAACCGATGAGTTAACAAAATTAATTAAAAATTCTTTCATTTTATTTATGTTATATATTGTCTCAACTCCAATTGGTAATTTAGACGATCTTTCAATTCGTCAAGGAAAAACTTTAATCTCTTCTGACTATATTTTAGCTGAGGATACTCGATCAGCTTTTACTCTTCTTCAAGCTATTAAAAAAAAATTTCCTCAATTAAATAATCTTAATAAAAATCCAAAACTAATCTCTTATTATAAAGAAAAAGAGTTAGAAAAGCTACCAGAAATTATTAATTTATTAAAAAAAAATAAAAATATCTCTTTAATTTCTCAATCAGGAACACCATTAATTTCTGATCCTGGTTTTTTATTAGTTTCTTATTGTCTAAAAAAAAATCTACCAATAACAGTTATTCCCGGATCAACTGCTTTTATTAATGCTTTAATTTTATCTGGTTTTGATCCAAACCAATTTATGTTTTTGGGATTTTTACCAAAAAAAACTAATGAGAAAATTAAACTTTTTAAAAATCTAAAAATTATCAAAAACCTTTTTCCTAAAATTTGTTTTATTTTTTATGAAAGTCCATTGAGAGTTAATGAATCATTTCAATGTTTTAAAAAATTAAATTGGAACCCAGATATTGTTATTGCTCGAGAATTAACAAAAAAATTTGAAGAAGTATTTCAAGGAAAACCTGAAAATTTTATTAATAAAAAATTTAAAGGAGAGATTGTTTTATTAATTAAATGATTTTTATAAATAGGATTTAATAACTTTAGCTGAATTAAATAACAGTTCTTTTTCTTTTTCTGAAAAATCTACTTCAATAATTTTTTCTACTCCTTCTTTACCAATTACACAGGGAACACTTAAAGAAACATCACTTAAATCATACTCTCCCTCTAAAGGAACTGATAATGGATAGACTCTTTTACTATCAGTAATAATTGCCTCAATTATTTCATTGATAACAACTGAGATTGCATAATAAGTGGCTCCTTTACCAGCAATTATCTCATAAGCAGCATTTTTTGCTTTTTTATAACACTCCCATATCTGATCTTCGGTAACTCCCGGAAAAGAGATTAATGACTGACCGCCAATATTTGACGATGAGATTGTCGGAAAAGAACTATCACCGTGTTCACCTAAAATATAAGCATGAATGCTCTTTGAGTTAACTTTAGTAATTTCTGATAAATAAAATCTAAATCGAGATGTATCTAAAGTAGTTCCAGTTGAAAAAATTTTTCCCCGAGGTAATTTAACTATTTTATAAGCTTTATAAGTTAAAACATCAACTGGATTAGAAACGATAATAATTACACTATTTGGTGAATACTCAACTATTCTTGGTAAAAAGTTTTCTAATATCTTAGTGTTTTCATCAACTAAGGCCAATCTTGATTGAAACTGATTTCCTTGAGAAACACCAGCTGTAAAAACAACAATATTGCTATTTTTGGTGTCTGATAAATCTTGTGCTATCTTAACTGTCGTAGTCCCTAAAAATGGTAAACTGTGTAAAAAATCTAATCTTTCCGCTTCAATTCTCTCTTTATTTCTATCAAATAAAATTATTTCACTGACTTTATTAGCAAGATAGGTAGTGTACGCAGATGTAATTCCTACTCTTCCACAACCAATAATCGAAACTTTAATCTTATGAATCATAATTATATTATATTAAAAATTAAAAAGCAAATGTCAAAATGAAAAACTAAAATGAAAAAAATGTTTTATTAATAAGAACAGAACTAGTTGATTCATCAACAACCTAATCTGATTTTTTTTAGTGGTTTTTGTTTTATTTTAAACTATTGCTATAACCCACTAGTGAACTTATCAGGTTTATCCTAAATTAATACAATAATTTCAATTCAATCGATTTTAATTATTTCCAACTAATTTAAATCAATTTAAGAAACTCGATATTTCTAAACTTTCCACGTTTTTTGCTATAATATTGATGCTCTCCAGGGGTGGCGGAGTGGTCAATCGCAACAGTCTGTAAAACTGTCGCCTTCACGGCTGCGGAGGTTCGAATCCTCCCCCCTGGACACTTCGACAAGTTAAGGTTAAGCTTTTAATTTTATTTATCTTTTCTAATTGCTAAATTAAAAGGATAAAAATATTTTTCCCACCATTCATCTATTGATTTATAGATATTATCACCTAAAAAATAATTGCCTAAAAGCTCTTTTAATCTTAAAATCTCTTTAAGAGAGTTTTTATTTTTCTTATCATTAGCAGTTAAATCAATTAACTCAATTGCCCGATAAAAAGCGTTTATACTCATCTTTAAGTTATTTTTCTTTTTCCAATTAATTGCCCGATTAACTTCAACTCCAATATTTGCCATCTGCTCAAGTAAAGAATAACTACTCCATTTATCAATAATCTCTTGATGAAAGAATTTCATTTTATAATTAATTTATTAACAATCTCGATAATTTTTTTCCTAATATTTTCATTTTTCACTTCACAAGAAAGATTATTTAATCGTGGTCTAATATTAATTATTGAATCAAACTCAATAAAATTATCCTTACCAAAAAAATCAGGATACAGATTAATTCCCCATAAATTATCTTGTTGCGAACCACTATCAAGTAAAAACTTCTCTTCATCAGCATGCATTTCGCCATCAATTACCATAATCTCCTTTTCAATATCAACTACTGCTTTAACTAATCCTCCAAATATCTTAAAAGACATCTGTTTTAACTTATTAAGAGAAATTTTTTGATTAATATTAACCAATTTCATAAATTATTTTTA
>DAIQPK010000015.1:0-9729 GCA_036787375.1 Patescibacteria group bacterium
AAAAAATGATTAAAAGACTTAAATTTTTTTTAAAGAAAATTAAATATAAATTACTACTTTTTTTAGCAGTTTTGGGTCCGGGAATTATTACTGCAGTTGCTGATAATGATGCTGGAGGAGTGGCAACTTACACAGTTGGTGCGGCTAAATACGGAATGAACTCACAGTTTTTAATTGTGCCAATTACTTTGCTTTTGGCTTTGACACAAGAGGTTGGCGCTCGGATTGCCATAGTGGCTAAAAAAGGATTGGGTGATTTGATTCGTGAGCATTATGGAGTGACGGTTTCTTTGTTTTTCTTTCTTCTTTATTTTGTTGTTAATCAAGGAGTGGTTTTACAAAATGTTTCTGGTTTAAAAGCCGCTCTTCAAATATTTAATTTTCCTTGGCAGATCTCTTTAATTATTATTTGCTTTATTTTAATCATTACCGTAATTAAGTTTGACTACCGCAAAACTCAAAGAATTTTTCTTTTTATGATATTTTTTTATATTTCTTATATCTTTTCAGCAATTTTAGCTAAACCTAATTGGTTAGAAGCTTTTAGACAAAGTATTATCATTCCTGATAGAAAGCACTGGTTTGATCTTAGTTATTGGTTTGCTAATATTGCTATTTTAGGAACGACCATTACTGCCTGGGGACAGTTTTTTGTTCATTCATATATTATTGATAAAAAACTTGACATTCAACATCTTAAAGCAGAAACTTTAGAGGTTTACGTGGGTGCCTTTATTACTAATTTTTTTTCCTGGATGATGGCTTTAGCAGTCACCTACACTTTATTTATTAATGGAATTCATAATATTGATGGTTTTAAAGCTGGGTTAGCGATGAAACCTTTTGCTGGAGAATTAGCCTCAATTCTTTTTGGCGTGGGTTTATTTGGAGCTTCGATTTTAGGTCTGACAATTGTTCCTTTAGCAACTGCTTATGTTTTTTCAGAAATGTTTGGTTATGAAGGATCTTTAGATGCTGATTTTAAAAAAGGAAGACTTTTTTATGGTTTTTTTATTATTCAGATTATTATTGGTTTAGTAATTACTCTTTTTCCCAAAATTAATCTTTTTGATATTACTTTATATGTTGATTATCTTAATGGGGTAATGTTGCCAATTATTTTTTATTTTTTAGTGAAATTTGCTTCTAATGAGGAAGTGATGGGTCAGTATAAGATTACTGGTTGGAAAAAAACAGCGATTTTAATTTGTAGTTTAGCAATTACTTTCGCGGTTATTGTTACCTTTCTTGGAAAAATTTTTAATATCTAATCTTACTTTGTTATATGATAGGACTTGGTTAGTGGGTGAACCTGTCAAATTCACTGGTAAAGATAGACTGTCTTCTCAGCAGGTCTGTCCTTAGTAAAACTTTTCATTTTAATTTGTAATCTAGTATTTAGAGTTTAGGATTTTTATTAGTACATAGCTTATAATAAGCAAACCGGGGCGGTTAGACATAATATGGTAAAATAAAACCATGAATAAGATAAGAAATTTTGCTATTATTGCTCATGTTGATCATGGAAAGTCTACCTTGGCTGATAGATTTTTAGAGTTAACAGATATTTTGTCTTCGGATCATCAAGATCAGTTTTTAGATCGTAATCCAGTTTCTCGGGAAAGAGGGATTACCATTAAATTGGCACCGGTGAGAATGAGATATAGTTTGACTGGTTTAAATCAAAAGAGTGAAAATAATTATATTTTAAATTTGATTGATACTCCTGGTCATGTTGATTTTTCTTATGAGGTGGATCGGACATTGGCTTGTGTTGAAGGAGTAATTTTACTAATTGATGCTAGCCAAGGAGTTCAAGCTCAGACAATTGCCAATGTTTATAAAGCGGTGGAGAAAAATTTAGTAATTATTCCTGTTATCAATAAAATTGATCTTCCTAATGCTGATATTGAAAAAACTAAAAAACAATTAGTTGATTTCTTAGGAATAAAAGAAGAAGAGATTTTTTTAATCTCGGCAAAAACTGGAGAAGGAGTGGAAAAATTATTGAAAGCAGTCATTGAAAAAATTCCCTCTCCTTCAAAAATATTATTAAAATCTAATAAAGGAGATTTTTCTTTATTTTTAAAAACTCATTTCTGCGGATTAATTTTTGATTCTTATTATGATAATCATCGAGGCGTAATTATTTTTATTAGAGTTTTTCAAGGAATAATTAAAAAAGGTGATAAAGTGAGATTGGTTAATTTAAAAACTAAGTTTGAAGTTAATGAGGTTGGTTATTTTAATCCTGATTTAAGATCATCAGAAAAACTTGATCATGGAGAGATAGGTTATGTGGTTACTAATTTAAGAGACATTCATCAAGTAGCGGTTGGTGATAGTTTAGTTTTAGAGACGGACAAGGATTTTTCTTTACCTGGTTATCAAAAAATTAAACCAATGGTTTTTGCCTCAATTTTTCCTACTGACAGTGATGATTATCTAAACTTAAAAAGTGCTTTAGAAAAGTTGGCTTTAAATGACTCGTCATTGGAGTTTCAGGGAGTGTATAGTCAGGCTTTAGGTTCGGGTTTTCGAGTAGGATTTTTAGGACTACTTCATGCTGATGTGGTCCGAGAGAGATTAGAGAGGGAGTTTGGTTTGAGCTTGGTTTTAACACCGCCAAGAGTTGAGTATTTAGATAGTGATAAAAAAGGTTTTAAAAAAGAACCTTGGGTAAAGATAACGATTTTATCTCCAGAAAATTATTTAGGAGAGATAATGCAGTTGATGATTAATTACCGAGCAGTATTTTTATCAATGGATAATAAAAATCAGTTAATTCTTAGTTATCAAATGCCAATGGCGGAAATGATCACTGATTTTTTTGATCGGTTGAAAAGTGTTTCTTCAGGATATGCTTCTTTAGATTGGGAGATGATTGGTTATCAAGAAGTTAGAGCTGATCAGTTAAAAATCTTAATTAATGGTCAAGAGATTGAGGAGTTTTCTGAGATTGTGGTTGAGGAAAAAAGTTATCAAAGAGGTAGTTTGTTAATCTCTCGACTTAAAGAGTTAATTCCTCGTCAACAATTTGAAGTAAAAATTCAAGCGAGTTATCGAGGAAAAATAATTGCCTCAACAAAAATTACTCCTTATAGAAAAAATGTTTTGGTTAAATCTGGTAAAGTGTTGGGAACTGGTGATGTTGGTCGGAAAAAAAAACTTTTAGAAAGGCAAAAAGAGGGAAAAAAACGAATGAAAATGATTGGTAAGGTGGAGGTCCCTAAAGAAGCATTTTTGAAGATGTATGGAAGAAATTAGTTGAAATCAGTTGAAAGCGGTCGAAGTCGGTTAAATCTGGCAAAAGTAGACTGTCTTCTCAGCAGGTCTGTCCTTAGTAAAACTTTTCATTTTAATTTGTAATCTAGTATTTAGAGTTTAGGATTTTTATTAGTACATAGCTTATAATAAGCAAACCGGGGCGGTTAAACTGGTGTGGCACTGACTATCCGGTCAGATTTATTAGAAAATCTCATTAAGATTACTCCTTTGGCAGTTCGGCTTCGACAAGGAATTGAGGATAAAGGAATCTTAACTACCTGACCTAAAGCTGAGGTAATAATTAAAGTCTCATCCTCAGGTTGTAAAATCATAGCTAAAGCAATATGGCCGACTTTATCATCAAGTGAGGCAATTTTAACTCCTTTTCCTCCTCGATGTTGACCCTTAAAGTTAGAAAGTGAGGTTTTTTTACCAATTCCCTTTTCGCCGACTACTAAGATGTTTTTTTTGAACTCGTCATTACCAAAAACGTCGGCGGCAATCACTTGATCATTTTCTTCAAGTTCCATTCCTTTGACGCCAATTGATGATCTACCGGTAACTCTGATTTCTTTTTCTTTAAAAACAATTGCTTTGCCATTTTTTGAGACCAAAATCACGTTTTTTTCTCCATTAGTTAATTTTACCCATAAAAGTTCATCATTCTTTTCTAATTTAATGGCAATAATACCGTTGGTACGAATATTTGAGTAATCAGTAAAAGGAGTTTTTTTTACTGTTCCTAATTTGGTTGTCATTAAGATAAAGTATTTATCTTTCTCTTCTAAAATATTGTTATTATAAGTTAAGATTGAAGTGACTTTTTCATCAGTTTTTAAGGAAAGTAAGTTGACAATTGCTTTTCCTTTTGAGATTCTTGAACCTTGAGGAATATCCCAAACACGATTTTGGAAAACTCGACCGTGGTTGGTGAAAAATAACATATAGTCGTGAGTCATTGCTGTCGTGATATGATAAACATTATCAGTTTCTTTAGTTTCCATACCAGTAACTCCTTTTCCACCTCGATTTTGAATTCGGAAGGATTCTTTGGGTACTTGTTTAATATAACCTTCTTTAGTTAAGACAACAATTACTTCTTTATTTTCGATTAATTGTTCATCAGTAATTTCACCTGGTTTTGATTTAATAATTTGAGTTTTTCTTTGATCACCATATTTTTGTTTAAGATATGTTAGTTCGTCTTTAATCACTTTTAAAATCTTGAAAACATCTTTTAATAAACTTTCAAGATAGTCAATGGTTTCTTTAAGCATTAAAAGCTCATCTTCAATCTTGGTTCGTTCTAATCCAGTTAATCTCTTAAGTTGCATATCTAAAATTGCTTGGGCTTGAATCTCTGTTAATTTAAAGCGATTAATTAACTTAATTTTTGCTTCAGCTTCGTCTTTAGCTTTTTTAATAATATCAACCACTTGATCAATATTATCTAAAGCAATCAGATAACCTTCTAAAATATGAGCGCGGGCTTTGGCTTGTTTTAATTCAAATTGGCTTCTTTTGGTGACAATATCAATCCGGTGGTGAATATAAGTCTCAAGAATTGATTTTAAAGATAAGGTTTGTGGGACACCGTCAACTAAAGCAACTATATTGACGGGAAAGGTGGTTTGAAGCTCAGTGTATTTGAAAAGATTATTTAAAACTTTTTTATAAGAGGCATCCCGTTTTAACTCGATGACAATTCTTATACCTTCTCTGTCAGACTCATCTCTTAAATCAGAGATACCAATAATTTTTTTGTCATTGACCAATTTGGCAATTTTTTCAATTAAGACGGCTTTATTGACTTGATATGGAAGTTCTTTGACAATAATGGCGGTTTTTCCATGACCTAAGTCTTCATCATCAACTTTAGCGCGAATTAAAATGGA
The DNA here is from genome assembly GCA_036787375.1 of Patescibacteria group bacterium. Classification (GTDB taxonomy): domain Bacteria; phylum Patescibacteriota; class Microgenomatia; order UBA1406; family GWC2-37-13; genus GWC2-37-13. The sequence continues at coordinate 5,163 of DAIQPK010000015.1, forward strand.
GCCTCGACCAGTAAGATAAACCTGTTTAATGTCTTGAGCGCCGTAAATTAAAGCGCCAGTAGGAAAGTCAGGACCTTTTATAAAGTTAATTAATTCATCAACAGAGACTTTAAAGACTAGTTCTTTTTTAGTTTTATCATCAGAAGAGATGATTTTTGCCTTATCGATCATATAGATAATTCCCTCAGCAATTTCACTTAGATTATGAGGAGGAATCTTGGTTGCCATACCAACAGCAATTCCTTCAGCGCCCATTAGTAAAAGATTAGGTAGTTTTGCTGGTAAATAAATCGGTTCTTTTAAAGTAGCATCAAAGTTATCAGTAAATAAAACAGTTTCTTTATCAATATCATAAAGAATCTCTTCAGCAATTTTTGAAAGTTTAACCTCGGTATAACGCATGGCAGCTGGAGGATCACCGTCAATAGAACCAAAGTTTCCCTGACCTTTAATTAAAGGGTAACGCATGGAAAAGTCTTGAGCCATCCGAGCTAAAGCTTCATAAACTGGAGCATCACCATGAGGGTGAAACTTACCCAAAACTTCACCAACAACCTTAGCTGATTTGGAAAACTTAGCGCTGGTAGTTAGTCCCATTTTATACATAGCATAAAGAATTCGTCGGTGAACAGGTTTTAAGCCGTCACGGATATCAGGTAAGGCTCGAGAAACAATAACACTCATTGCATAATCTAAATAAGCTCGCTTCATCTCTTGAGTTATTTCTGTTTGTTGATGGTTTTGATTAGACATAGAAAAAATCAAGCTTAAAACTTAAAACATAAAACATAAAACATTTAACACCTAACTTCTAATTAATAAAAAGGTGTAGTTCATAACTAGTTAATCATACCAATTCAACTGTTTTCGAATCTAATTATCGATTTAACTAATTCCAACTAATTTCAATTACGTTCCAAAATTTCATGTTTTATTCTTATTAATAATTTCAGCCAATTTTAACTGTTTTTAACTAACTTAGACTGATGATTTAATCACTTAAATCATTTTTTTATCGCCTTTTTTATTGATTGATAGGCTTTTTCTTTGCCTAAAAAATTTCTTGTTTTTACCCATTTTCCTGGTTCTAATTCTTTATAGTGATTAAAAAAGTGTTGAATCTTATTTTTAATCGCCTCATTAAGATCATTAACATCATTGATATTGCTATAAAAAGGGTCAACTTTAATTGTTGGTACCGCTAAAATTTTTGTATCAATACCAGCTTCGTCTTCCATTTCAAGCATACCAATGGGTCGACAAGGAATGACGGTTCCCGGAGCCACAGGATAACTGGAAATTACTAAAACATCAACAGGATCACCATCTTCAGCATAGGTATTGGGAACGAAACCATAATTAAAAGGATAAAACATAGCTGTATAAGCAAATCGATCAACAATGATTACTCCTGAGTCTTTATCTAATTCGTATTTAATGCTTGATCCTTGGGGAATCTCAACAAGGACATTAATTTCCTCAGGTGGGTTTTTTCCCAGAGCGATTTTTTTGATGTTCATAGTTTTTTTTATTTAAAATTTATAATAAAAATTTACAAATCTAAATTAGCTAGTTTTGCGTGAGTGACAATAAACTTTTTTCTTGGTGGCACTTCATCACCCATTAGCATTGAGAAAACATAGTCAGCTTCTTGAGCGTCAGTAATGGTGACTTTTTTTAAAATTCGATTTTTTGGATTCATAGTGGTTTCCCATAGTTGTTCAGGATTCATTTCGCCTAAACCTTTATATCTTTGAATAGTTGGTGGATGAGGATGTTGTTTAGTTAGTTTATTAATAAGTTGATTTTTTTCTTCATCAGAATAAGCATAATAAATATTTTTTCCAAATTGAATTTTGTAAAGCGGTGGTTGAGCAATATAAAGATGACCTTTATGAATAATATCAGTTAGATGACGGAAAAAGAAGGTTAAAAGAAGAGTTCGAATATGTTCACCGTCGACATCAGCATCGGTCATAATAATAATTTTATGATAACGAAGTTTTTTGTAATCAATATTTTCTCCGATTCCCATCCCTAAAGCAATGACCAAATCTTTTAGTTCTTTAAAAGACAAGACTTTATCTAAATAAGCTCTTTCTGTGTTCAAGATTTTTCCTCTTAAAGGTAAAATTGCTTGAAATTTTCTGTCTCTTCCTTGTTTGGCAGTGCCACCGGCGGAGTTTCCTTCAACTAAAAACAACTCAGATAAAGTTGGATCTTTTTCTTGGCAGTCTGCTAATTTTCCTGGTAAAGAAACTCCTTCTAAAGCTCCTTTTCGTAAAACTGCCTCTTTGGCTGCTTTGGCTGCTAAACGGGCTTTTTGAGCTAAGTAGATTTTTCCTAAAATTTCTTTAGCAGTTTTGGGATTTTCCTCAAAATAGGTTTCTAAATAATCAAAAACAGTTTGCTGAACAAAAGTTTGAATTTCAGAATTACCTAATTTAGTTTTTGTTTGACCTTCAAATTGAAGATTAGTTGATGGCATCTTGATATAGACGATAGCAGTTAATCCTTCTTTGACATCATCACCAGTAAAGGTTTCTTCTCCATTTTTGCCATTAGTTAGTTCTTTTTTAGCATAGCTATTAATAGCTCTAGTTAAAGCAGTTTTAAAACCGGTTAAATGAGTACCACCTTCATGAGTATTAATAACATTAACAAAAGAATGAATGTTTTCGTTGATTGAGTCATTATATTGAATTACTACCTCAACTTCTTTGTCATTTTGTTGATTTTTAATATAGATTGGTTCATGAAGAGTCTTTTTTCCTCGATTTAAATCTTTTATTAGAGAAAGAATTCCGCCATCAAAATAATAAGCAAATCGATCATTATTATTGTGATTGTAAATTTTGAAAAAAACATTATTAATAAGATAAGCTCTTTCTTTAATTTGTTTTTTAAAAATATTGTAGTTGAGATTAATGGTTTCTTTAAAAATATCTTTATCTGGTAAAAAGCTAACAGCTGTTCCTTGAGGAAAATTAAAGTTTAAAATTGATTTTTCAACTTGTTTAACCGAAGATATTGGCAATCCTTTTCTATATTCTTGACGGTACAGTTTGTCATCTCTTTTTACTTCAACAATTAGATGTTCAGATAAAGCATTAACAACTGAGACGCCAACACCATGAAGACCACCGGATATCTTATAAGCACCGGTAGTAAACTTGCCACCAGCGTGAAGTTTGGTCATGACAATTTCTAAAGCTGATCGGTTATATTTAGAAACATTGTCAACCGGAATACCTCGACCATTATCAAAAACTTTAAGATAGTTGTTTTCTTCAATATATATTTCGATTTGATTACAAAAACCAGCTAAGGCTTCATCAATTGAGTTATCAATAATTTCATTTAAACAATGGTTGATTCCATATTGACCAGTCGTACCAATATACATTGCTGGTCTTTTTCTTACTGGTTCTAATCCTTCTAAAACCACTATCTGTTCCCCACTGTATTTTTGAGGATTTTTAGTCATAGATTTTTTAAATTTTTTATTTAAGCTCAACTTTAGCGCCGGCAGTTTCTAATTTTTTCTTAGCTTCTTCAGCCGCTTCTTTTTTAACATCAACTAATATTTCTTTTGGGGTTGATTCAACTAATTTTTTCGCATCCATTAATCCTAAGTTAGGTAAGATTTCTCTAACTGTTTTAATAACATTTAGTTTATTAGCACCGGCGTCAGTTAAAACAACAGTAAAAGTTAATTTTTCTTCTTCTTGATTTGCTGATTGATTTTGACCAGTTTGAGCAGAGGATACGGCAGTCGCTACTGGCATGGCAGTGACGCCAAACTTGTCTTCTAAGTACTTAGCCAGATCAGCTATCTCAACTACGGTTAACGACTCAATTTCTTGAGCAATTTTTTGTAATTTTTCTGATAACTTAGTTTCTGTCATTTCATATCACCTCCTTTTTTATCAAGTTTTAACTATTAATTAGATTTAGATTTTTCTTTAAGAATAAAGACTAATTTGTTAGTTCCATATTTTAAGCTGTAAATTAACCGGTTAATTGGAGATTTGATTGAGCCGATAATTTTACTAAGAATTTCTTCTTTATTAGGCAGGAGGGCTAATTTAACTAACTCATTTTGAGAATAGATATTGTTTTCGATAATTCCCACTCTAAACTCAAGAGTTTTTTCTTTAGTAATAAACTGATTAATTTTTTTAAGAGAATCAACCCAGTGATTAGAAAGGCAGACTAAAGCGGTAGAATCTTTTAAAGGAAAAAGATTTTTTTTAAGATTTTTTGTGATTGATTTAGAAGAAAGAAGATTAATGGCTTTTTTAAAAAGAGTGTTTTTGACAACGTTAATTTTTGAATCAGCTTTTTTTAACTCTTTTCTTAACGATTCTAAACTCTGATGAGTGATGCGATTAATTTTTAAAAGGAGAAAGTTTTTATTTTCTTTTAAAAGTTGAACGATTTTATCCCGTCGTTGTTTTTTCTTTAAAGAAATCATATTTTAATATCCCTCTCCTTTTTTAAAAAAAGGAATTTCGCCGGGAATTGTTAATTATTAAGTCTTTTTAAGACTCCCGGGTCTTAGGAT
>DAIQPK010000015.1:9829-11036 GCA_036787375.1 Patescibacteria group bacterium
TTTCGCCGGGAATTGTTAATTATTAAGTCTTTTTAAGACTCCCGGGTCTTAGGATATAACTTAATTATACTTTTTTTTTAAATCTCTTGCAAGAGATCTTTTAAAGATTTAGTTTGTTTTTCTTGTTTTTTTTCTTTTTTGCTTTTTTTTGAGGCAAGTTGGTGTTGGTATTGGTTAGCTAAGGTTTGTTTTCGTTGGAAGGTTTCTACGCGGCCTTTGGTATCAAGATATCTTTGTTCACCAGTATAAAAAGGATGGCATTTATAACAGACTTCAACAGTAATGGTTTTTTTAGTTGAGCCGGTCGTAAAAGTATGACCACAGGAACAATTTACCTGAGCATCTTCATAAAATCTTGGGTGAATACTTAGTTTCATAAGAAAATTATTATATAAAATAAAAAAATTAAAATCAACCTAAGGATGATTTCGAAAGGTTTAGGTTAAAGATTTTATCCCACTTCCCTTCCTCGATAATATTTTCTAAGTCATAAAAACTTTTACCAAGGCGATGATCGGTAAGTCGGTTTTGAGGAAAGTTATAAGTACGGATTTTTTCAGCTCTTTCTCCAGTGCCAACGTTTTTTACATAAGAGGCAGTTATTCCTCGTTTCTTTTCTTCTTCTAATTGATAAATTTTTGAAAGAAGAAGATTGTAAGCAATTCGTCGGTTAGCTTCTTGATAGCGTTCGCGTGAGGCAGTAGTGACAATGCCGGTTGGTTTGTGGGTTAGTCTAACTGCAGTGGCGACTTTGTTAACATTTTGACCACCGTGACCACCAGCGCGAAAAAATTGCCATTCTAAATCTGAGGGGTTGATTTTAATATCAGGCTGATTAATCTCTGGTAAGACAACAATAACGCAGGTTGAGGTATGAATCCGTCCTTTTCTTTCTGTTTGGGGAATTCTTTGGACGCGGTGGACACCAGTTTCGTTTTTAAAATAAAAAAATGCCTGATCACCATTAATTTTGACAATGTCATTATCAAGATAGCTAAATTTAAAACTTTTTTTTTGAGCGAATTTAATATAAGATAAAAGGAGCTCTTTCATCCAAAGTTTAGCCTCGTCTCCCCCAACACCAGGTAAAGCCTCGATAATAACACTATTAGGGTTAATTTGCATAGATCAATATTATACCATTAATATTAAATATCTAACTTTAAAAATAAAACATGAAAAGATTAAACATCTAACATAAAATTCT
>DAIQPK010000016.1:0-4326 GCA_036787375.1 Patescibacteria group bacterium
AAGAGAGGGCAAAAAAATATCTTCAATCATAACCTATAATATATCATAAAAATAACTAAAAATCAAACCATAATAAAAAATTTGCTTTTTTGTTTTTTTTTATTTAATATGTTAATTAGAATTAGAAATATGGAAAAAATGAATAAAAACCCACAAACAATCTATTCTTGGAGAGCGCCACTTCGACCTTATAAAAAAAGGTCTCCTTTAATAATTCGTTTTTATTTAGCGGTGATTTTTTTAATCTCAACAATTATTTTTTTCTTTGGCGACAAGATTCTTCTAATTCCAATCTGGGCAGTTCTTTTTATATTTTATGTCTTAACCATCACTCCTCCCCCTGATATTGAAAATAAAATCACTCTTTTTGGGATTAACTCAGGAGATATTAATGTTCGTTGGGAAAACCTATCTTTTTTTTATTTTAAAAAAAGATTTGGTTTTTATGTTTTAACAATTGTTAGTCAGCCTCCCTACCACTTTCATCTCTATCTGGTTGTTCCTAATGAAAAAATTAAAAATAAGCTAATTGAAATCCTCTCTCAATACTTAATGTATCAAGACAATCCTCGCAAAACCTTCGTTGATAGATTAACCGATTTTTTTTCTAATCTTGTTCCTGATGAGGAAGAAGAAGAAACTCAAGTCGTTTTAGAAAAGCTACGGAAGGCATCTCTTTAACACCAAGCTCTCGTGCCCAAATAATTACCCCCTCGTCAGAGGTAACTAAAAAACCATCTTTTTCTTTGGCTAAAACAATTAGATCTAGATCGGCCACGCTATCTAAAATTTTTTCTCTAGTCGCCTTTCGATATCTTTCTCTAAATTTTTTAATAAAAATCCCAGTTTTTTTTTGAAAATCAATCTTATCTTTTGGAGGATTTTTTAATATAAAGTTAATTGAGTTAACAATCTCTTCTTCGGCAATATTCATTCCTCGATAACTTCTTTCTCTAATCTCGGCAATTAGTTTATAAAAAGAAGGTGCTGAAAAATTAATCCTGTGTTTTTCTGGTGATTGAATGTTAACTATTGATAAAAATTCTTTTATAAATTGTTGATTTTTATCTTCAAAAAAAGAAAAAAACTCATCAACTACTGATGGTGGCATATAAAAAACTGCCTTTCCTTGTTTTTTTAGTTTTTTTATTTTCTCTGTTAAGTTTTTAATAACTTCCTCGGTTTTTTTACCCAAAGAGAATCCTGCCTCCATGTTAAAAAAAGTGTTTGTGTCTAAAACAAAAGTGTCCATATCTTAGTCTTGAATTCTAACTGGCATTATAATGTGTAAAAAACGATTGTTTTTTTCCTCTTTAAACACTGCAGGGGCGTCAGGTCTTAACAACTCAATTACTACTCTTTTTGAAGAAACATTATTCAAAAAATCAAGTAAAAATTTGTAGTTAAAAGCAATTTTTTGTTCTTCTCCTTTAACCTCGCTGTCAATAATACTATGATTAGTTTCTTTATCAGTGATTTTTGGGCTTATTCTTAATCCGGTTTTTTCTGTTTTTAAAACAATAATATTAGAAAAATCTCTGGCAAAAACAGAGATTAATTTAACTGCTCTTAAAAAATCATTTTTTTCCACAATAATGGCGGTTTTTTTCTCTATTGGAATTACTTTTTCATAAGGTGGATATTCTCCATCAATCACTCTTGTTGAAATCTCTTCTTTATTAATAAAAACTGTCAACATCTTCTCTTGCTGATTAAAAACAAAATAAACTTCTTTCTCTTCTTTTATTGTTTTTAATATCTCACTTAAGAAAAAAGACGGAATAATAACTTGAGGAAAATCAACCTCTTTCTCTATTAAGACCAGAGATAGACGAAAGCCATCAGTCGCAACAATATGATTGACGTCGTTTTTGGAAACAAAGTTAATCCCAGTTAAGACTGGTCGGGTGTTATCTTGAGAGGCGGAAAATAAAAGTAGGGGGAGGTTTTTTCTAAAAAAGTCTGTTTCTATTTTTTGTTTTTCTAAGTTTTTAAGATTTGGAGACTCAGGAAAGTCATCGGTTTGATAAATAGGAAACTCTCCTTTGTTTTTCTCCTGTTCAAAAACAATCGATTTTTCTGTTACTTCAATAAAAAAATTTCCTGGATTAAACAAAGAAACAAATTCAAGAACCTTTCTGGGATCAAAAAAGATTTTAAATTCTCCTTCTTGGTTGTTCTCAATTTTTGCTAAATAAAAAAAACTAAAATTAGTAGAATAAATAATTATTTGATTTTTTTCTTTTTTTAACATTATTCCCTGAAAAGTGTTTGAAGAAAAAAACCTACTTGAACAAAATTTTAAAGCTTTCGTTAGTTTTTCTACAAAAACAGTTTTATCTAAAAAAATCCTTATGTTTTTCATCTTATGTTAGTTTAATTTAAATTTATAAGTAGTAATAGTTTGTGTGTATAAGTGTATAAAAAATTTTTTTTATTTTCAAGACAAAACATTTTTTAAAAATAACCTGTGCATATTATGAGGACATTATGTTGATTATTCAAGAGATTGGAGTAAATTATCAATCTCTTTTTTAAAGTTTTGGTCCTTCATTATCATCTGAGAAATCTTTTTATAGCCGTGAAGGATAGTTGTATGATCTTTTCTTTTTAAATATAGAGCAATTTCTTCTAATTTTAAACCAAGGATTTTTCTCATTAAAAACATCACTATTTGTCGAGTTAAAGCAACTCTTTCTTCTCTTCCTGGTCCTTTTAGGTGAGATTTTTTAATGTTGTAATAGGTAGAAACCGTATTAATAATATCTCCAGCAGTAATTTTCTTTTGTTTTTTGGTTTCTTCAGTTTGAGAAAAAAAACCCTCTACTTCTTCAAGGTCAATTATCTCTTTTTTTTCTAAGGTTTTAGCATAGATTGATAAAAGAACTCCCTCTAATGCACGAGAGTCGGTAATTTTTTCGGCAATTACTTTAGCAGCCTCAATATCAATATTAATGTTTTTTTCTTTAGCCTTAATAAGAAGAATGGCTGATCTTAATTCAAAATCTGGCGGTTGAATATCAATAGTTAAACCACCAGAAAATCTTGATTTTAATCGCTCTTCAAGATTTCTTATTAACTGTGGTGGCTTATCTGAGGTAAGAATAATCTGGCCACCAACAGAAACAATGGCATTAAAAGTATGAAAAAACTCTTCTTGAATGTGGACTTTTCCAGCAATAAACTGAATATCATCAACGATTAGCAAATCCAACCCTCGGTATTTTTTTCTAAATTTTTGAGTTGTTTTGTCTCTAATTGCTTCAATTAACTCATTAGTGAAGTTATCGCCCGGACAAAAGAGAACTTTTTTTTTAAGATTGTTTTCAAGAATTTTTTTTGCAGTTGCTTGAGCTAGATGGGTTTTTCCTACTCCAACTCCACCATACAGGAATAAAGGATTATAGGCGACGCCGGGATTTTTTACAACCGCCTGACAAGCAGCATAGGCAACTTGATTAGTTGAGGAAACAGCAAAGTTTTCAAAACTATATTTTTTATTGAGTCCCACTCTTACAAAAACATCTTCAAGAGGTGGCTCAAAAGATAAAAGAGGCGCAGTGATATCTTTTTTTTTGTTTTGATTTTTTTCCAAAACAACAAAAACAATATTTAAGTCGGTTTTTAAAACCTTTAAAATCTCATTTAAACTATTAATTTTTGAGTCAAGATATTTTTTTATTGCTAAACTTTGACAACCAACAACAATCTCCTTTTCTTTTAACTCTATTGGTTTTATTTGTTTTAAAATCGAAACAGCCACAGACCTTTCTCCTTTAATCTCAATAAGTTTTGTTAAAAACTGATTCCAAAAGGAGTTTATTAAAGACATATTTTATATATGTGGATAACTTATCCACAAATAATAAACAAAAACTCTTAGGTTGTCAATAGAGAAAAATATTAAAATATTAAAACATTAAACAGATAATTAAATTTTAAATAACAAATAACAAATAATAATTGAATGATAGAGAATAAATGATAAGAATATAAATCAAATATCAAAAATTAAATATCAAAATGATTTGCTGAGGATGGACCTTCTGGAAAGACGGACCCGCTTTGTTAGTAAGCTTATTAGATTCCACCCACGGTTTGATACAAGGCCTCCATTTTAACTAGTTTCAACTGATTCTAACTGACTTTGGCTGATTTCAACTATTTCACTTTTCATGTTTTATTTTAGACTTTTGCCATCAATTACTAGTGAGCTTGTCAAACCCGCTCAAGACTTAGTAAAAGATTCTATTTTCAACTGATTTTAATCAACCCTGGTTGGTTAATATGGTTGTTTTTTTGACAATTATATATTATAATATTTAC
>DAIQPK010000016.1:4426-10972 GCA_036787375.1 Patescibacteria group bacterium
TCCATTAGTAATAAAACTAATAATTAAAATACTACTTAAAGAAAAAATAAGACCAACGATCGAACCGGTAATGAGCCTTTTTCCATAGTTAAGTTTTTCCGGATCAGCTTGAGAAGTAGCAATAATAAAACTTCCATATAAAAAATAAAGAAAAGCAACTCCACCAACAATAGAAAAAATAATATTTAAAATGGCTTGAGTTACACTCCCAACGGTTTCTTTTTCAGTAAAACCTTTTTTTTCCCCACCCAGACAACCTAAGAAAGTATACATTCTTCCTGGGTAAGGAGTGGGCGGAAGATTAGTTCTCGGATTAATTAATAAGGTTTCTTTTAAAGCGGGATTATTGCTAGTATTTGGGTATAAACACTGGCGACATTTTTCCCAGTTTTGAGGAGGAGGATTTTCTGGGCAGTAACCACACTGATCACAAACAGCGTATCTTTGAGCAGAAACAGATAAGGAAAAATAAAAAAAACTAACTAAAAAAATTAATACAGCAATTAATTTCTTAATCATAATTATCAAGTATAATTAAATTAAAAACAGAATGCAAAATTAAACTATGAAAAAATTTTTTTTAATAGCTTTTATAACGATTTTTTTAATGAGTATTTTTTTTATTAAAGTAAAAATTACCAGTTCAGGCGAATTAGAAGAGATTACTAAAGACTTAGAAAATCTTAAAAAAGAATTGTCTTTAAAAGAGATTAACTATCAACAATTAAATAATCAGTTAGAAAATATTAGATTGAAAATTAAGGGATTAGAGTCTGAGATAATTAAAAAAGAACAAGAGGTAAAAAAAGGAGAAAAAGCATTGGTTTATCAAAAAACCCTACTTAACGAAAAGGCTCGTTCTTATTATAGAAATACCAATAAAAATAGTTTGTTATTAATCGGTCTTTTTGTAGGAGAAAATTTTTCTAATTCTTTGAAAAGTTTTTTTTATCAACAAAACTTAATGAATCAAGACAAAGAGACAATTATAAAGATTGTTTTATATATAAAAAAAATTGGAGAATTAAAAAAAAATTTAGAAGAAGAGAAAAATAAACTTTTTGTTTTGAAACAAGAGGTAGATAATCAGGCAGAAATTTTAAATCAACAGATTGTCCAAACAAAAACAAAAATTGCCCAACTTTCGGCCAGACAACAACAGTTAATTGCTGAAAAACAGGCTAGTTTGGGAATTTCCCGCTCGGCTTCTTCTTTAGGGCGATGTGACAGTGATTTAACTAATGGACGAGATCCAGGTTTTTCACCAAAGTTTGGTTTTTTTACCTTTGGTGTCCCAAATAGAGTGGGAATGAATCAATATGGAGCTTATGGAAGAGCCAATGCTGGACAAAACCATGAAACAATTTTAAGAGCTTATTATAATTTTGATTCTCTAGAAAAAACCGATATTAATATTATTATTAATGTTGAGGGTTATGGAAGTTATTCTTTAGAAGATTATGTAAAAAGAATTTATGAAGTGCCCAGTAGTTGGCCAATAGAGGTTTTAAAAGCTCAGGCGATTGCGGCTAGAAGTTATGCCTTTGCTTATACTAATAAAGGTGAAAGATCAATTTGTGCGACAGAACGTTGTCAGGTTTTTAAACCTGATCCAAAAAGAGGTGCCTGGGAACAAGCAGTTAATGAGACGGCTGGTGTGGTGATGGTTCAGTCGGGCAACCCAATTAAAGCTTGGTATTCTTCTACTCATGGTGGTTATGTTTTTTCTTCTGCTGATATTGGTTGGTCAGCAACTTCATGGACAAAAAGAGTAAATGATTTTGAGGGTGGAATTTCTAGTTTTTCTGAATTACAACAAAAAGCTTATGATAGAGATTCTCCCTGGTTTTATTGTAATTGGGGTAGTCGGCCTGAATACAATAAAACTGCCTGGATGAGGCAAGAAGAGGTAGCTGATATAGTCAATGTAATTTTATTAGTTAAAAACGATCTTTCAACTAGAGATAATTTATATCAAACAGACAAACCAAACCCGTTAGGTAAAGAAAGTTGGAGTTATGAAAGAGTAAAAATTGAGTTAAAAAATCGTGGTATTAGGCCTTATAATTATGTTTCTGAGATTAGTGTTAGTGCTGATTTTAACCAGGGAAAAAGTATAAGTGTTAATATTTTAGGAGATGGAGGGAGTGTTTCTTTTTCAGCTTCTGAGTTTAAAGACTGGTTTAATTTAAGAGCGCCAGCCAATATTCAGATTGTCGGCCCTTTATATAATGTTGAAAAGCGTTAAACAAATATTTATCATAAATATTATATATATTATGAAAAAATTTTTTTGTTTTTTTTTACTAATTTTAAGTTATTTATTATTAGCAAAAGCAAGTTGGGCGATTACTTATGATTTAATTGCTCCAAGTGGTGAATTTAATCGTGGTGATGAGGTTCAGTTTACTATTAATGTTAATACTGAAGGGAGATCTTATTCTTCAGCTCAAGTAGGAATGACTTATGATACTCAATATTTAGAATACATTTCTGTTTTACCAGGTAATACTTTTTCTACAGTATCAGCTGAACAAGTGGAGAATGGAAAATTAATAATTACTGGGACTTCATCATCTGGTTATTCCGGAAATGGCACTTTTGCTTATGTAAAGTTTAAAATTATTGCCTCGGCGCCTGGAGCGACTGAGCTTTGTGTTTTATTTAATCCAGAGACTACTCCTACACCAAATCAGCCTACACCAAGCCAACCCTTACCAACAAAATTAATTACCTCGGGAATTGTAAGCGGTAATACTTATTTTTTTATCGGTGGATTTTTAATGTTTTCTGCAGGTTTAGGTTTGTTTATTTTTAAAAAAACTTAGTTTTTTATGAAAAAAACGTTATTTTTTTTGTTAATTCTTTTTATTTTTCTTTGGCCAAAAAATATTTTTGGAGCTAATCCCAATCCATCGCCAACTCCAAATTATAGAATTTTTAATTGTCCTGAAGAACTTACTAATATTTATGAGGCACGAGGAGAAAAGTGTGTTACTAGTTATGAAGAGTTTATTAAAGCACCATCGGTTAATCATTTATGGGTAGAAGATCAAGAGGTTACTAATCAAGGGAAATCAAATGATAGAACAAGGCAGTTTATTTATTGGGTATTTTCTCATTCCTCAATTGACAATCATCATGGTTTAATTAAAATTTGGTCAATGGCAAGAAACGTTAGCTACTTTTTTTTAATAATTAGCGCTGCTTTGTTAGGTTTAGCTTACATTGTTGGTCAAAGGGCTAACTTTGAGATGGGAATAAAAATTTGGTCATCAATTATCAGGCTTCTTACTTCAGCTGTTTTTATCTTTTTTTCAGCAACAATTGTTATTTCTTTGATTCAACTGTCAGAAGTATTAATAAAGTTTTTTATTGAAAACTTAGGTGGGAAAGATCTGTTTAATGTCTATTTTTCTGGAAACAACACAGAACAAGGTTATATAGAATTTATTGGTATTAAAGATTTAAATTATAAAGTTCAAGAGTCTATTAAAACCCAATTGTTTTTTTTGAAAATAACTAATTTATGCTACTATCTTTTAGGAATAGTAATCATCTTAAGAAAAATCATACTTTGGTTTTTACTTTTTGTTTCTCCTTTTTTACCATTGCTTTTTTCTTTTTATTTAACAAAAAATATTGGTTGGATCTGGATTGGGGTTTTTTTTCAATGGCTTTTTTATGGGCCTTTATTAGCGCTTTTTTTGGGAGGATTAGCAACAATTTGGAAAAACGGGATTCCTTATTCTTTTGATTTTTCAAGAGGAGGTACGATAGAAGGTTATATTTATCCAACAGGAACAAATATTCTGTGGGGTGGACCAGCTCAGCAATTAGACATTTTAAAAAATATTAATTATGTTGATCCTTATGCTGAATATATTATTACTCTAATAATGCTTTTAGCCGTAATTTTTTTCCCTTGGTGGTTGTTAAGAACTTTTCGTGATTATTGTTGTGATGGTATTAATGCGATAAAAAACATCCTTCTTTCAAAGCTTGGTCCTGGCAAATCTTTACCGCCGATTTTACCGCCGGTTACAAATTTAGATAGTTTATTAAAGGCTAAAACCCAGAGACAGATCGAAACTACTGTTAAAACAAGATTAGAGACAACCGAAGAAATAAAAAAAGCAAAAACCGAGGAAATTGTTAATTCTTTTAATATGAAAGCAAACAGCTTGGCTGATATTGCTAAGTTCGAGACCAAAAGGGAAAACATTATTAATCTTAATTATCTAAAAAATCCCGCACAAGCAGCAACAATGACAGATAGACAGAGATATATGAGTATAAGAACAGAATTAACCGGTCGAGCTATTAAATCTGATTTAGTAGCTCAAAAAGTTGTTAGTTCTCTTTTTGTTTCCTCTAGAGAACAATTAAAAAACAAAAGCCAAATTATTTCTACTTTACCTAAGATGGCTAACACTCAACAAATTATTTCTTATAAAATAAAATTGCCAACAAATAAAATTCAGCAAATTACTAATTCTGTTACCAATCTGTCAGCAACTAATACTTCATTAGTACAAAAAGTTGCTTCTAAAGTGAACTTAGATGCTCAAACAGTTCAGAGAACTATTAACTTGTTTAATCAATCAACAACTACTTCGCCATCAACAGTGGTTAAAACCATAGGTAATCAATTAAAAGAGGAAAATAAAATATTAGCTGAGGATAAAGTTAAAGACATTTTGAAGGAATATTTGATGTTAATAAAGTTAACACCAGAAATTCTTGAGGAAGTGGCAAAGAAAGAAAACACCGAGAAGAAAAAAGTTGAAGAGGTTGTTAATCATCAAGAAAAATTATTAACAGAATCAGAAAAGAATATTGAAGAAGCTATTATTATTCCCCAAACTGTTTCCATAGATGAGTATGAACAAGTAAAGCAGATGTGGATTTCTCAATATGAAAAAGGAGAGATTCCAAAAACAGAAAATATTTTTGATCGTTATCAATGGGTTGACAATGATATTGTTTTAATAACTAATGTTTTAAATAAACTTTATTCTGATAATGAAGAGTTGAAAAAACAAGGACTAGATGAGGTTTCTTATATTTTACCTCTATTTATAATGAATAATTTAAATGGAGAGCAGTTGGTAACTTATTTAAAAGCAAAACTTGAAGCGGCTAAGATGGTGAAAATACTCTTAGATAAAGAAAAAGAAATTAAAGAAAAGATTAAAAAAGAATCAGAAAAAATAGAAATTCGCATACCAAAAGAAAAAAAAGCTGTTAAAGAGATGCATATGGAAATGGAGCTAGATAAAGATAAAACATAAAATAGTATTCAATTAAATCGATTGAAAATAGTTAAAGCTAAAATTTTATTTTTAAATACTAAATATGAGTGGATTTACTTTTCAAAAACCCTTTATTTTTTAAAATCTTCTGTTATAATTTTAACCAAGGAGGAACGACTTAGAGGATGAAAAATATAAAAAATGTTGATTTAAAATCAAAAAAAACTACTAATGATAAAATAGTTTTAACTAAGAAAGAAAAAACCAATATTATGGCACAACTTCTTAAAAAAGAAAAACTTCCTACTCTAAAAAAAGGTCAAGAAGTTGAAGGAAAAATAATTTCTATCTCAAAGAAAAACGTTCTTTTTGATATTGGTGCCAAAACATATGCTTATTTGGGTGAGTTAGAATTAAAGGAGTTTTTGATTTACTTTCCTTATTTAAAAGTTGGTGACAAAATTAAGGTTAAAATTATTTCTAAAGAGTCAAAAAATGGTTATCCTATTGTCTCTTTAAGAAAATTTTTTGATAAAGGCAAATGGGAAATTTTAAAGGAAAAAAAAGAAAAAGAAGAAGAAATAGAGGTTGTTTGTGGTGAGTATGGCAAAGGTGGTCTTTTTGTTGATTTTATGGGAATAAGAGGCGTGATACCAAAAATTCAACTTTTGGAAAAGTATATTAATGAGCCAGAGAAATTAACCGGTCAAAAAATAAAAGTAAAAATTTTAGAAGTAGATAAAGAAAAAAATCGATTGGTGGTTTCCCAAAAAGCAGCTGCTTTAAAGATTTCTCAAATAGAGCTGAAAAAAAGATTTGAGTCAATGAGAGAAGGTCAGATTTATAAGGCAAAGGTTTTAGGATCGTCTGAGTTTGGAATTTTTTGTGAGGTTAATGGAATTGAAGGTTTAATTCATATTTCAGAGATTTCTTGGGAGAAAGTGAATAGTGCTACTAATTATTTTCAACCCGGTGAAGCAATTGATGTTTCTTTAGTTGAGAAAAACACTAAAGACTTAAAACTTAATCTTTCTTTAAAAAGATTAACTCCTGACCCATGGGAAAATATTGAAAAAAAATATCCGAAAGATAAAGAAGTTGAAGGCGAAGTGATAAGAAAAGAAAAATATGGATATTTTGTTAGATTTGAACCAGGAGTTGAAGGATTAATTCATATTTCAAAACTTAAAGGTAATGAAAATATAAAAATTGGTCAAAAAATTAAGGTTTTTGTCGAAAGAATTTCTTTAAAAAATAGAAAGATGAGTTTAATTATTCCTCAAAAAGAAAA
>DAIQPK010000017.1:0-10525 GCA_036787375.1 Patescibacteria group bacterium
TTAAATATTTATTATTTTTTCTTTTTTGAAATAACTACTCTGATAACTCTTCCCTCTAATCGAGGTTCTTTAGAAATATTGACTTCACCGATTAAATCAATAAATTTATTTATTAACTCAAAACCCATATTTTTTTTGGTAATCTGTCTTCCTTTTAAAGTGAGATTAACTCTCACTTGATTACCATTAGCAATAAACTCTTTAGCTTTATTAACTAATCTTTCTAAGTCTGCTTGAGCAATAAATAATCCTAGATTAATATCCTTAGTGATGCTTTTTTTAATTCCTTTTTTTGCTTCTTTAACTTTTTTGTTTTCTTGATATAAGAACTTTTTAAAATCAATAATTTTTGCCACTGGTGGATTAGCGTTAGGAGCAATTAAAACTAGATCAAGATTTGCTTCTTGAGCTTTTTTTAAAGCTTCATCTTTTGATAAGATTCCAATCTGATCGCCTTGATCACTAATTACTCTAAGTTTAGAAGAGTTAATTCGATAATTTATTAGATAAAACTTATTGTGGGTTGATTTTTGTTGTTTATGAAAAGTTCTCAATTTCAGATTTAATTTTATTTAAAAACTGATTAACTGTTAACTGGCCTAAATCAATTCCAGTTCTTGTCCTGACAGTAATTTTGTCAGATTTTACTTCCTTATCTCCTATTATAATTAAGTAAGGAATTTTTTGCAAAGTAGCTAAACGAATTTTTTTGGCAAGAGTTTCATTATCAAAATTAATTTCAACTCTAAGACCATTATCTTTTAATTTATTAGTGATTTTTTGAGCATATTGAGTATGCTTTTCGGAAATTGGTAGAGTAATTATCTGGATTGGCGCCAGCCATAAAGGAAAAGCACCAGCATAATGCTCAATTAATATGGCTACCCAACGTTCTAATGATCCAAGAGGAGCTCGATGAATTAAAATTGGTCTTTTAATTTGATTATTTTTATCAATATATTCAAGCTTAAATCGTTCAGGTAACATAAAATCAAGTTGAATTGTCCCGCATTGCCACTCTCTTGACAAAGCATCTTTAATAATGACATCAAGTTTTGGACCATAAAAAGCCGCATCACCTTCACTTTTAACAAAGTTTAGGTTTTTGTTATTTATAGCTTTGATAATCTCTTTTTCTGCTTTTTTCCAAGTTTTATCGTTTCCTAAGTATTTTTCTTTTGGAGACCGAAGTCCTAATCTTAAATAGTAGTTATCAATTTTAAAAACTTTTAAAAGATAAGCCATATAGTCAAAAACACCTAAAAACTCATCAACAGCTTGATCTTCAGTGCAGAAAATATGAGAATCATCTTGGGTGATATGTCTGACTCTAAGCATCCCTGATAGCTCGCCTGGTTTTTCATAACGGTAAACTGTAGCAATTTCGGCAATCCGCAATGGTAGATCACGATAACTTTTTGGGGTTGACTTATAAATCATCATATGAAATGGACAGTTCATTGGTTTGACTAAATATTCATCATCGTCTATACACATTGATGAGTACATCTTATCTCGATATAAGTCCCAATGACCTGATGTCTGCCAGAGTTGTTTTCGGCCAATATGGGGAGTATAGACGTGTTGATAGCCTCGCCTTGTCTGTTCTTTATAAATTAGTTTTTCAATTTCTCGCCTTATTGTCGCTCCTTTTGCTGACCAAAGTAAAAGTCCTTGACCAACCTCATTGGTTAGTAAATATAAACCAAGCTGAAGACCTAATTTTTTATGTTCACGTTTTTTTGCTTCTTCAAGCATTTTTAAATAACTATTTAGTTCTTTTTCAGTAGGAAAAACTATTCCATAGATTCGAGTTAACATCTTATTTTTTTCATCTCCTCGCCAATATGCACCGGCAATTGAGAGTAATTTAAAGTATTTAATCTCTTCATTTGGTTTTTCAATATGACCACCTTTACATAAGTCTTCAAAATCTCCTGATTTATAAATAGTGATTTTTTCTTCTTTTTTGACAATTTCTTCAATTAACTCTAGTTTATATGGATTATCTTTAAACTTTTTTTTCGCTTGTTGTTCTGATAACTCAATTTTTTCAATTTTATGCCAGGTCTTAATGATTTTTTTCATTTCTTTTTCAATTTTTGGTAAGTCGATATCAGAGATTTTTATATTTCCAAAATCAATATCATAGTAAAAACCATTTTCAATTGCTGGACCTAAGGTGATTTTAGCATGAGGATAGAGTTTTAAAACAGCGGCAGCTAAAAGATGAGCAGTTGAGTGACGCAATTTATCAAGATTGTTATTCATATTAATGGTGGGCGCATCAGGACTTGAACCTGAGACCTTTACGATGTCAACGTAACGCTCTAGCCAACTGAGCTATGCGCCCATTCTTATTTATTTAAATTTTACATTTATTTCAATATTATAATTAACTAAGAAAAAAAAGTAAAATAATTAAAAAAACAAAGAAATATACTAAAAAGTTAGTTATAATTTTAGTTTAAATTTGCTGGTTAGATATTTTATATTAAAATTCAAAAAAAATTTCGTATTAGTTAATTTAAAAGATCAAAACAAGCTTACTTACTTAATAAATTCTAAAATTTTATTTTTAACTTCTTTTAGTTTTTCTTTCATTAACTTTTTATCGTCAGCTTCGAGATTAAGTCTTATTAATGGTTCGGTGTTTGAAGCTCTGATATTAAATCGCCAGTTATTATATGACACTGAAATACCGTCAAGATAATTAATATCAGCGTTTTGATAAATACGAGCAATTTTTTTGAATAGTTGTTGATAATTTAAGTTTTCTGATAAAACAAAGTTATATTCACCAGATTCATAAGCTGTCATTAGTTCATTGACAATTTCTGATAAAGGTTTGTTTTTTTTGGTTAGGACATCTAATATATAATAGATAACTTTTATAGTGCTTTCTGCTCCACCGGTTTCTCTAAAAAAATAATGACCTGAAGATTCACCAGAAAAAGCACCATTAACCTCATTGAGTTTTTTAGTAATTAATGAGTGACCAACAACATTATAAACAACCTGACCACCAAGTTTTTTTACTAGATTTGAAACATTTTTTATGTAACGAATATCAACTAATATAGTTTCGTTAGGATTTTTTAATAAAATCTCTTGAGCAATTACTGAAGAAATTAAGGTCGAGGGAACAATCTTTCCATTTTCATCAATAAAAAAAATTCGGTCACCATCACCATCGGTAGCAATACCAAAGTCAGCTTTTTCTTTAATAATCTTTTCTTGAAGTTTTTTTAGAGTTTCAAATTTTAATGGATTAGCTTCATGAGCAGGAAAAGTACCATCAAGTTGCCAATTTAGTTTAATAAGTTGACAATCAGTTCTTTTGAAGATCTCTTCAATAAAAAGACTGCCAACAGCATTGGCAGTATCGGTGACGATTTTAAATTTTTTTATTTGCGGTTTAATTAAGTTATAAATAAAATTTATCTCATCTTTTAAAGTTGATTTTTCAATTAATTGACCTTGAGATTCTTCTAAGTTAAACTTATTTTCTAAAGCTAATTGTCTTATTTCTTCCATTCCCTGATCTTTAGAAACCTTGATGAGTTTATTGTCTTTAATATATAATAACTTAATGCCGTTATATTGCTTTGGATTGTGAGAAGCAGAGATTTGAATACCAGCATCATATTTAAAGTGATAAACAGCAAAATAAACTGAGGGCGTAGAAGATAACCCAATATCAATTACTGTTTGACCATACTTAATTAAAGTTTTTTTAACTATTTTATGTAAAACAGGAGAAGATAATCTCATATCACGACCTAAAACAATCTGAAGATTTTTTTTATTTAGTTTATCTTGAAAAAGTTTTAAAATTGCTTTGGTAATGGTTTCAATATTATTTTCATTAATTTCTTTAGGATAAATTCCTCGAATATCGTAAGCTTTGAAAATTTTTGGATTAATCATAGTAAGTTTAAATAATAACTGGTAATAATTTGTAATGATTTAATTATACCTAAAGGATTGTTAGAAGTTTTTTCTTTGATTTCCAGATTATATAGAGATTGATAGAAGTTAATTAGTTTATCAAGAGACCATTTTTTCGATTGAAATTTTAATTTATATATTTGCCAAGAAGCTAATTTTTTGTCTAATTGGTTAAGTTTTATGAGGATTAGGTTTCTGATTTGTTTGATAATGATAGTAAAAATTAGATATTCTGAAATATTATCTGATAATTGATTTAAAAGATAAATAAAGGATTTAAGATTACCCGGGTATAAAGATTCAGCTAATTTAAAAATATTTTCTTTTAGTTTAAATTCTTTAATGATAACATTTTTATTTTTAGAGATTGTTAAATTTTTTGCAGTTGTTTCCTCTTCCCAATCTACAATTTCAACTTGTCTTTCTCTGATTAATTGATCGATAATTTTTTTTATTTTAGGATTTTTATTATTAAATTTTTTTAATAGATTTTGACTAAAAAAAACTTTTTTCTCAGCAAATAAAGACTGGTTTTCACCAAGCCAACAATGAATGTTTTCTAAATCATCAAAATTAATGTTTAATATTTGATAGTTTTTATTTTGGTAATTTTTTTTCAGTTCAAAATAGGCTTGATAAGAACTTATTGAGTTTTCACCACAATAAATAATTAACATAATATTATCTAATTATATTAGAAAATTTTAAAAAATTAAAAAAATCATTAGATAATGGTATAATATTAATATGACAGATCGGAACGAAATTCTTCTTTCAGAATATACTCAAGCATTATTGAGTGCTTTAAACAGTATAAAATCAAGACCACGACCTGATGATATTTCTGCTTTATCAGTCTCTCAAACGGTCTCCCTTTTTGCTTTGATATATGAAAAAGTAAGAAATGCGGTTGAATTTAGAGAGGATCATTTAATTTTAAGAGCAGCTATAGAAAGAATTTTAAAAAGAAGATTTTCTATTAATCCGGAAGGAAAAGGTGAAGGTGAGAATCTTTTAAGAGAACTTTTATGGGCAAGATATTTTGATAATAGTACATTAGGAGGAGAAGATATTATAAAAACTCAAAATTTAATTGATAGATATGTTTTTTTAAGAAATAGATTAATTGTTGGTCGACCAGAAGAAACTCGAGCTTATTTAAATCAGTTTTTACTTGATATATTGACTTGTGAAATTGAAGAATATTTAAATTCATCTTCAGCGCAAATTCAAGAATATTTAAGTTTTTTTATTTTTCAAGTTTTAAAAAATAAAATTAAATTAGAAGAAATAAATGAGGAGAAAAAAGATGTTTATTTTTTAGTAGCCATTGAAAAAGTTTTTAGAAAAAGTGATAAAGCTTATATTCATTACCATCTTTTTAATACTTTTTATAAACCATTAGTTAGTTATAATAAAAAAGAATTAGAAAAACTTTTAGTTGAGTTACCAAAGATTTTTAGAAAAATAGATGAAATTACTAATAATTTATATGTTGATAGTCTTGTTAAATTTTTAAAAAAACAACTTCCACCTTTTATTATTTTATTTGATTTAATAAAAACTAGATTGAAAGATATTGATAATGTTATTACTAATAAAGAAAAACTGTGGATAGAAATTGATCAATTGTGTCGAGAAAAGTATCAAAAACTTAAAGATAGAGTTAAAAATTTGGCTATCAAAAGTTTTATTTATATTTTATTAACTAAGATGATTTTTGCGTTAATTTTAGAGTTCCCATTATCTAATTATCTTTATGGTTATGCTGATTTTCGCTCAATCATAATTAATACTCTTTTTCCTCCAGCACTAATGACGTTAATTTTAATGTTTTTTAAAATTCCAGGTGAAGAAAATACAAAAAAAATTTATCAAAGAATAATTGAGATTACTAATAAAGACAAGTCATTTGAAACAAAAATTGCTTTTATATCAAAAAAAACAAAGCCAAAAAATTCTTTATTAATTTTTGGTTTTACTGTTTTTTATTCGATTACTTTTATAGTGACTTTAAGTTTAATATATGGAATTTTAAATTATCTAAATTTTAACTTAATTAGTCAATTAATTTTTATTTTTTTTGTTAGTGTAGTAACATTTTTCTCTTTTCGAATTCGTCAAGTAACTAAAGAGTTATTATTAGAAGAAAAGGAAGGTATTTTTACTCCGATAATTGATTTTTTCTTTATGCCAATATTATCGTTAGGAAAATTTTTCTCTCAAGAAATTGCAAAACTTAACTTTTTTATTTTTATCTTTGACTTTATTATTGAAGCGCCGTTTAAATTTTTTTTTGAGATCATAGAAGAATGGATTAATTTCGTTCGTAAAAGGAAAGAAGAGATTGTTTAAATATTTTTTTATATCATATATCATAAAATTAATTTATATGGATTTGGATTTGCTATTTAAAAAAGGATTATTTTATTTATTTCTTATTTTATTATTTTCAATTGTTAATATTAATCTATCATTAATTCTTTATCAATATAATCTAAAATTTAATCAATTAGAAACAATATTATCAGCAATAGTTAAGGCAGGTTATGAAGATTTAAACAATAACATTGTTTCAGAAATTTCAGTTAAGGATGGTCGAATAGCTAATTTAAAGGCTTTTTTTAGAAAATATAACTCACCATTATATAATTACGCTGAAAAAATTGTTGAGGTTTCAGATAAATATCAGTTTGATTATCGATTAATTCCCGCTATTGCTATGCAAGAATCAAATCTTTGTAAATACATTCCCGAAAACTCTCATAATTGTTGGGGTTGGGGAATTTATGGAAACCAGGTTTTAAAATTCTCCTCATATGATGAAGCAATTGAGACTGTTGCCAAAGGTTTAAAAACTCATTATATTGATAAAGGTCTAATTACAGCTTCAGCGATTATGAAAAAATATACTCCTTCATCTCAAGGTAGTTGGGCTCATGGAGTTAATACTTTTTTAAAAATCCTTGAATAAATAAAAAAGATTATATATAATATTTTTTTTAAATTTTTTTATTAAACGTGGAATTTTTTAAAATCATATCAATAATATTTTTTTTACTTTCTTACTTATTAATTAGTCTTGAGCATAAAATTAAACTTAATAAATCTGCTATTTCATTATTTACCGCTGGGTTTTTATGGGTAGTAGTTGGTTTAACACTAAAATCAAAGGAAAAAATAATTCATAATTTAGAAATAGCAGGATCAGAAATTTTTAATATTGTTATTTTTCTTCTTGCTGCTATGACCTTAGTTGAGATATTAATCAATTATAATTTTTTTGATTTAATTAGATTAAACTTAATAAAGTTAAAGTTAAAAGATAAATTTCAATTTATTATTATTGGTATTATTACATTCTTTTTATCAGCCTTACTTGATAATTTAACTATTAGCATTGTTATGACTCAGATTGCTAGGCGTTTTTTCAAAAAAAATAATCTTTTAATTGCCGCTTCAGGAATTATTATTTTAGCTAATGCTGGCGGAGCTTGGTCGCCTTTAGGAGATGTAACAACTATTATGATTTGGTTATCGGGCAAATTTTCTACTTTTGATGTAATTAGATGGGGTATTTTACCTTCATTGGTTTTTGGTTTAATTTCAATCTTATTTCTATCTAAAAAAATTCAATCTAATTCACAGGATATAATTGAAAAAAATAATAATATAACATTAACTCGAGGAGAAAAATTAGTTATTTTTACAACATTAATTTCATTTATATTTCCATTATTAATGAATCAATTTGGTCTTCAGCCATATATTGGTCTTCTTTTTGGTTTAGGATTAGTTTGGATAATTATTGAATTATTACAATTAAAATCACAAGTAAAAACCCATTTAGAAGGAGATATTGATAAATTAGTTAAAAAAATTGATATTAGTACTTTAAAATTTTTTATTGGAATTTTGCTTTCTATTTCTGCATTAAATACTTTAGGGATATTAGAAAATCTATCAATTATTTTATTTGGTCATGAGCAACAAATTAATAGAATTATAACCGGTAATATTATTTTGGGTGTTTTATCCTCAATCATCGATAATGTACCGTTAACAGCAATAGCTATAGATATTATTAAAACTACTGATTCAAGATTGTGGGTGTTATTAGCTTTAACTGTTGGTACTGGAGGTTCATTTTCATTAGTTGGTAGTGTTGCCGGAGTAGTAGTAATGGGAATAATAAAAAGACTAAATTTTGCTAATTATTTCAGAATCGCTTTTCTACCTGTTTTTTTTAGTTATATTTCGTTAGTTATTATTTGGTTGATACAATACTTTTTACTGGATTGATCTAGTTACTTGTAACTCTTGAGATAAAGAGTATTGAGTGCCTTTTTCTTTAGTGCGAATGGCAAAAAGAGAACCTCGTTTTTTCTTTTTAGAAATTAAAGCCTGAAGCCAAGTTTTTGATTCACTAACTTTAGCCCGAACAGCCCGCAAGATACTTAAAACTATTTCTAAAAATCTAATATGATAAACACCTGGTTTTTCAGGTAGATCATTAATTGTTAATTTTTCAACTTCTTTTACTTCAGCCAAAAGTGATTTGTCAGTTTTTTTAATTGTTTCAATCTCTCTTTTTACTTGCTCAGTTAACTCTTTTATCTGTTTTTTAATCAGAACATTTTCTTGATATTCGGTAAATCTGAAAATATTACCTTGTTTTTTTTCTTTTTTTAGTTTGTCTATCTGTTTTTTTAGTTTTTCTGGATTATTTTTTTCATTGTTATTATCAACCTCATGATAACCAACTAATTGATTAATCATTCCTGAACCTATTTTTTTAAATGAATCGAAAGCGTTATTTACAGTTGATTGACCAAAATTGGAGATAGCCTCAAAAGGATTTTTATTTTCTTTAGATGAAATTTTTGTATTAGGTTGATTACTCATAATAATAATCAAAAAATTATACTATAGGTTGAGAAGAAAATCAATAGCTTTTTGCTTTCTTAAAATTGAGGCATAAAAATAACTATTAGACTGAGCTTGAACTCGTTGCTTTTCATCTTTAATATTGCTAAAAACCTTATCTAATTCATGATTTTCTACCTTTATGTTTTCTTTATCAGCAATCTCCATTAAAATAAATTCTAGTTTATAAGTATCTTCAATTTCTTTTTTAAATCTTTGTTTTAATTGATCCATAGTTAAGTTTTTTGATTTTAAATAAGTATCCATAGTTAATCCAGCTGTTCTGATATCATCAATTAATTTAGATAGTCGATATTCAAGTTCTTCATCAATAATTAAATCTGATATCTCTACCTTAATCTCTTTTAAAACTAAGTTTAATATCTCATTAATTAACTGAGAATTATTTTCAGATTCTGATTTTTTTTCTTTATCTTTGCCTGGAATCCAGATATCAGCCTTTTTTTTATCAGCTTTTAATTTTTTAATTACTTCCTTATATTGACCTAAAATAATCTCTGGTTTTTCAGCTATTAATATTTTAATCTCCCAGTCTTCACCATTTTTAGGCTTAATTAAATCGATTTTGGGATTGATAATCGGTTTTAGTGACTCTTTTTTAACAATTTCCGAATAGATCTCCGGCAAAATTTTTTTTATCGTTTCAGAAAGTATTTGATCGTCTTTTAAATGTTTTTTTGCAATTGCTTCAGGTACTTTTCCTTTTCTATAACCATCAACTACCAATTCTAACTGAAGTCTTTTAAAAGCAGATTTTTTTTCTTTTTCAAGATAAAATTTTGAAATGATAATATTAATCTCGGTAGTTGATTTTGGTTGTTTGTTGATTTTGTAACTATACATATAGTTTATAATTGTACTTTAAATTGTGGAGAATACAAGATTATTTTTTCTTCTTCTTTCTGAAATCGGTTAATAAACCAGTTAACTCTTTGTGCCCAGGTTGGATTCTCAGAATAAATTCGACCAATATCTTCAATTGTCACTACTCCTTTATCAAAGTAATTTTTTTTTAAACCTTGACCAACTGTATTAATTGCTTGATGCCAGTTATCAAAGATAATATAACCACCACCCCAACCAAAAGGATTATAAGAATTAGGCCAAATAAATCGACCAAAGGTTGACTCTAATCCTGCAATTGATGGTAGTAAATAACAATCCAACTGATATTTTTCACAAACCTCAATAAAAGCTTTTTCTTGACCAACCAAAGGCGAGTTGTAGTTCAAAAGGATTGATCTAATAGTCATCTCTTTATATTTTAAATTAATTAGCTTATTTTCATCAATTTTTGTCTTATAACTTAAAAAAGAAGAGAGAGTGGCAGAGTGACCAGCAAAAGATTGACCAAAAACAGTTTTTGAAAAAAATAAAAATAAAAATCCTGTAATAATAAAAATTAGGATTTTATTAACCATAAAAAAATCCTAAAGCTTGTTGAAAATATCAACAAACCTTAGGATCTAATCCATATTATAGTATATAACTATAGGTATGTCAAACCTTAATAATATAACCGACTCGGTTATACTAAATTAAACACCAAACATCAAACTACTAACATTAAAATAAATTAAAATAAATCTTAAAAAATAAATCATAAATAAATTTAAAATTTAAAATT
>DAIQPK010000018.1:0-10388 GCA_036787375.1 Patescibacteria group bacterium
TCTTCTAGAAAAACTTAAAACTTCAAACATAAAACATAAAATATGAAAGATAAAACGTAAAGCTTGAATGGGTTTATGCGTTTACGAATTGTGTGTTTGCGAGTTACGAGTTACGTGTTTACGAGTTATGTGTTTGCGAGTTATGCAAAGATAGACTGTCTTCTCAGCAGGTCTGTCCTCAGTGAATTATTTTAATTTATTCATCTTATTTACTATTTAATTATCATTTGTTATTTAGGATTTAGTATTTAAGATTTATTTTTAATGTTAGATGTTAGATGTTAAAAGCAACCTTACAGGTCCATCTATGACTTGTCATAAAACTCTGATTCCAACTAATTCTAACTAATTCTAACTGATTTCAACTAACTTTGACTGATTCAACTGATTACTGATTTAACTGTTGACTATATTTAACACTTATACCATTTTAGTCAATATTTTATTTTTAATATATTTTTAGATTATCAAAACAATTTAATACCATAGCTTATAATAAGCAAACCGGGGCGGTTATATTAATAGCAGAATTATTCATATTTTTCGTATACTATTTTATATGGGAGAAATTGAGTTTAAGACTTTATTTGATTTTTTTATTTTTTTAGCAGTTCCTTTTTTATTTGGATTATTTTTTAAAAAAATTAAACTTTCTCCTTTGATTGGTTATTTGGTTGGTGGATTATTTTTTGGTAATGTCTTTGGAAGTTTTTATAATACTGAGGCAATAAAAAACTTTGCTTATTTTGGGATTTTACTTTTACTTTTTACAGTTGGTTTAGAAACTAATTTTTCCAGACTTTTTTCTTTTAAAAAAATTATTTTTATTGCTGGTACAGTTCAAATAGTTTTATCAATTATTTTTATTACCATATTATCTTTATTTTTTAAATTTTCATTTTTAACATCATTTTTAATTGGTATTGCTTTATCATCATCATCAACGGCATTAGTGGCAAAAATTATTCAAGATAGAGGAGAAGAGTCATCGTTTTTAGGAGAAATAGCAATGGGAATTTTGATTTTTCAAGATATTGCCTTTATTCCTTTTTTAATTATTTTTACTTCAATTACTGGTGGTGAAGCTTCGTTTTTAAAAGTTAGCGGAGAGATTTTTATTAGTTTATTTAAATCAGCAATCATAGTTTTCTTAATTTTTTATTTAGGCCAGAAAATTTTTCCTTATTTATTTAATAAAATTGCTAAAACTTCAAGAGAGTTATTTAATCTTTTTATTATTATTTTTATTTTTTTTATTGCCAGTTTATCATTATTTTTGCAGATTCCGACTTTGATTGGAATTTTTATTGCTGGAGTATTTTTAGCCCAAACACTTGAACATCATCATATTTTTAGTGAGATTAGACCATTACGAGATATTTTAGCGGTGATATTTTTTATTTATATTGGTACTAGTATTAAAATTGATGAGATTTTTAATTTACTACCTTTAATTTTATTGTTTACTTTTGCAGTAATTTTAATAAAGTTTTTAGTGATTCTCTTAACTTTTATTTATTTAAAATTTCACAGCAAAATCAGTTTTAATCTAGGAATTTATCTTTTTCAGATAGATGAAGATGCTTTTATTCTTATGTCA
Source organism: Patescibacteria group bacterium (assembly GCA_036787375.1). Classification (GTDB taxonomy): domain Bacteria; phylum Patescibacteriota; class Microgenomatia; order UBA1406; family GWC2-37-13; genus GWC2-37-13. The sequence goes on from DAIQPK010000018.1 coordinate 1,601, forward strand.
ACAGCCTTGATTAATAATTTGATCAATCAAAAAGATTATTTTTTTGTTATTTTTTCTGTTTTAATAACATTGTTAATTACACCAGTTTTAATAAAAAATAAAGATTTGATTTATAATAAAATTCGTCAATTTATTAAAAATTATCTGCCATTTTTAGAAAATTATATTATTTATAAAATAGATTCAGATAAATCTCCAATTGATAAAATAGATATAAAAGATCATATTGTTATTTGTGGTTATGGAAGAGTTGGTCATTATATTGGTAAGTCGTTAATATTAGCCAAAATTCCTTTTATTGCTATTGATTATAATTTAAAACTGGTAGAAGAGGCTAAAAATCAAGGAATTAATATAATTTATGGCGATCCAACTGATATTGATATTTTAGATTATGCTCAGGTTGATGAAGCAAAAATGATTATTTTGGCAATTCCTGATGTTTCTTCGCAAACTGCTATTTATCTTAATGCTAAAAAATTAAACAAAGACATTTTTGTTATTAGTCGTATTCATAAAGATAGAGATAAGTCAATAATGAAAGATTTAGGTGTTAATTTAATTATTCAACCAGAGTTTGAAGCTTCATTATCAATTATTAAAAAAATTTATCTTTGGCATAGATTAGGCAAAGAGGAAATAGTTAATAAAATCAGAAGATTAAAGATAGAACAGGGACTAATATGAAAAAACATCACTGGTTTTTATTGTTATTTTTATTAACAATAATAATAGTCGTTTATATTTATAAAAATATTAAAACCTCTGTTTTTTTAAAATTTAAAGATAGAACCAATCTTATTTTTTATTCTGAAAACACTCGATTTTACTCATTAGCTAAAGATGATGTTAACTATTTAATAAAAATCTCACCTGAGGTTAGGTTTTTTATTCCTGGTGGTTATGGTTTTTATCGTTTAGGTGGTTTGTACAAACTGATTGATTTAGAAAAAAAACCAGAAATTTTTTCGAGATCATTTTCCGTTAATTTAGGGTTAATTAACGACCTTTATTTTTATCCGAAAAAAGTTGCTATTTATTATGATAAAAAAGATCATAATAAAAACGATTTTCCTAGTTTCTATGAGATTTTTTTTTATAAAGGAAGTGCTAATTTTTTAGATAGATTAATAATTTTTTTTATCTTTTTTAAAAAAAATATTGCTGATTATCGAGTTCTATTTTTAACCAAAGATAATTTTTTCAGAGAAGATTTTTTAAAAAAATATCAAGGTTATTTTTATAAAAAAACTTATCGGCAATTAAGAGAAAATATTCAAATTTTATATAAAAAAAGCTATTCAACAGCCTTGTTGATAAGTCAGATTTTAGATGGGGAGGGAATACGAGTAGTAGATTTAACAGAAAAAGACAGTTTAGATCAAAAAAAAACCTGCTTTCTTTATTATAAAGATTATTCAATGATTATTGAGGACTTAAAAAATTTTTTTAATTGTCAAATAAAAAAAACAACACCGGAGATTTCTGATATAATTTTAGAATTAAATGAATTAGAACTTATTTGGTCAACAAGATGATTGTTTATTATTTAATTATTATTTTTTTTGTCTCTTTTTTTCTAGCATTAAGATCAATGAAAGATTTTCAGTTACCAAAAGAGATTAAAAGAATCCTAGATCAAAAAAAGATTAAAGGAAGAATTATTTTTTTTAAGGATAAGATTAGAAGGTTCTAAATTAATTTTATTCTTCTGATTCTTCATCGAAAGACTCATGATCAATTCCATATTCCTCTTTTTCTTCACCTAAATTATCGGCAAGTTTTTCCAATTCATATAAAGAAATTTCTTCATTTTCTTCATCAACATCATTTTCTTCACTGCTATCTTCTTTAATATTTTTTATATTAGCACTAATATTAAGAGGAAAAGCGGCATATTTTTTAACCTGCCGGCCTCTTTTTATTTCTTTAATAAAAACATTGACTGATTTTAAACCAGCTTCTTTAATTAATACTTGAAAAATACTACCGGCTTTAATAAAAAGGCTAAGCCTTTTTGATAAATCATCAGGAAGACAACCAATATATTCTTTTTCTTTTGTTCTTACTTCAACTCGTCTTTTTTTTGAGATTAAGTAAACCTCTTGACCAATAGAGAGTTTTGCTAAAACTATTTTTTGACCGTATTTAACTAATTGAACAGTCTTTGTTTTACCAGGAACATCCATAAAAATATCTGGTTTTAAAATAATTGACGAATTTTTTTGAGATAAATTTTTTTCTTTTAAAACCTTAATTTTTTCTAAGTTTTCTTTGGCGGTTAAATTATTTGGTTGAAGTTTTAAAAGTTTTTTATAGATTTTTGTGGCATTTTTTAAATCATTTGATTGAAAATAAGCAAAACCTAATCTTAAATAAGCATCAATATTTTCTTTATCGATTTTTATAATTTTTTTATTAACATTAATACAAATAAGCCAATTACTATTAATAGCGGCTTCCACTGCTTGTTTTTCCAAGATTAGTAAATCTTCCATGAAGATAAAGTATATTTTAAAAAAATAGTTTGTCAAGTATAATATTAATTATTATGTCAGGTCATTCAAAATGGGCGAATATAAAAAGAAAAAAAGAAGCCAACGATAAATTAAAAAGTAATATTTTTGGTAAGATGTCAAGATTGATTACTTTGGCGGTAATTCAAGGAGGAGGGATAACTGATCCAGAAAATAATGTTCGTTTAAGAATGGCAGTTGAAAAAGCTCAAAGTTATAATATGCCGAAAGATAATATCAAAAAAGCAATTGAAAGAGCGATTGGTCCAAATAAAACTGATTTGAAAGAGATGATCTATGAAGGTTTTGGACCACATGGAATATACTTAATTATTTTAGCAACTACAGATAATTCAAATCGGACATTATCGGAGATAAAAATAATTCTAGATAAACATAAAGGCAAACTAGGAAGCCAAAACTCAGTTTTATATCAATTTAATAAGTGTGGTTTAATTAGTTTCGATAAGAAAGATATTAATCAAGATGAGATTTTAGAGATTGTTGATAAATTAGCTGGTTTTGATTTTGAAGAAGAAATAGATCGTTATTATATCTATATTCCTTATGAAAATCTTGGTCGAGTTAAAGAGCTTTTGAGAGATAAAAAATATCTTAATGCCGAAATTTATTTTAAGCCTAAAAATAAAATTGAGATTGATGATGATAATAAATTAAATGAGATATCTCAGTTAATAGATTCTTTAGAAGTCTTAGATGATGTTCAAAAAGTATTTACGAATCTTTGAAAAAAAAGCTGTCAAAATCGAAAAAAGGATTAGATTAGTAATCTCAGTGGTTTCTTTGACTTTTTTACTAATTTTTTCAACTTTTTTTTATTTTGACAAAGCTCTAATTTTTATTATTAGTTTTTTTATTTTGGGTTATTTTTTTACTTATTTTGCTTTACTTGAAGATATTAAATCATTTGATTGGTTTGGTTTGTTTTTTATACCGATATTTTTAACAATAGTTTTTTATCTTTTTTATTTTTTATTTCCTAGTCGTTGGTTAACTCGTTTACCTTTTGTTGTTTTTTATGGAATATCTATTTACGCAGCTCTTTTATGTAGTAACATTTTTAATGTTGGAGTAGAGAAGAGCCTTCAACTTTATCGAGCTGCCTTTTCTGTTAATTATTTTTATCTGACGCTATTATCGTTTATGGCTTTTAATCTATTATTTTATTTTAAACAGTACTTTTTTATTAATTTTTTAGTCATTTTTATAACATCTTTTTTATTAAGCTTTCATCTCTTTTGGACAGTTAAGTTGAATAAAAGACCAGATAAAAAACTTTTTCATTACTCATTTTTTTTGTCATTAATTTTAGGAGAGTTAGCAGTGATATTAAGTTTTTTGCCAGTAAAAGGAGTTATTTCTTCATTATTTTTAACAGCCTCTTTTTATAGTTTAGGGGGAGTGATCTATAACTATATTGACAATCGGCTTTTTAAAGAAGTGATTCGAGAATATTTATTTGTATGGGTTTTTATTTTTATTATTACTTTACTTTCAATTAATTTTTAAAAAAAGAACAAAAATAAAAAAAAGCAATAGAGATAATAAATAGGGAAAAGGGAAGAGTGAGAAACTACGAACGTGAATAAATATGTCCTATAGTAATTTTTACGAACGTTTAAATAACTATAGGATAAATAAATTATTAATTACTATAGGGTTTTTTAAAGCTAATTAAACAATCTTATTTTTTTTTAGAGTTATTAAGTTATTTATCTTAATTCTTCAGGTTGAAAAATTAAATTTTATATTGCTGTTATCCTCCAAAATAGGATATATTAGTTATGTGGATAAGCTTTAATTTTTGAGGCTAAAAATTAAATTTTAGATTATTATAACGGTCTAAATATAATTTAATCTTTATTAAAAAAAATATAAAAATTAGCCTGAAAAATATAAGTTTAGATTGATATTAAAATCTAAAATAAAACTGATTATAGATATCTTGTTATTTTATAGACATCTTGTTATTAGAGAATAAAAAATTTAGCCTTGAAAATTAATATTTATATTGATATGACAATCTAAAAATAATAAAAACAGACCCTATTTTTAGGAGAATCAATAATTTTTTAGCCTCAAAAATAAGTATTTAGATTATAATAACAATCTAAAATTTAATAGTTTTTAATAAGGTTATTTTTTATTCGGAGAATAGTTTATTTTTAGAAAATTAATGATAATTTTTAGTTTTAAAACAAAGCTGTTTATTTAAAATAATTTTGAATTAATTAAAAGAAGAGGGGGTTTTATTCTCTGAGAAAGATTATAGATAATTTATTTACAGTTTTTAGGTTAAAGAGAAATTATTGAGAGATATTTTAGAGGGAAAGCATATATATAACGTCGTAAATTATATCTTTTACGATGTTAGGTAGGGATAGCAGTGGAGAAGTGTTAGGTTGTTATAATAATCTAAAATTAAAAATTAATTTAAAATGATTTTTTAATAATTTTTTTATAATTTTAAAAAAATCAGTTAGTAATTCTCTTTTTTATCCGGATCTGTTTCACCTTCAAAATTTCAGTAGTCTTCCCTATTGGAAATTGAATTTTTAGATTGTTATAACAATCTAAAGTTAATTATCTCTGCTTTTTCATTGATAGGTGAGTGTGAAAATAGAATATATAATCAGAACATATAATCAGAATACAGATTTAGAATTTATTTAAGTTAGATGTTAGATATTTTCTTTATAATATAATTAATAATTATGAAACTATTACAACGGTTTGTTTTATATTATTTAAGATTTTTTGCTAGGCAAGTTTTAAAAAGATATCAACTAAAAATTATTGGTATTACTGGTTCTGTTGGTAAATCTTCAACGAGAAATGCTATTTATTCAGTTTTAAAAGATTATTTTAGAGTTAAAATGATTGAAAAAGGTAATTCAGAAACTGGCATTCCTTTAGGGATTTTGGGTTTAGACCCAGGCAATTATCAAGCTTTAGATTGGTTAAAAAACTTACTTTTAGCGCCTTTTAAAACCAGTTTTATTAAAGATTATCAGTATTTAGTGATTGAGATGGGTATTGACTCGCCTTTTTGGCCTAAAAATATGGATTATCTATTAACCATTGTTCAACCTGATATTTCTGTTGTTTTAAATGCTTATCCGGTACATACGATGCAGTTTGATTGCTTGATAAATAAGGAAATTACTGGTGAAAAAAGACGAGAGTTTTTGGTGAGGCGAATTGCTAAAGAAAAAGTAAAAATTATTTCTTTAGCAAGGCCAGAAATGGCAATTTATAACCAAGCTAATGACTATATTAATGAGCAAGTAGAAAAAATAAGGTTATCTCAAAAAAACATCAGATTTATTAGTTTTGGTGGTGAAGATAGCAATATAAGATTACTTGATTATCAATTAGAAAAATCAGGAACAAAGTTTTCTTTTTATTTAAAAGAAAAAAGTCAAAGATTAGATTTAAATATTAGTGGTTATCTTCTGCCAAAAGCTTATCAAGAAGTTTTTTCAGCAGCGATTTTAGTTGGTAAGGTTTTAGGATTAGAAAATCAGCAAATAATTGAGGGTTTAAAGAAAAATTTTTATTTACCAGCTGGTCGAGGCAGTATTTTTGACGGAATCAGTTCTTCAACTATTATTGACTCAAGTTATAATGCCTCAAAAGCATCAATGTTGGCCTATCTTGATTTAGTTTGGCAACTGGCTAAAAAAGAAAAACTACCATTAATTTTAGTTTTGGGCGAGATGAGAGAGTTAGGATTAGAAGCAGAGTTGGAACATCAGGAAGTAGCAGAAAAAATTATCCAGATAAAACCAAAAGAAGTTTTTTTAATTGGTGAGGAGATGAAAAAGTATGTTTATCCAAAATTAAAAGATGCAGAAATAAAAACGCAAGTTTTTGAAAACAGTATTAAAATTGGTTCTTATTTAAAAGAAAATCTTAAAGAAAGATCAATTCTACTTTTTAAGGGTTCACAAAATACAATATTTTTAGAAGAAGCAGTTAAGTTAATCTTAAAAAATCAAGATGACGAGAAAAGACTTTGTCGACAAAGTCAGTTTTGGTTAAAGAAAAAAAGCTATTTGTTTGATTGATAGTTTCTTAAAAGTTTATCTTTAAATTTTTTCCTTTCTAAAGCTAGTTGGATTAATTTATCTATTATTTGTTGATAACTAAAACCAGAGTTAATTAAAAGTTTTGGAAACATACTAATATTAGTAAATCCAGGTAAAGTATTAATTTCGTTTACATAAACTTTATTATTTTTATCAACAAAAAAATCAATTCGAGCAAATCCTTTAGCTTGTAATAATTGATAAGTTTTTAAAGCGATTTTTTTTATTTTTTCAGTGGTTTTTTTATCAATCCTGGCCGGAATTAAAAGTTGGGCGCCATTTTCATCTAAATATTTGGCTTGATATGAATAAAACTCATATTTTTTGCTGGGAATAATTTCAGCAAGAGTTTTTGAAGTTGATGGTTTATCGTTGCCGATTATAGAACACTCAACTTCTTTACCTTTAATATACTGCTCAATTAAAGCTTTTTCATCATAGACAAAAACTTCCTTCAAGGCTTTATTTATTTGCTTCTCATTATTAACTTTATTAACTGCGACAGATGAGCCAAGATTACCAGGTTTAACAAAGACCGGCCAGTGATATTTTTTAATAAATGTTTTTAAAGCCTTAAACTGCCTTTTTTTAAACTGCCAGTAATTAATAGTTAAAAAATTAGCAACATTAATTTTATTTTTTTGCAAAATTGTTTTTTGAATATCTTTAGCCATTCCAATAACAGAGCCTAAAACTTCACTCCCAACATAGGCAACATTTAAAATCTCAAAAAAACCTTGAAGACAACCATCTTCACCATAAGTACCATGAATAATTGGAAAGAAAACATCAATATAGTCAATAATTTTTTTGCTTTTTAAATCATAAATTAGAGGTTGATTTTGATTATAAATAAACGTGATTTTTATACCAACCTTTTCATTAATTTTTATTAATTTTAGATTGTCAGGATTTAATAAATAATAATTTTTATTCATTAACATAAAATCACCTTGTTTGCTAATAGCAATTAAGTAGATATTATATTTATTTTTATCTAAAGCCTTAAATATTGATTGAGCAGATAATAAAGAGATCTCATGTTCTCCGCTTTTGCCACCAAAAACTAAACCAAGATTAATTTTTTTCACAATTTTTTTAATTGATTTAAAAAATCGTCAATTGATTTAAAGTCAATTTTTTTACCATTGAATATAAATGTTGGTGTAGCATTTAAGCCCATATTCTCTGCTTCTTTTAAGTTGTTCTCTACTTTAGTTTTTATTTCATTTGATTTTAGGTCTTTTTTAAACTGATTAATATTTAAATCTAAATTTTTTGCTAACTCTATGAAATAGTTTTCAGGATTATTAAGTTTTGACCATTGGTTTTGATTTTCATAAAGTAAATTAGCCATTTGCCAAAATTTATTTTGTTTTCCAGCAGCTTCAGCAGCATGGGCGCTAATAAAAGCATTGTTATGAATTTGGTATAAAGGAAAATGACGGAAAACTAAAGTAATATTTTTTGTTAATTTAAAATTAGGACTGGATGATGATTCAAAAGTTTTTAACAGTTGATGAAAAGATCGACAAGCAGGACATTGAAAATCACTATATTCAATTAAAATATTTTTATTTTCTTTTGACCATTTGATATTGTCGGTATTTTTGACTTGATTGATTTTTGAAAAATCCACTGACTGATAAGAGTTATTAATTAATTTATAGACAAAAAAAAGAAAGATAAAGGTAGTTATGATTCCCAATATCGAATAAAAAATATTTTTATTTGCCATTTTTATTTTAAGTTTAAAAGTGCCCCGAGGAGGATTTGAACCTCCACGCTTTTTTAAGGCATACGGTTCTAAGCCGTATCTGTCTGCCAATTCCAGCATCGGGGCGTAACAAATATATTATAAAACATAAAAAATAAAAGATAAAACAGATAAAACATAAGTTAGTAGTTAGTAGTCAGTAGCTAGGAGTTAAAAGTTAGCGTTATGTGTTAGGGATTAGGTGGTTTAAAGTTTAGTGTAGGAACCAAGTTTAGAATCGAGTCGGTTGTGAGTAAGAAGACTGTCTTTTTTTAAAGACAGTCTTCATTTAAAGACTGTCTTTGATGTAGATTAGTTATATTAGCTATGAATATTTTATTTTATTTCCTCAATTTTTATGGTGTTAGTATTTCCGGGTTTACCGTAATGATCTCCATAAATAG
>DAIQPK010000019.1:0-9745 GCA_036787375.1 Patescibacteria group bacterium
TGGTGGTAAAAATCAGGTTTTTTATTATAATTTAATCAAATGAAAAAATTATTAATTGCTACTCATAATCAAGCAAAAATTACGGAAATAAAATATGGGTTAAAAACATTTATTTTAAAAAATAATCAAAAAATAAAGATATTAACATTAAACGACGTTAAAGTAGAGAAGTCCCCTGAAGAAACTGGTAAAACTTTTAAAGAAAACTCAATTATTAAGGCTAAATTTTATGGTCAACTGACTAATTTGCCAACAATCGCCGATGACGGAGGTTTAGTCATTCCCTATCTTAATGACGAACCCGGTGTTAAATCTAATCGCTGGTTAGGCTATCATGCCTCGGATCAGGAACTAATAAATCATACCTTAAGTAGATTAAAAAATGTTAAAAACATAACCCAACGCAAAGCTTTTCTTAAAACCGTTCTTGCCTTATATCATCCAAAAAAAAATCTAATTTTTACTCAATCAGCTTTAATAACTGGCTATATTAGTTTTAAACCATCAAATAAAAAAATTCCTGGTTATCCTTTTCGCTCGCTTTTCATTGTTAGCAAACTAAATAAATATTATGACAATTTATCAGAAAAAGAACATTTAAAAATTAATCATCGTCTAAAAGCATTAAAAAAACTTGCCAAAAAGATTGTTAATTTGTTATGATTTAAAAATATGTTATCAATTGATTATATAAGAAAAAATAAACAAAAAGTTATTCAAGCTGCTGAAAATAAAAATCGACAAATAGAGATTGAAAAAATTTTATCTTTAGATGATAAAAGAAAACAACTAACAAAAGAAACTCAAAACTTAAGAGCAATGAGAAATAAACTTGCTAAAGAAAAACCTAATCAAGAAAATATTAATAAAGGCAAAGAAATTAAAGAAAAAATAAAAAATTTAGAAAGTCAGTTAGTTAAAATTGAGCAAGAAATTAATCATTTATTATCATATATTCCTAATGTCCCTTTAGATGAGGTACCAGTCGGTAAAGATTCAAATAATAATCTTGTTGTTAAAACTTGGGGCGAGCCAAGAAAATTTAATTTTTCTCCAAAATCTCATATTGAATTAGGTTTAGCTCTTAATATTTTTGATTTAGAAAGAGGCACAAAAGTCTCTGGTTTTCGCGGTTATTTTTTAAAAAACGCTGGCGCTATTCTTCACTTTGCAATTCTATTTTACGTATTTAATAAACTTGTAAAAAAAGGCTATACTCCTATTATCGCTCCATCAATTGTCAAAGGCTTTACTCTTTTTGGTAGTGGTCAATTTCCTTGGGGAAAAGATGAGGTCTACCAACTAAACGACGATGATGCTTATTTAGCTGGTACTGCTGAAGTACCAGTAACTGCTTATTTTGCTAATGAGATATTACTTGAAAAAGACTTACCTAAAAAATTTGTTGCTTTTTCACCTTGTTTTCGAAAAGAAGCGGGAAGTTATGGTAAAGATACTAAAGGTCTTTATCGACTTCATGAATTTTGGAAAGTCGAACAAGTAATTATTTCGAAAAACGATATTGAAGAGGCAAAAAATCTCCATGAAGAATTACAAACAAATACTGAAGAAATTTTAGAAGACCTTCAAATTCCTTATCGAAGAATGCTTATGTGTACTGGTGATATGGGTGAACCTCAAATTAAAAAATTTGATACCGAAATTTGGATGCCCTATCGCAATGATTATGGAGAAATCGCTTCCAACTCAATTATGGGCGATTTTCAAACCAGAAGATTAAATATTAAATATCGAAAAAAAAACGGCACAAAAGAATATTGTTTTTCACTTAATGAAACCGCGATTCCTTCACCAAGAATCTTAATTGCCATAGTAGAAAACTATCAACAAGAAGATGGAAGTGTTATTATTCCTAAAATTCTTCAGCCTTTAGTTGGTTTTGAAAAAATTAAAAAAGCTTAAGGAGTCGGAGTTGGTGTCATTAATAAAGACTGTCGGCAAGAAATCTTATCTGTTGTTCCTTTTATAAAGTATTCTTTTCGACCAAAATAACAAATCTTTTCGACAATGTTTTCTGGTTTTTTATACCAATAATTTTCTTTTTGAGAATAATTTTTTAATAAATAACTCATCACCCGATTCCAAATCGGTGCTGCTCCTGTTATTCCTGATGTTAAATAAGGATTCATTGGCGAATTATCATTATTTCCCACCCAAACAACAACTAAAAATTCTGGTGTATAACCAATAGTCCAATTATCTCGTTTATCATTAGTAGTTCCCGTTTTAACAGCTACCTTATAACCAGGAATTTCTAAAAAAGAATTAGAACCAAATGCCCAAATTCTCGCATAATTATCAGATAAAATATCATTAATTATATAAGCTACTCCTTCATCCATTTCTTTTATCTTAAATGAAGAAATTTTTTTTAAAATTTCATTATTTCTACTCGTTATTTCTACTTGATAGTTTAAATTCACTCTATAACCTAAATTAGCTAACACTCCAAACGCCTCTGCCATATCAATCATTGTCACTTCACCACCACCTAAAGATAAAGATAATCCATACCGATCTCTATTTTTCCAAGTATCAATTCCTAATTTTTCTGCGTAATTAATAAAATTATTAACACCTAAATCATTAATTACTTTAACAGCCGGAATATTATAAGAATTAGCTAAAGCATATCGTAAAGGCACCTTACCATGAAATCGTCCGTCATAATTAACAGGCAGATAAGGCAAACTACCAGGAATTTTAAAAACTACTGGTGAATCATCAATAATTGTTGCTGCAGTATAATTATTTTCTAAAGCCAAAGCATATAATAATGGTTTAATTGAGCTACCTGGTTGTCTTAAAGCAGTAACAACATTATAAGCACCCCAAGGTTGTTTAAAATAATCAATCGAACCAACCATAGCTAAAATTTCTCCTGTTGATGGTTTAGTTACCAAAATTGCTCCATTAGTAACATTTAAATAACTAATTTTTTCTAACTCTTCTTTAAGAATTTTTTCTGCCTCTTCCTGAATTCTTAAATCTAAAGTCGTTTTTACTCTTAATCCACCTTCTTCAACCTGCTTTAATCCATAAAGATTTTCTAATTGATTTTTTACATAAAAAACAAAATGAGGAGCTTTAATTAACGTTTTTGGTGGTAAAATCTCAATTGGTTTATTTTTTATTTCTTGTTCCTGTTTTTTAGTTAAAAAACCTAAATTAACCATCGCTTTTAAAACCTCATCTCGTCTTTTATAAGCAGCTTGAGGATTACTATGTGGTGAGTATAATGATGGCGCTTGAGGTAAGCCGGCTAAAAAAACTGCCTCTTCTATCTTTAAATCTTTGGCTTTTTTACCAAAATAAGTCCTTGCTGCTTCTTCAATTCCATATGAAGCTCCACCATAAGAAACCTGATTAAAATACATTTCTAAAATCTGATCTTTTGTATAAATTCTTTCTGCCCAAATTGCTAAAACCATCTCTTTTATCTTTCTTTCTATAGTTTTCTCCGGAGTTAGTAAAGCACTTTTAATTAATTGTTGAGTAATAGTTGAACCTCCTTGAACTTTTTTATTAAAAATATTTTCTTTGATTGCTCTTAAAATTCCTGAATATAGAGAAATACCATTATGTTTATAAAAATCTTTATCTTCAATAGCAATCGTCGCTTTAATTAAATAATCAGATAAATCCTTTAAAGAAACTGGAGTTCGATTTTGTTCTCGATAAATTTCATAAAGCAAAATTTCATTTCGATCATATATATGAGTAGTTAATGGATAATTTATTACTCCAATATTTTTTGGTGATGGCAATGATTTAATAAATTGGTAACCATAAAACAAAAATACTAATAATAAAGTAAAAATAATTCCAAGAAAAAAAAACTTTATTTTTATGTATAATTCCTTAGGAATTAATAGCCAAGAAAATTTCTTTTTAAACAGAAAAAAAGTCTTTTTTAAAAATGAAATCAAGTAATTAACTATTTGAAAACTAATTTTTTTTAAAATAAATAAAAACTTTTTAAAAGAGAAAAATAATTTTAAAAAAAATATTCTAAAAACTCCTCCTCCAAAAAAAATAATTTTAAAAACAGCTTTCAATAAACTTATAAAAAATAAGCTTGTAAAATCACCGATAAAAATAAAGAAGTTAACCAAATAATAAAGAAGCTTAAAGATCAAATAATTAAATTTATTTATTTCTCCAGCCATTCACCAATTATATCAAATACTATAGGTTAAATCAACTTAATTTTAGCCTTAACTACCAATCTTTTCAAGTAGGTACCTGGTGGCACACAAGTAATTAATGTTAAATAAGCATTATCTTTTTGTTGATCTAAAACCCAAATTTGCTCTGGATTAACAATAAACATCTCAAAAACTTCATAAGTATATTCTAAATCACCAATTTTCACTTTTATTAAATCGCCTTTTTCTAAAGATGGTAAATAAGTAAAAATTGTCTTATAATCTTTTGGATTATAAAGTTGAGGTAGAGTTGAATGTCCAAAGATTACCACATTTCCATATTCACCAGGTAATGTTTTTGGCAAATAATGAATCAACCCTTTCTCTAAATCATCACCATTAATAATTACCTTAGCCTCCTTAATATTAATCTTAGGAATTGATAAATAATACTCTTTAGCTGATGATGACATTAATTGAGAAAATTCATTATCATTATAAGTTATTGCTGGAAACCATAAACTAACATTAGTATAATCTTTTAAATTATTAGAAAAAATATTGAAACTACCTAAAACACTTTGAGCATTTTCTAATGGTTCTGGCGACTGTTTATTAACAATAGGACTTTTCGCTTTATCTTCTAGAAAAATTTTTGAATAAATTTCAAAAGAAATCACTGGATAAAGCGACCAAAAAAGTAATAAACTCCCAATAATTAAAGAAAAATAAGAGAACAAAAAAATCAATCTTTTTTTAGGTGAATAAATTATTTTTTTATAAACTCTGATCGCCATTTTAATCTAAAGTCTGAAATCTCAAATTAATATTATTTTTTAACCACGGTAAGTAATTTTTAATTATCGGCAAATTATCAGAAATAATTAAATTAAAACCATCAATTTTATAATTATCTTTTAAAATTTTTGCTAATCTATCTTTATTTTGACCAGTAATTTTATTAAGCAACTCATCTTTTTTAATTTTAAGAACTGTTTTTCCCTTAACATCTAAGTTTAAATTAAGTTTATCCTTTTCTAATTTTGAGTTTTCAATTTTAATTTTTAAATCTTCATCATTAATCTCATAATCTTCATCTAAGTTTTTAATTAAATCTTTTCTAACAATCTCTTTTAATAAGAGTTTATTATAAGTAATATAGACTACTTCAACCTCTGCATTCAATTCAACCAGCTCTGCTTCTTCACCTATTTCTTTAGAAAAATTTTTTTCTTTTATCTTTATTGTTGTTAAATTAGAAATAAAATCTTGATTTTTAGATAATTTTGGAAGTTGCTTATTTTTTTTAATAGATTCATTAAGTTTATTTTCTAAACTATTTCTGTCTGATAAAGAAAAAATTTTAATTTGTTTTTTTGATCCTCCAGAAAAACTATCCTCATTAATGGCAAAATAAATCGAGGTTGAAAGGTTATCAATTTTAAACCGCTGATTTTTACTCAAGTTATAATTTTCACCAATATCAAAAGCAGTTACAGAAACATTGGCTTTTCCCGGTAATTTTGCACTTCCATCTGAGATTAAACTTGATGAGGCAACTTTAATTTCATTATCTAATAAAAATTTTAAACCATTTACCTCAATTACTGTTCCTTGAGAAAAAATTTTCTCTTTATCATCGAAGCTATGAACTGTTACTTTTCCTTTGGCTTTTGAACCAATATATTTTTTTGCGGTTGTTTCAACTGATTCTTTTAAATTTAAATTAATAATTTTTTCTTCATAATTAATAGTGCTTTTTAATTTTTTTTCAATATTTTTATAGGGTAAATAAATGGTTAACTGAGCCTTATGAAAATAAAATTCATTAATAAATAAACCTATTAATATAAGTACTCCTCCTAAAAAGATAATAATTTTCTCATTTAATTTAAAACTTAAATTAGATAAAAATGATAAAGATGGTAAAGAAAAATGAGGAAGTTTAAAATTTAAACCAAATTTAAACGGTTTTTTTGAGATTTTTTCACTAATAAAACTTTCTTCTATATCCTTACCAATAAAAAAATCAAAGTTCTTACGAGTTATTTTTTCCTTTTCTTCTTTAAAGGTTTCTTCTTTTGGTTTATCTACCAACTGATTTTCAAAAGTATTAATTAAACTCTTAAAAATTTCTTCTAACTTTAAAATCTCTATTTTAGGAATCTGAACAAAATAATTCTTATCAAATTTAAAATTAATTATTTTTTCTGCTATCTTATCTAAACCATCAGAATCATAAATAATAATTCTTGAAGGAAAAATGTTTTTATTTGGATAATCATTAATTGCTTCAAAAAAATCATCAATAACATTTTCTGTTCTTGAAACTGTCTTCTTATATTCTAAACTTCCTGTCTTAAAAAATATAACTGACAACTGAGTTTTATCAAACTCTAAAAAAATAGTATTAAGCAAACTACTCTCTTTTTTTTGAAGCCAATTAGTAATTCCCTCAAAGCACTCAATAAAACCAATTGCCTCTAAATCAAGATCATTAATAATTTCTTTAATTTTATTTAAATATGGTTGCTTGATAGAACCGTTTTTCTCATTAATAAAATGACTATATAAAAAAAATATTGTTTTAATTTTGTTTTTATTTAAATATTTTTCATACTCATAGATAGCCTCATCTATATCATTAACTAGATTTTCCCAACCATTGGTATAAAAAAAACTTTTTTGTTCTTCAATAATCATCTTCTGATTTTTGAAATTTAAAACAAAAACTACTCCTTCTTGCTCTTTTAAAAATAAACCTAAATAAATATCATTAAAATCATCTTTTTTAGAAAAAAAAGGTAGTTTCATAAAAAATATATTTTTATTTTAATTTTTAATTAACATTATACCTATTAAAAATTTGTTGAACACCTTCACTCATTGTTTTCAAAGCTTCACTATAAGAAACTCCTTCTATAGTACTATTAATAGCATTTTCTAAATACTTAATTAAACCATCATTTAATCCGTTATCAAAAGTTCGGTTCACTAAAGGAAGAGAGACAAAATTTTCTGCTTGTTTTATTACTGGTCCTAAATACTCATTTTGAATTAAAAGATTGGCTAAATCTACTCTTGAATAAGCAGTTCCAAATAATCTTGCTTTAGCTTGAATTTCATAAAGTTTAGTTAAACTTTCTTTTTCTACTAAAAACTTTAAAAACTTCCAAGCTTCTAACTGGTTTTTACTATATCGAGAAACTCCTTCTACCCAATAATTAGCAATTGAAATATTTTTTGAACCAGGAATAGTAGGAACTTTAGCTACTTTAAAATCTAACTCTGGGTTAGCCATCTTAATATTAAGAATCTGCCAAGAGGGAACAAAGATTATTGCTACTTTTTCTTGTAAAAAAGCATTAATTGAGTTAGGCATTTCTTCATTCCAAAATTGATTAGGTAACTCAGCAAATTTTCGATAAGCTTCTAAAGCACTAACTGCTTCCGCAGTGTTTAAATTAGATAAATCAGCGCCATTTTGAACTAAAAATAAGGCGAAAATGTCAGAAAAATGTTCAATGTTATTAGCAGTCCCAAGAGCAATTCCTGAAGTAATTAAATTTCCTTGTTGATTTTTAACTGTTAGCTTAGGAACAATATCCATAATCTCCTCCCATGTCTCTGGCTCTTTTAAAACCCCTGCTCTTTTAAATAAACTTCGATTATAAACCATTAATAAACCATCAATCATCAAAGGTATACCATAATAATAATTTTCCACTTTTAAATCTTTCTTATGAATATCATAAAATATTTTTTCGAACTCACTATTGGTCATTACCGACTGGGGTAAGGGTGATAAAACTTCTTTAATCTGGGGAAGCCAAGTATTATGAAATCTAAAAATATCCGGTCCTTGATTATTTTTACTCCTAACAATTAATTTGTCTCGATAACTATCAGGACTCATTTTCTGATAATTGATTTTAACATAAGGATTTTTTTTCTGATAATCATCAATTAATGGTTGAAAAATTTCTTTCTCTTCCCATAATCCCCAATAAATTAAATTAACCTGTTTTGTAGATTTCTTATTACTAAATAAACTAAAAATTAAGAATAATAAAATAAAGAAAAAAATTACGCCTCCTAAACCAATAAATAGATATTGATTTTTATTTTCTTTATAGATTGGTGGCTCATCTATAGAAGTAGGTATTTCTGGAGTAACCACTTCCTCTGGAGTCTCCTCAATTATTGGTTCTTGAGGTTGCTCAAAAGAACTATCTCTTTTTTCAAGAGGAACCGTCTCATATTGAGGTTGCATTTGAGAATTTTTTTCTTTATTATCATTATTATCTTCCATAATATCTATGATAACAAAAAAGACTATTCAAATTAAAAACAATCTTCTTTATCTAATAATTATTATTACAACAATAATTCTAATAATCTTCTTTAACTTTATAAAAGAAAAAGAAGGAGAGTTAACAAACAAAATTTATCCCAATGTTTTTATCGATGGTAAAAATTTTTCTTTAACAACTAAACAAAAAGTAAAAAATTATTTCAAAAATCAATCAAATAAATTAAAAAATATTAACTTAACCATCTTAATTAATAACTCATCAATCGCTAGCTTCTCTGGAAAAACTTTAGATCTTAAATTCGATGAAGAAACTGCCGCTGAAAGAGCTTATCTAATTGGTCGGTCAAAATCATTTTTTTCTAATTATTATCAGAAAATTACTTCTCTTGCTGGTTTAAAAAAATATCATTTTCAAACAACTATTAACTACAACCAATCATTTCTTAATGATTGGTTTCTCACTATAAAAGAAAACTATAACAAACCAGCTAAAAATGCCTTGTTCGAATTCAAAAATAACAAAGTAATTAATTTTAGAAAAGAAGAATACGGTCAAGAAATTGATGAAAAAAAATTTATCTCTGACTTAGAAATTAATTTTAAATCTCTAAAAGAAAAACCAAAAGATATTTTTATAAACCTAAAAATTAATAAGATTAAACCAGAAATTACTCTCTCTAACATTAATAATTTTGGAATCGAAGAATTAATTAGTGTTGGTCAATCTGATTTTAGTCATTCTATCTCAGAAAGAGTTTATAATATTAATTTAGCGGCAACCAAATTTCATGGTGTTTTAATACCTCCAAAAAAAATTTTTTCTTTTAATGAAACTCTAGGTGAAATTTCCTCAATTACCGGTTATAAACCAGCCTATATTATCAAGGATGGTAAAACTATCTTAGGTGATGGTGGCGGTATTTGTCAGGTGTCAACCACTTTATTTCGGGCCGCTTTAAATGCTGGCTTAGAAATTATTGAGAGACATCCTCATGCTTACCGAGTTTATTATTATGAAAATGATATGAAACCTGGTTTTGATGCCTCGGTTTTTTCTCCATCTGTTGATTTAAAAATTAAAAATAACACCCCAGCTTATATTCTCATTCAAACAGAGATTAACAATAAAAACAACTTTTTATTATTTAAATTATATGGAAAAAAAGATCAACGAAAGATAGAAATTTCTGAACCTTTTATCTGGGATATTGTTCCACCACCACAAGCAAAATATCAAGAAGATCCTAATCTTAAAAAAGGA
>DAIQPK010000020.1:0-9657 GCA_036787375.1 Patescibacteria group bacterium
ATTATCATAACAATCTATAATTTATGCCAAAGTTAGGATAACCGAGTCGGTTGTATATGTGGCAAGATAGGATGTTAGAAGTCTAGAGCGGGTGAGCGGAATCGAACCGCCTACTACTCCTTGGAAGGGAGTCGTTTTGCCGGTAAACTACACCCGCAATCTTAAATTTATATTAAATAAATAATATCAATTTTTTAAAAAATATCAACTTGAAGGTAATTTTTGATACTCTTCTAAGGCAAGAAAAAATCCCAAAACAAAAATAACTAAAAAACTGATAAATATAGTGATTATTACTCCATTTATTTTTAAAATAGGGATTGTTAAATAACAACCAATAGTCATAATAAAAAAATAAATAATATTGACAATTAAGATCTTATTTGGTTTTTTAAAAGTATAGAGAAGAAAAAGTAGGGGGATATGGGAGTAAGGATAGATAAGATAACTTAAAGCTATTAAGTGAGTAATAATGGTTGTTGAAGAGTATTTTTCAGTAAAAAATAAGTTAAAAACCCAACCTGGCAAAATTGATAAAATTAAAAAAAGGATTGTAGGTAAAGATAAATAAATCAAGCTTTGTTTAACCATTTTTTTTACTTCTTTTTTATTATTTATTTTTGAATATGAAGGAGATAGAACTTGAGTGACAGCGACAATAGCAGCGATAATAGTAAGAATAATCTTCTGAGCTAATCCGTAATAACCTAACTCTGGTGATTTAGGCAAAAAATAAGATAAAAGAAAAAGATCAACTCTTTGACCTAAATTAAAAAATTGTGAGGCAATAAAAAAAATTAAAGTATATTTAATGCGAAACTCTTCTTTTTTAACCGGAGATTTTAGTATTTGGATAATCTTTGATTTTTTTTCAAGGATAACTAATAAAAAGACTATTAGAGGACCAAGGATACCCAAGGAAAAAATTATTAATCCAATATTAACTTTTCCTAAAAATATAAGAAGAACAATAAAAATTGTTTTAATAACATTAGCGAAATTTAAATAGAGATTTGATTTTAAGAAATTTTTTGTTGCATTATAAACATTGAAAATAAAATTCTGCCAAATAAAAAATATGATTGAAAAAAAAGTTATATAGAGTTCAATAAGAGAGATATTAGTTTTAAAAAAGACTTTATCGAGATAAGGAAAACTAAGTAAAAAAACTATCATTATAAAAATAACAAATACTGATTGGAAAAAGAAAATTGTTTTTAAATAAGAAAATATATGTGAGGATTTTTTTTCAAAAATTGTTGGCAAGTAAGAATAAATACTAGCAGTGGTTCCGAAGTCTAAGATATTAGCTAAGACATAGATAATTCCGAAGATAACACTTAATGTCCCATATTCAACAGGAGTCATTATTCTTACTAATAAAAAAGCAAAAAAAGCAGTGAAAAAAACATTTAAATATTGGCCTAAGGTATTGATTATGATATTTTTTGAGGTGGGTTTTTTGATAAAATAAAGAATTTTTTCTTTCATAAGGATAATTTTAGCATATCAAAAAGTTGAGTTATCTTGATAAAAAAAATTTTAATAAGTTGATTTTTTTTATTTATGTTATAATTTACTTTTAATATGTCAAAAATAGCTTTGATTACTGGTATCTTAGGTCAAGATGGTGCTTATTTGGCAAGATTGCTTTTGGAAAAAGGTTATAGGGTCTATGGATTAATGAGACGTTATTCTAACCCCAATTATTCTAATCTTGACTACCTTGGAGTTACTCATGATGTTGATTTTGTTGAGGGTGATATGGCTGATGAGTCTTCTCTTCTTAACTTAATAAGAACGTTAAGACCTAACGAGGTTTATAATTTAGCGGCTCAGTCTTTTGTTGGTTCATCTTTTGAGCAGGCAAAATTAACAACAGAGGTTAACTCAATGGGAGTTTTATATCTTTTAAATGCGATTAAGTATTTTTCACCAATAACTAAGTTTTATCAGGCGTCAACTAGCGAAATGTTTGGTCTTCAACATAATAATGGTTATCAAGATGAAAAAACTCCTTTTCATCCACGCTCACCCTACGGAGTGTCAAAAGTTTATGCTTACTGGATAACGGTTAATTATCGAGAAGCTTATGGACTTTTTACCTGTAATGGGATTTTATTTAATCATGAATCGCCAATTAGGGGTATTCAGTTTGTGACCAGAAAGATCTCTGATGGAGTAGCAAGAATTGAATTAGATTTAGCTAAAGAGTTGAGATTAGGTAATTTAGAGGCAAAAAGAGATTGGGGGTTTGCTGGTGATTATGTTGAGGCAATGTATTTAATGCTTCAACAAGAGAATCCTGATGATTATGTTGTTGGCACTGGTGAAAGTCATTCAGTAAAAGAGTTCGTTGAGGAGGCTTTTAAAGTAGTGGGAATAAAAAATTGGCAAAAATATGTGGTGATTGATCCTCAGTTTAAAAGACCAGCTGAAGTTCCTAATCTTAAAGCTAGACCAGATAAGGCGAAAAAAATCTTAGGTTGGCAACCAAAAGTATCGTTTAAAAAGTTGGTGAAGATGATGGTTGAAGCTGATTTAAAAAGACTTAAGAAGAGTAAATAAAGTTTTTACTTCGGTCATCTTTTAACCAGTCTTCTAATAATATTCCCTGCTTATCTTTTTCAGAAATAATTGCCTGAGATAAATTTTCTTTTAAAATTTTTTTTAAATTTTCATCAGTTAGACTCCAATCAATAGTTTTTGACAACGGATTAATTGAGGCTTCGGATTGAGGATCCCAGCTACTATTGCAATAATACTCAATAATTGATTCTTCTAAAAAATAAACGCCGTGAGCAAAACCAATAGGAAGAAAAATCGCTTCAAAAAAATCAATGTTTTCATTTGATTTTATTTGATAAACAATGGCTTTTCCATAAGTAGGAGATTTTAATCTAATATCTAAACCAATATCAATAATTACTCCTTTAATCACTCGAATAAACTTTGCCATATAAGGATTCCATTGAAAATGAAGACCACGAAAAACTCTTTTTTTAGAATAACTTTCATTAATCTGAATAACTTTGAAATTAGGAATAACTTTTTCTAAATCTTGTTGACGAAAAGTTTCGGTGAAATAACCACGAAAATCAGAAAATCTTTGAATTTTAAAAACTTTAATCTGAGGAATTGCCAACTTTTTAACTTCTAAAATTTTCATATTATTTTTTATTATATAACACCTTTGAAATAATTTCTTATTTTAGTTGAATATTGAAAGGCTTTTTTGTGACGAAAAATAACCTCCTTTGGTAGATTTAAAAACTGACCAACTTTTCGGGAAAGGTACTTTTCATAAAAAATATTATTTAATTGATTAATTTTCAATTCAGGAGGAACTGATAAACAGAAATTTATAAATTTATTTGTTAGATAAGGATTCTCTAATTTAATATTAAAATAATCAGCTACTGCTTGATCTCTTTTTTTATCAATTTCAATTAAATATAGATCATCTTTAATTTTTTGATTCAAAAATGTTGAAGGTAATTGATGATATTTTTTATAACCAGCCAGAAGAACATCTGGCCCTTGACCAGTAAAAACAGTATCAATTTGTTGGTTTTTAATCTTTTTTAATAATAAAAAAAATCCTGTAGCTAAAGATAGATAAGTTGGGTTAACATCAACTTCATTTTTAATTAAGATTTTTTTAACTATTTGAGAAACTGTATTGATGTTTTTTTGATTAAAATTAACGATCTGTAACTTTTGCTTTAAAAATTGACTGATTATTTTTGAAAATTTAAGATCTGTGGCAGTTGGTGAATTAAGAGTAAAAAAAATTACTGAACTAAAATATTTTACAGTAAAATATCCAATAATTGATGAGTCAATACCGCCCGATATTAAAACAGCAATTTTTTTGTTTTGATAAATATTGATTACATCTTTAAAATATTTATCAATAATATCAATAAATTTTTTTATATAATAAGTTTCCATTTTATAAAAAGTATGTACTTTCCAAAGAATTATTTTAAAGAAAATGAACCGATATTAAAAGACCTTTTTTTATATTTAATTAATCAAAAAATTAATAAAAGAGAAAATTTAAATAAATTTATTAAAAAATATTTAAAAGATAAAAAACTAAAAAATAATTATCTTCCAAAATTATGGCAGTTAAGATTTATTTATCATCGGTATTTTTCAAATCTTAAGATAGATAAAAAATTTTTAGAACTACTTAAGGTAGTTTCAATTAGATCTTTGTCAGGAATTGTTCCTTTGTCAGTTTTTACCTCACCAAAAAACTCCTGCCCTTTTAATTGTCTTTATTGTTCATTAAATGATAATGCGCCAAAAAGTTATTTTCCTGATGAGGCAGCGGTGATGAGAGCGATTAGAGGAAAATATCAGCCATTTTGGCAGACTTTTGATCGTTTAGCTCAGTTTTATTTATCAGGACACCCAATTGATAAAGTCGAGGTGATTATTCAAGGAGGAACATTTTCATTTTATGAAAAAAAGTATCGCCGGTGGTTTGTAAAAAAAATTTTGGATGGTTTAAATACCGATGTTGAAAATATTATCAAAACTGGTCAAGAAAGTTATTTTAATTCTAAAAATCTAAATCAAGCAATTAAGAAAAATCAAATAGCTAAATCTCGAATGGTTGGTTTAACAATTGAGACAAGACCAGATTTTATTAATGAGGAGGAAATTTTGTTTTTAAGAAATTTAGGAGTAACAAGAGTTGAGATTGGGGTTCAAACAATTGATAATAAAATTTTAAAATTAGTTAATCGAGGTCATACAGTGGAAGCAATTATCAAAGCAACCAAACTTCTTCGAGAGGCTGGATTTAAAATTACCTATCATTTAATGCCGGGTTTACCGGGAACCAATTTTGAAAAAGATGTTTGGGTATTAAAAGAAGTTTTTAAAAATAATAATTTTAAACCAGACAATCTAAAATTTTACCCAACTCAATTGGTTAAAAATAGTCCTTTAGTTGAATGGTATTATCAAGGAAAATTTAAACCAATAGATGAAAACTATTTGATTCGTTTGACAGAGATATTTAAAAAAGAAATTGTTCCTCATTGGGTGAGAATTAATCGGTTAGTAAGAGACTTAACAAGAAATGACTTAGTAATTGAAAATTTTCCTTCAAATTTTCGTCAAGAGATAAAAGAATATTTAAAAAGAAAAGATATTCACTGTCCCTGTATTCGTTGCCGAGAGATATTTGATCAAAAAATAGCCTATCCAACTAATATAAAAATTACCCAGTATCAAGCTAATAATGGCGAAGAATTTTTTATTGAGATTATTGATAAGAAAAATAAACTTTTAGGATATCTAAGATTGCGAATTCCGGAATTTGTTTTGAAAAAAAAGAATTTTTTTATTAAAAGTTTATTAGGTTGCAGCATTATAAGAGAGATTCATATTTTAGGTCAGTTGGTTCCTTTTTCTAAAAAAGAGGCCGTTCAACATCATGGTTTGGGAAGACAGTTGATTGAAAAAGCGATTGAGATTAGTCAAAAATTTAATCTAAAAAAAATAGCGGTAATTTCGGCAATTGGAACCAGAGGATATTATCAAAGACTTGGTTTTTCCCTTACTGATTATGGTTATATGGTTAAAAATATTTAGATTTTAGTATAATTGAAAAATGTTTCCTTTGCGTGATTCTCATCCTAGTCGAAGATTTCCTGTCATTAATTATCTTTTAATTTTATTTACTTGTTTAGTTTTTTTTATTCAGTTGATACCTCCAGACTTTAAAGAGTTTGTTTATCAGTATGGGTTTGTTCCCGCTAATTTTAATTTTTTTAACTTCGAAAGTTATAAAAATATTTTTTACTCAATTTTTTTACATGGTGGACTTTTTCACTTATTTTCTAATATGTGGTTTTTGCATATTTTTGGTGATAATGTTGAGGATAGATTAGGTCATTTAAGATATTTATTTTTTTATTTAGCAGGTGGAGTAGCAGCGGTTTTTTCTCAGTATATTTTTAATACTGACTCTATAATTCCAATGATTGGCGCTTCGGGAGCAGTCTCAGCAGTAGCGGGATTATATTTTGCTAGTTTTAAAAGAGCAAGAATTGAGGCATTAGTGGTGGGTTTTTTTGGTTTATGGCATAAAATTGAATTGCCGGCTTGGTTTTTTTTAGGATACTGGTTTTTAACTCAGATTTATTCAGGATTAGGTGCTTTAGCAACTTTTAATTCTTCATCGGGTGGTATTGCTTGGTTTGCCCATATTGGTGGTTTTGTTTTTGGTTATATAGTGGCGAAATTGATTTAAATTTAAGGCAGGTTCGTCCTCAGAAAAATATAACTAATAGTTAGATTGTTAAGAATTTTTCGGCGGCGTTTTGCCAAGAGAATTTTTCTTTAATTTTCAAAAAGTTAATTTTTGGTGGAGTAAAAATTAATTGAGTCATTTTTTCTAATATCTTTTCCCTATTTTTGATATCAACTAAAAACTGTTTATCTAAAGTTTCTTTCATACTCGAATTATTACCAGCTAAGACCGGTGTATCACAGGCTAATGACTCAAGCGGTGGTAAACCAAAACCTTCGTAGGAAGAAAGATAGAGGGTTAGTTTTGCACCAGAGTAAAAATATGGTAAATCATCATCATCAACAAAGCCTAAAAAATGAACTCGATTTTCTAGTTTTAGGTTTTTAACTAATTGAAAAATCTTTTCATTTTTCCAGCCAGCTCGACCAATAATGAAAAAATGCCAATCATTATTTAACCTGTCAGGTTTTTTTGTTAATCTGACAGGTTGTTTATGTTTTGGGGAAATGAATTGATTAAAGACTTCAATTGCCAGGTCAAGATTTTTTCTTGGTTCAATAGCGCCAACATACAATATGAAGCTTGAAACATGAAACTTAAAACTTTTGAGATATTTTTTAATCACCTCTTCGATTTTTTTTTGATTTTTGATTGGTTTAAAAGCTTCACTTATTCCCGGATAGATAACATGGACTTTTTGATTATTAATCTGCGGGTAAAGCCTGAGTAAATCTTTTTTAGTATTTTCTGAGTCAACAATAATTTCATCACTATATTTAATGGTTTTTTCTAATTTTTTTTCATGAGCAGAGATGACAGTTTTTGTGTGATATTCAGGGAAAAGCTTCCAGGTTAAGTCATGAATAGTGGTGATCGTTTTGGTTTTTGAGGGAGAGCGAAGATAGTCGTTGGCATAGATTAAATCGCATTTACCAATCAGTCTGTCAACAGGAATAAGATTATTTTTTTGCCATAAAAATTCAAGTAACTTAAATGGGATTTTATAATGATAAATTTTCGCTCCGAGATTTTTGAATTCTTCTAAAAATGGATAATAGTTTTTATTTTTTAATGAAGCAAAAAAAAGTTTGTATTGATTTTTTTTGTCAATTTTAAGGAGATTTTTTACTAATTGATAAGTATAGTTGGCAACTCCAGTTCCCCAAAATAAAAGAGGGGTGATGTCGATTCCGATGGTCATAAGATTAATTATACACTTGAATCGGTTGAATCAGTAATCAGTTGAATCAGTCAAAATCAATTAAAATCAGAGCCTTGTGCCAAGCCGTGGGTGAACCTATCAGGTTCATTTTCGATTAAGATTAAAATAAAAATCCTAAATCCCAAATCACAAATAAATCATAAATAATTAAAAAATTAAATATCAAAGAATATCTAAAATGAAATAAGAAAAAACCTGTTATTCTGTCTTCATTTCACTTGTAAATATATTTACGATTTTGTATAATAATTACACAAAATCAGAAATATATGAAAATCAATCAATTAAAACAATTAGAAGATCTATTGATTATCACTAAAGACGGATTTCGTCTTTATGAAAAAAATGAGAATAATTTGAGTTCGAATCTAAAATATTGGGTAAAAAAAGGAGAATTAATTAGATTAAAAAAAGGTCGTTATATATTAAAATCTCGTTGGCAAAATGAATACAGAAAAGAAGATTATTTAGAATTTCTTGCTAATAAGATATATGAGCCTTCTTATCTTTCTTGTGAGTATGTTATGAATAAATATAATCTTTTAACTGAATCTGTCTATTCAGTAACTAGTATTACGACAAAAAAAACAAAAGTATTTAAAAATCAATTAGCTACTTATGTATATTATTCAATTACCCCCAATTTATTTTTTGATTTTTATTTAAAAAAATCTGACTTGGCACCAATTTTAATCGCTAAAAAATCAAAAGCAGTTTTTGATTTTTTGTATTTAAGATTTCTTAAAAATACCCCGATCAATAAAAAAGTGATTATTGAGTTAAGAATAAATTGGGAAAACATTAATAAAAAGGAGTTTTTGGAAATTAAAAGATATGCCGATAAGTCGAAAAATAAAAGAGTAATTCAAGTTATTAATTTAATATCTAAAATTTATTATGCTTGAAGAAGTTTTAAGAGAGATTATAAAAAATAGAAAACAATTATCAGCTTCTCCTTTATTGATAAGAAACTATTTAAAAGAGTATCTTCAATATCTAATTTTGTCTTTAATTTATAATCAAAAGAACTTTAATCAACTGATTTTTAAAGGTGGTTCATGTTTAAGGATTATTTATAATTTGCCAAGATTATCAGAAGATTTAGACTTTGATTATAATGGAAAAAAAATAAAGACGAGTTTAATTGAGCATCTTAATGAATATTTAGAAAATCAAATTAAAAACAAATACTATCAAAAGCTGGAAACAAAAATTCAAAAAAATTTTAGGATCTATTTAAAATTTCCTATTTTAAAAAGTATTGGTTTTTCAGAAAATAATCAAACAGATAAGTTATTTATTAAAATTGAGTTATCAGATTCAATTAATCCTTATGCTGGTTTTAATTTGACGCCAATTTCTAAATACGGATTAAATTTTATTATAAAGAGTTATGATCTACCAACTCTTATGGCAGGAAAAATTAATGCTTTTTTGCATAGAATCTGGTACAAAGGTAAGAAAAGTGAGATTGATATTAAAGGAAGAGATTTTTATGATTTGTTTTGGTTTTTTCAAAATAAAATTGAGCCTAATTGGAAAACTTTAGCAAAGTTAACAGGAATTAAAAATATGCCTCAATTGAAAAAAGTAATTAAAGAAAGAATCATTAAAAGTGTTACTCCGAGTAAATTAATATATGATTTAAGTAATTTTATTGAGGATAGAAGTTTTGTTGAGAATTTTTCAAAAAACTACTTTCAAATAATGAAGAAATATTTATAATTAAAATCAATTAAAATCAGAGCCTTGTGCCAAGCCGTGGGTGAACTATCAGGTTCATTTGGGCCTACAAGAAACATATGATGCCTAACATTAAACATTTAACTTCTAATTTCTAACTTTCAATAATAAAAGTATGGCAATCGGTTTAGTTTTTTAATAAAAGTTTTTCAATAATAAAAATGCAGTTAATTAGTTAACTATATTTGAAAAATAAAGATTGACAGGTTTATTTGGAGTTTATAATTTTACTGAGTTGATAATATTATCTCGATAGTAGTAAAACTAAATAGTAAAACTGATTGCTGATAGAGGAAGTTTATTTTATAATTTATCAGTAAAATGAAAAAAAAGACTTATATTGTTATTCCGGCTTTTAATGAAGAAAAAGTGATTGGTCAGGTAATTGATGAAATAAAAAAAGAAGGATTTAAAAATA
>DAIQPK010000021.1:0-9563 GCA_036787375.1 Patescibacteria group bacterium
TTCGGTTCACATCCGAAAGGTCGGTGGTTCAAACCCACCCGAGCTCACTAATGAATTTAAAAATTAAGAAAATAATTTTTTTAAGTTTTCTTCTTCGTTTAATAATAATTTTTTTGACAATCAATATTTTAAACTATGATCTATTATCATATTTAAAAATCGGCAAGAGTATTGGTGATATCTATCGAGAATTAGCCCGTTTTTATCATCCATATTTACCATTTTTTTTATATATTGAGAGATTTTTTGTTTGGTTGGGTCAACTGTTTCATTTTAACGATCTTCAAATACTAATTTTTATCAAGATCTTTATTAACTTAGTTGATTTAATCAACATTTATTTAGTTTATTTATTAACCAATAAAAAAATAAAATCAACATTGTTTTATGCTTTTAATCCAATTTCTCTATTAGTTTTTTCCTTTCATGGCCAGTTTGATAGTCTACCAATCTTATTTTTATTACTAACTTTTTTCTTCTTAAAAAAGAAAGAAAAGATGTCAATGATTTTTTATTCAATCTCAATAATGATAAAAACCTGGTCAATAATTTTTTTCTTTTTTATCTTTAAAAAACTTAAAAATAAAAAAAATATATTATTGATATTAATTTTTCCTTTATTATCAGTATTTTTATATCAAGCGATATTTAAGAGTAATCTGATCGATATTTTAAAACCAATTTTTCTTTATCAAGGAGTCTGGGCAATCTGGGGAATTAGTTTATTTTTTGAGTCAATAAGATTTAGATATCAAAAACTAATAATGTTAGTGTTTATTTTATTTATTTTTAGTTATAGCTTTTTAAAAAAATTCTTTAAAGATTTTAATAAAGAGATAGTTAATTTTTTATTAATCTTTTTTATCTTAACACCGGGATTTTCTGTTCAGTATTTTTCTTGGCTTATGCCGTTTTTATCATTGATTGATTTTCCTAAAAAAAATTTTTTAGTCATTATTATTCTAATTTGGATGATTGGTTATTATTACCAAATTATTTATCATTCTAATTTAGTTTATTTTCCTATTTTTAGTTTTATTTGTTGGCTATTTTTTTCAATTTTTTCTGCAAAGTATATTTTAAACAATAAATATTGATAGAGAACTTAAAATAGAAAAATGTTAATTATAGTTAATAGACAGATACAGACTTAACTTTCTAAAATCTTCATAGATATGATGATTTTTATAACTGTTCTAATAACTATTTTTTATCTTCTTTTTTCAAAACCTATTTTCGGTATTGAAGTAACAAAGTATAAAAATAATCCTTTAACTCTTCAGTTAAACTATGATTATGCAGAGATTCGTCAAGCATATATTTATAAAGAGAATAATCAATTTAAAGGGATTTTAGCAGCAAGAAAAAGAGAGCAAACCTATTTTTCTTTAGTAAAGATAGAGTCCAATGATGGTTATAATTGGTCAATAACAAAAGAAGTAATTAATAATGGCAAAGACTTAACTAATCCTCGCTTATTTAAAGACAGTCAAGGAAATATAAAACTTTTGTTTGCTTATCAAGAAGCGACTGATTTTTATAAAATCTACTCTTTAAATTGTGATCAAGACTTAAATTGTAATAATTTTAAACAATTTTTTATTGAGCCAGATAAAAATAATCAATATGAAAATCATGGTTTTTTTGCCCCATTTTTATATTATCAAGATGGTGTTTACTATCTTTTTTATGGTTCCTGGGGAAATTATGGTTTTTATATTAACTTAGCTTATTCTAATGATTTAAATAATTGGATAAAATGTCGACAAGATTTACTAAATTTACAGGGAGATGGAGTTTTTGTTAAAGAAATCGGAGAAAAGATTTATATTTTTTTTCATTATTCCGACGGAATTGGTTATGGCGAATTATCTAAACCTATAACCTGTCAAAGTAATTTTCAATTCAAAGGAAATCTTTTAACTAAAACTGATATTTATGATAGTAATTATATGATTTACCCCTCGGTTTTAGAAGAAAAAGGAAATATTTATCTATATTACACTGGCTTAAGTAATAATAATCTTTGGAGGTTAAATTTAGCTTCTTTTTATAAACCAGTAGTTTTGATTCCTGGTTTATTTGCCTCTTGGAACAAGAAAGCAATGATTTATAATCAACCAGTAAATTATTCGGATTGGAAGATGCTTTCTTTTGTTAAAGAGTATCAAGGAATTATCTCGACTTTAAAAAATTTAGGTTTTAAAGAAAATAATAATTTATTTATTTTTAATTACGATTGGCGAAAAAGAGTTGATGATATTGTTGAGGATTTAAAATCATTTTTAAATGAAAAGGTTGGTAATCAAAATGTTAATATTATTGGTCATTCGTTAGGAGGTTTAGTAGGAAGAATATATTCTCAGAAGTATTTTAGTAATCAAAAAGTTAATCAAATTATTTCTATTGGTTCGCCTCATTATGGAGCCGTTCAAGTATATAAACCAATTTTTTTTGGCGAGATCGATAGAGAGAATACTTTTTTATGGTTAGCGCAAAAGTTAGTTCTTCAATTAAATAAAAAACTATTTCAATCAGATAAAGAGGCTATCAATGAAAAAATTACTGTATTAAAAGATTTATTACCGACATTTAATTTTTTATATGATACTAATAATCGAGAAATCAGTTTTGAGAGTTTGGAGATTAAAAACGATTATTTTCTTAACTATAATCAAAATTTTTCTATTATCTTTCCTATTTTTAAAGCAATTTATGGTGAAAAAGATGATAAAACACCAACCGGTTATATTGTTAATGAGAATAGATATCCAATTAGCACCTTATTTTCTTTAGGAGATTATACAGTCTTATCAAACTCAGCTTATCATCAAGATGATAATGATTATGAAAAAATAAATCTTGATCATGGAGAGATAATCTATAAAAATAATGCCATTAAAAAAATATTAAAAGGATTAGGTTAATATATCAAGAAAATGATATTGTAGAGGGTGATAAAACAAAGATTTTTCCTTCATTAATTTTTGTCATCAAATCACCTGCAACGATTCAGTTAATTGATGATGATAAAATAATTCAAGAAGATGAGGGATAATTTTTTATGATCATATTCAAGAAAAAGAGTATATTTTAAAAGCAATTGGACAGGAAAAAGGAGAATATCAATTATTGATTGGAAAAATTTTTTCTAATAAGGATATTTGGGAGGAAAAAAAGGCGAAATAACCAATGAGATTCCAGAAGAAGAGATTGACAATTATTTAATCTCAATGATTGAAGAACGGTTACCAGCACCAACAATTGAAATGACTTCAATTCTATAACCATCACCATCTTCAATCTTAATACCAACTTCTGATTCAACTTTTACTCCAGTATTAACTCCCACCTTAACATTAACTTCAACTCCATCACCAACGGTTTTTTTAAATATTTCTCCTACTAATACAATAACTTTAACTTCGACTACAGCTTTGTCAAACCCTAATACTATATCTTCAGCTAACTTATCAACTTTAAATGAATCAACAAAGTCTAAGGAGAATAAAAATTATTTTCAGTTTGAGGATAAAGTTAATCAACAAATAAACTCAATTAATGATAAATTTTTGGCTAAAAATAAGGATGATGGATAAATTTTAGGTATTACCAATAATAAAAATTATCAAGAAAAAATCGATAACAACCAAAATAATAAAAAGTATTTATTTTCTTTTTTACCAATAATTTTTCTAATAATTTCTTATTTTTTAAAAATAAAAAAATCTTCAAATTGATTTTTAATTCTATATAATAATAACAATAAAAATTAATTATTATATGAAAATAGGTTTTGTTTTTGTGTTGTATAAAACTCTCAAAAATGATATTGATAGATTAAAAAAAGAGGTTAGTCACCTAGGAATTAGGGATTATGAGATTTATTTTTTTGATAATACTTATAATAAAAAAAGTTATGCTTATGGAGTTAATCAGGGAATAAAAAAAGCTTTAAAAGATAACTGCCAGATAATTGCTGCTGCAAATCCTGATATTTCTTTAAAAGATTTAATTAAAAAAGATTTTTTAAAAGCAGGTAATTATTTTGATATTTGGGGATACTCATTAAATCAAGAGGGAAAAACTTATTATGGTGGTTTTTTAGATAAATGGCGATTATCTGGGGGGCTAAGCGAGATAAAACCTAAGAAAAGATTTGTTGAAGTTGATTTTGTCTCTGGTTCTTTAATTTTTTTTAAAAAAAAAGTGATTGAAAAAATTAGTTTTTGGGATGAAAGTTATTTTTTATATTATGAAGAGGTTGATTTTTGTTACCGAGCAAAAAAAGCTGGTTTTAAAGTCGGTATTGATAGTTATTTAAAATATGATCATTTTGAAGTTTCAAAATCAAATCCTGAGAAAGAGTTTTATTTATTTAAAAATCATTATAAGTTTTTTTTAAAATACAGTAATTTTTTACAAAAGATAAGAGAGTTTATTCGTTTACCAAAGACGATAATTGAGAATATTAAAAAAAGAAGTTTTTATCTTAATTTTTTTAGTTTAAATCTATTTTCAGTAATTAATAAATTGTTAGCTTTTGTTTTATTTTTAGTATTAACGAGAACTTTTAAGCCTGATATTTATGGGATTTATACTTTAGTTTGGAGTCATATTAGTTTATTTTTGCCACTACTTGATTTTGGAACCACAACTTATGGTCTAGCAAAACTTAATCAAGAGGAGAGAAATCTTAATCAACTGATTTCTTTAAGATTTTTTTTGGGATTAGGAGCTTTTTTTATTAGCAATATAATGGCTTTAGTTTTTCCTTATTCGAATAAAATTAAATTAGCAATTTTTTTAATTTCTATTGTCTATCTTTCCAATAGTCTATCTGGTAGTTATTTGATTTTATCGTCAATTAGGCAAAAGAGCTATTTACAAGGACTGATTAATTTAATATTTCAAACTTTTTTAGTAATTAGTTCGATAATAATAGTTTTGTTAACAAAAACTATTAATCAATTATTTTATGGATTATTTTTTATTTATCTTAGTTATTTTGGAGTTAATCTCTATTTATTAAAAAAAAATGTGATTAATTTTAAAATTTTGTTTAATATCAATTCTCTATTGTCGATTATTAAAGGATCAGTAATTTTTTTATTAATTAATCTTTTTGCTGGTTGGTATTCAAAAATAGACGTTTTTCTTTTAAATTTTTTAAAAGGCAGTTATGAGGTTGGAATATATTCTTCTGCTTATAAGTTTTTAGATGGATTAATGTTTTTTGTTACTGCTTATAATCTTTCTTCAATTCCTTTATTTTCCTATTTAAAAAGAA
Organism: Patescibacteria group bacterium; assembly: GCA_036787375.1. Taxonomy (GTDB): domain Bacteria; phylum Patescibacteriota; class Microgenomatia; order UBA1406; family GWC2-37-13; genus GWC2-37-13. Next base: position 5,291 of record DAIQPK010000021.1, read on the forward strand.
ATAACCAGATTGATCTAATTAAATTAAAAGTAAAAAAAGATTTTTTTCTTTTATTAATAATTGGTTTATCAACTAGTTTATTTTTTTTCTTTTTTGGTGAGATAGTATTTTTATTATTAAAAAAAGATTATCAGTTAGCTCTACCAATTTTAAAAATTATTATTTTTAATCTACCATTAATTTTATTAATTTCAATTGGTATTAATGTCATCTATGCTTTTAATAAAGAAAGATCGATTATTTATTTATTTTTATTTCAATTAATCTATAACTTTGTTTTCAATTATTTATTAATTCCAGTTTTTAACTATTATGCTTCGGCTTGGATATCTTTGGTTGGTGAGGTTATTAATTTATTAATTATTTTTTTAATTGTTAAAAAAATATTATTTGAAAAGAAAGGTCAGATTAAAAAAATTTCTCTTGATGCTGGTAGCCTAAACTCCAAAAATATCACTGGTAATAAAATTTTTTCAGAAAATTTAATTAACAATCTCTTAAACTATGATAAAAATAATCAATACTTTATTTATCGATTAAATAAAATTAATTTTTTAAATATTGGTTGGTTAAAAATCCAATTATCAATTAAAGAATTTTTTAATAAAAAACAGGTTTTTTTAGCTTTAAATCAAGCCATTCCTTTCTATACTTCTGTTAAGGTTATTGGTTTTTGTCATGGATTATCCTATTATTTTTTTCCAAAATTATATGAAAAAAAATTATTAGAGAAGTTAACTAGTCAACTAAATCAGATGATTAAAAGATCAGATAAAATTGTTGTTTCTTCATTAAAAGTAAAAAATGAGTTATTAAAAATTAATAAAGATTTAAAAAATAAAATAGTAATTAATTTATTTGGTATTCCTGATGATGTTTTAGATTTTAAAAGTCAAGTTAAAACTAGGTGGAAAAGAAAAAAATATTTTTTAGTAGTGGCGCAAAATCAAAAGATAAAAAATTTAGACTTCATTAAAAAAGCTTATAAAAAAATTATTAAAGATAAAAAATTTAAAAAATTTAAATTAAAAATTATAAACAATGAGGTTTTAAGAGATAATCTATTTAAGTGGTATTATCAAAGTTATTGTTTGTTAACTGCGTCATATTATGAAAGTTTTAATTTTCCTATAATTGAAGCTTTAGTTTTAGGCTGCCCGGTAGTTGGTTTGAAAACAGCCGTTATTCCTGAATTAAAAGACTATGTTAACTTAGCTAATAGTGAAGACGATTTTATTAAATTAGCAAAAAATTTAGAGATTAAACCAAATAATTATATGATAAAAAAATTAGTAAAAAAGTTTTCTTGGAAAAAATACATTAAAAAAATTATAAAATTATATTAATAATATGAAGATATCAGCAATTGTTTTGACAAAAAATGAAGAAAGAAATATTGAAAGATGTTTAAAATCTTTATTATTTTGCGACCAGATAATTATTATTGATGATTATTCTGATGATAAAACTATTGATAAAATTAAAAGTTTGATAAATAAAAATAAAAAGATCGATATTAAGATTATAAAAAGAAGATTAAATAATAACTTTGCTGATCAAAAAAACTTTGCCATCAAACAAACTCGTTATCAATGGATATTATCAATAGATGCTGATGAAGAGTTAACTCAAGAGTTAAAAGATGAGATTAAAATCCTTTTTGACAATCCTGATAAATTAGTTGATGGATATTATTTAAAAAGACGAGATTTTTTTTGGAATAAAGAAATGAAATATGGAGAAATTTTCAAAGCAAGAAAAAAAGGATTTATCAGATTATTTAAAAAAGAAGTTTGTGTTTTCCAAGGATTAGTTCACGAAGAGTTAAAAATTAAAAATTCAAATTTTAAAATCAGTCAATTAAAAAATTTTATTAATCATTATCCACATCAAACTCTTAAAGAATTTATTAATAAAGTTAATTATTATTCAAGTTTAAGAGCTTTAGAGTTAAAATTAAAAAATAAAAAAGCTAATATTTTTCAAATTATTTATTATCCATTTTTAAAGTTTTTTTATACTTATTTTATTTTACTGGGATTTTTAGATGGAGTTGAAGGATTTGTTTACTCGTTTTTAATGAGTTTTTATTCATTTTTGACCAGAGGAAAACTATATTTAGAAAATAAAAAGATATGAAATTTTTACTGTATATTAGTTTTTTTCTTTTTTCTTTTGGTCAGTTATTAAGAGTCAGTTTATTTGAAAAACAAGTTAATTTTTATTTATATGAGATTTCATTGGCATTATTTTCTTTAGTATTTTATATAACAAATATAGAAAAAATAAAATTGATTGGTAAGAAAATTTGTCAACAGTTTAAACCAGTTTTATTTTTTTTATTCGTTTTATTAATTTCTCTATTTATAGAGATTAGACAGTTTAACAAATTTCAAAACTTAATTGGTTTTTTTTATTTTTTAAGACTAATTTTGTATTTTAGTTATTTTTTTAGTTTATATTTTTGGTTAAAGAATAAAAATAATTTAGCGGTTATAAAAAACTCTTTAAAGATTTTTGTTTATCTAACAGTTATTTCCACTTTAATTCAATATTTCTTATATCCTAATTTAAGAAATTTAATGTATTTAGGTTGGGATCCTCATTGGCAAAGAACTTTTGGAGTTTTTTTTGATACTGTTATTGCTGGATCAATTTATGGATTAGTTTTTTTTCTTAATAATAATTTATTTATTAAACTAATTTATTTATTATTTTTAATTTTTAGTTATTCAAGAAATATTTACCTAGGATTTTTTTTGGCAATTTTTTATTTATTATTTTTTAATAAAAAGTATTTTTTAATTTTATCTCAAATCTTAATTTTTGTTTTTATATTGATTTTTATTCCCCGACCATTAGGTGAAGGCGGAAAGTTATTAAGAGTTTATACAATTAAAGCACGATTAGATGATTATAAAAAAGCCATTAACTTTTTTTCTAAAAAACCAGTTTTTGGTTATGGTTATAATCGAATTAGATATATAAAGAATGAATTTTATTCAAATGCTGGAGCTGGTTTTAGTTCATCATATTTAACAATACTCATAGCAGCAGGATTATTAGGGTTAATAGGTTACTTAAATTTGCTTTATTTTTTTTGGAAAAAATTTAAAAAATCAAGAATTATTCTTTTATTTTTAATTTTTGTTTCTTTGTTTGATAATGTTTTTTTTCATCCATTTATCTTATTTTTATTTTTTACCAGTCTTTTTGATAGGTAATCTTGATTTCTTTTTCTTCAATATTTCCAGCAATATCTGTAGCTTTAATATTAATTGTATTTTCTCCTTCTTGAAGCCTAATTGTTGTTTGAAAACTTCCTTGGTAATCAACAACAATCGGAGAATTGTTTATTTGAACAAAAACCTCTTTATCAGTAGTTCCTTTTATAAGAACTTCATTATTATTAATTACAGAGTTGTCTTTTGGATCGGTAATTTCTAACCTTGGTTTGTCTTTTTTATAATAAACTGAATAAGTTCTTGTTTTTTTGCGATATTTGTTATCTTCAGTTAAAGCTTCAATATAAAAACTGTTATTACCTAATTTTAGATCACTAATAATCTCAGAAAAATAACCGCTTTTACCGACATTAATAGTTTTAATTTTTTCATTATTTAGATAAATGTTGATTTTTTCGTAGTTAGTAACTGTGCCAGAAATAAGAAGTTCAGCGCTGTTAGTAGCTGATAAAAAATTATCTATGGAAATACTAGCAAAAAAATTGTTGTCAAAAGTTGATACTTCTTGAGAGTTTTTTTTAGAGATGTTTGAGATAAATAAGGAAAGGTTTATTAATAAATTAAAACCGATAAAATAGATAAATAAAATAAATAAAAATAAAATAAAAATTAGTTGATAAAACTTTTTTTTATAGTTTTGACTTTTAATATAATCTGATCTTTTCATCTTAGGAGCTGAGACCGGGACTTGAACCCGGAACCGACGGTTTACGATACCGTTGCTCTGCCAATTGAGCTATCTCAGCAAGAGTACTAGATGGAATTTGAATCCATAACTTTATCTTTGCCTATAAAATTTTCATCTTGAGCGAGATACGGGAATCGAACCCGTCTCTCTACCTTGGGAAGGTAGCGTTAAACCGCTTAACTAATCTCGCAAATTTATTGAGTAAATTTTAAAGTTTATAACAAAACTACCATCGTTTTAAGAAATTATATAACAGTTATAGTCGATTTAATTATTATAATATTATAACTGAATTATCTAGGAATATTTAAGATCATACCAACTTCTATTTGATCAGGAT
>DAIQPK010000022.1:0-9503 GCA_036787375.1 Patescibacteria group bacterium
GAGTGGCTAATTCTAACTTATGAGTTGGAGAAGTAATACCAATACCAACGTTGCCAGAATTATCAATTATCAGTCGATTAAAGTCATCAGTGTTACCGCCGGTTCTAAATTTTAAGATTCCTGAGCCAGTAGCTTGCAAAATCACATCTCCAAGATTTGCTGATTGAATAATAGTTGAGTTGGCGCTTGAGATCGTGAAGGATGATGAAGCATAGGTAGATCTTATACCAGGATTAGCAACAGCGATTAGCAAGTTGCCGTCTTGGTTGATAAAAGGAATATTGGAAGTTGTTGTTCCTGGTGGTAAGCCTTGAAGAGTTTCGGCATTAATAGCATAGCCAACGTTAGCAATTTGTTGACGAGGGGTCATTTCGCTATCACTACCAGCAGTAATTCCTAAATAAATATTTGGATTTTCTGTGAAGATGCTAGCAGGAATTTCACTTCCACATAAGACATTGTAAGTTGAGGAAGGAGGAGTTGGCGTGTATCCTTGACCACCAATTAAAACATTAATAATTCCATCTAAATCCGGAGTGATGACACAAGGACCAGCTGTGTATAAAGGACTACCACCAGTAGAAACATTGTAAAGATTAAAAGTGATGTTAGTACCAGTAGTAATTGGATTTCCTAAAGAATCAGTTAGTCGACCTTGAAAAGAAAGCAGACGACCAGCTCGAATTGGAGTTGTAGGATAGGCAAATAACTTTTCGGTTTTTTTAAAAAACTGATTATAAATTCCTGCGCCTAAGATGGCTGTTAAGATAAGGATAAATAAAAAACTAATATAATACTCAAAACCTAATCTTTTTTTTTCAGCTTCAAACTTATTAACTAAGGAAGGAGAAAGTTTAGGAAGTTTTGATAAAAAACCTTTTATTTTAGTATGAAAAGTTTTAGGAAGTTGAGATAATAAAGAGACAGGGCTTTTTAAAACCTTATCTGTAGTTATTAAAGTTTGGTTTTTGGAGTTAAGGTTAGAGATTTCTTTGGCCGGATTTTCCTTCATCCAGCCTTGACTGATACAAAAAGAACAAAATTTACGAATAGTTGAAAGTCGACGATTAATAGTTTTAATTGGTAAATTGTTTTTTACAAGATAATGACGATACTCTTGAATTAGATTTTTATCTATTAATCCATCCTCAATTTTTAATCTTGAATTTTGAACTTTAAATTTTAATTCTGCCCAGCCAGCAAAATGACGAAAGTCTGAAAGGTAGTTTTTTAAAGAAATAGGAGAAATATTTTCCGAAAGAAGATAGTTTTTAAACTGGGCTTCAAAATTATAAAGATTATACCCTTTGTCCATATATTTTTAATCATAGAATAATAATAATAATAATGTCAAGAGGTATTTTAATAGTATTTTGATATAGTTTTTATATTTTAAAAATATAATCCAATAAAAAAATTTAATTAAATTTAATATAATTACCGCAGAGAAAATTTAATTACTTAAATATATCTTAATATATCAGATATCTTATAGTATTTTTTGAAATGTTTTTGAAGAATTTTAAAAAAATAACCTAATAAATAATTAATAATCGTTTATTTAATATTTTTTTTAATCTTTTTTTTGTTAACAAAAAGTTAAATATAAAAGAATTTTTATTTTTTAATTTTTTTTAATGATTAATTTAATTCTTTTTAAACTAATTAAAACTTTTTAAAAAAGGGAGTTATTAAAAATTAGCAGATATTTATTAACTTTGCTAAAAAATAAAATTTTTTACGAAGGCTATTAAAATCGTCTATTTTTTTATTTGACAAAAAAAATTATTTTTCCTATCATTTTTTTATATGAAAAAAACGATTATTTTTTTAATTTTATTTTTCTTAGTATTAATTTTTTTCATTGGTTTTTTTGGATTATATGAAGTAAGATTTTTTACTGGTAGGGCTTCAATAAGAAGAGTCTCTTTTTCTATTGATAACTCATATATTTTTTTTACCCCTTTGCGAGCTAATGCTAATGGACAGGAAAAGATTCGTTTAACTGTTTTTGTTTTAGATGATAGAGGTTTGGGTGTTGCCGGTAAAAAGGTTTTTTTAGAACCTCATCAAGCCTTAAATATTGATTACATTCAGACAGTAACCGATAACTTTGGCAAGGCCTATTTTGATATTAGGTCTTCACAAAAAGGCGAGTACTATCTTAAGATAAAGGTTGATGATATCGAGTTAAAGCAGGCGGCCCATCTAATTTTTTATTAATCGCTTTTATTAAACTAAGTTTTTTTTTCTTAATGATTGCTAAGTTTCTTCTTAAGATGATCGCTCTTGTTTTTAAATAATAAGGATGAAAAACTGTCTTTTTTAAATAAAAGATTAAGATAAAAAACTCGATAACTATGATTATTTCTAAAAGTCTTGGTCTGATAAGATTAAAAATAAAAAGAAAAAACTGAATAATAATCATCCAAATAGGATAGATCTTTAAAGTTAAAAAAACCGATTGAGGCGATGATTTTTCCTCATAGATTGCTTGGGTAAATAAACGAAAGTTTTGCGCTTGATTTGAGGGAAGACTAATAGAGAAATTACCCAAACTATCTGAATTAATCTCGATTTTAGGAAGAGAAAAAGCATAAGCAGAAGGAAAAAATTTATTAGTCAGTTTTGTCAATAAAGTTGGTTGGGTAAACATTGACAAGGTGACTTGGGTATTAGGAATAGTTTGACCGGTTAAAATAACCTGATCGCCAATATAGTATTGGGTTTTATTTAAAGATAAAGTCGGTGGTAAAATTACTGGACCAATAGTAATATTATTAGTATTTTTTGGAAATGGTGGTAAACAAGTTGGTAAGGAGGTTCGACCAAACTGATCTTGAGCGATTAAACAAGCTTCATTAGGAGAAAAGGGAAGATAACGGTTTTTAAACTCAAAATAACCTTCTTTATCAGCAGTGGTTTGATCGGCAATTCCTTGACCGCTAAGGCTTACTAAAGCCTTAGGTGATGTATAACCATATAAACTAAACTGAAACTCGCCAATAAACAAAGAATTAACAGTCTCGTTTTTTATATTACTTATTCCGGCAATCTTGTTAGATTGATCGTTATTAAGATAATTAAAATGAATAAATAGCAGATTGGTGGAGATGGTAATTGTTAAGATGAAAATAATAAGAAAATTTTTTCTCATAAAAATATGATAACAGAAACAAAGATTTTATTGAAGATTTTATTCTTGTTTTCTTCTTAAGGCAGCTTTTAGTTTTTCAATCTCTTGTTTTTCTTTCTCTAATTCTTTTTCTAGATTGATTTCTTTTTTAATAAGATCTTTATAAAAATGTTTTATTAAAAGAGTAATGATTATCAAAGTTAAGACAATTACCAAAGCTACTCGCCAAGGAAAAACCCAAACCTCAAGAGAAGAGGTTAAAGCTTGGCCGGTTTCTCCATAAAAGACTGATAAATTAGTTTTGTATTTCCCAATTAACCATTTTTTACCAAGATTTAATTGATATGTTCTTACTGAGTCAGGAAAGACATTTTTTTCTTCAATAAGTTTTTTCTCAACTGGATTATTAAAAAAATCAGCCAAACTGACAGTTCCTTTGGGAGTGATGTGATAATCGCCACGATTATAGATATCAAACTCAACTTTTATTGGTCCGTACTCAAAAAACTTAGGAGCAAAAAAACGAGAAATAAAGGCTTTTTCTGTGATTGGTCCTTTAACTTTAATATAGATTAATGAGGCAATTCGTAAAGCAGTGCCGATTCCTTTTTGTTCGGGAATAGATCTATCAGGCAAAGTTTCTCCTGATTGAAAAAATATTGCCGCATACTTTCCTCCTGGTTTAACATCTTTAGGAACAGAAATGGTCAGTTGAAGACGAACTCGTTCATTAGCTGGTAGGGTGGCTTTGTCATACAAAAGACTAATCCAAGAAGAGGCAGCATATTTTGGAGGCGCTAAATTAACATCATCAATTAATCTAGGCTCACCGTTTTTATTGTCAACGATAAAGTCAGCGACTTTAAAATAACCAGAGATTGGTTGATCTAATTGATTATAAAAATTAATAGTTAGATAATGTTTTTCTCCTGGTTCTACTTCAATTTGATTTCTTGCTGGATAGACAACTAAAGGAAGATTAGATTGAGCATAAGTTTGAGGGGAAAAAAATAATAAACTAGTTAAAACAACTAAAAATACTAAAATTTTTTTAAGATTGTTAGTGTTTTTCATATTTTAAAAGGTGGCGGTGGCTGTTAGCCGAACCTGATTATAATAATAACCTGCTGGTTGGGTGGTGGAGATGTTAATTCGATAACAAAGATGTACTTGAGATGAGGCGGCCGGTGTGTTTTTACTCATGATGGTTTGTTTGGTTTCTGAGGCTTCTTGATCAGCAAATTGTTTTGTAGAAAAGGTTCTTCCTGACTCATTATAAGTAAAAGCAGCATCAGTTCCTGAAATATTAGCTAATGAGTAGCCTAAACCATAATATGAAGTGCTTGTCCAGTCAGCCGAAGTTGACTCACTGCAAGCTGAAGGCCCACAAATAGTATCTTGAATACAGTTGTTAGACTCACCAGCACTTGCGCCAGCGCAAGTGATTCCATCTTTTCCCATCTGATCATTTTCCTCGATTCTTACAGTGTAGCCCCCACTGGCGTTGGTGGAGACATTAATTGTTTGAGCAGCCTCATAAAAACTGCCAAAATTGATAATTGTTCCCCAAGGAACTGAGGTAGCAGTAGTGGTAACGTCAGTAGTTTGGCCACAGGCAGAGGTAGTAGAATTAACACCAGCCAAAGTGACACTTAAGGTTTCTTCCACAGTCGCCGAGACCAAAACTCCTTCAATAATAGCTACTTTAATATCGCTTTCATCTAAGGTATTATCCGAATCGTCTCTCGTTTTAACATTTAAAGTATAGACATCAGCGACTCCTTGAGTGCGACCAGTGGTAATTGGAGCAGGATTAATTAGTTTTTTATTGGTGTCACCAATGGTAACAGTGATTGTTGAACCAGCAGCGCAGGAATTAGTGCTTCTGTCAATTCTTATTGTGTGATCAGTACTAGCAGTTCCAGCAGTAACATTGGCCACGGTCCAGTTGTTAGCGCAACCTGATGAAGAAATACTAATATTAGTAGTAGTTAGTCCTCCTAAGTCAAAACCATTAGTAGCGATTGAGTTGTTAGTATCAGGAAAAAAATCATTAGTTTTACCATTGATATCAACTGCAGGAATGGTAATTAAAATATCACCATTTACAGGAACAGCATTAGCTAAGGTAAAAGTAATTGTGTGAATTGCTGATTGAGTAGCAATTACAAAATCATTAGCGCCCAAAGGATTAGCACCAAGAGCTGGAGTAAAGTTGAAACTGGTATCGTTGATAATATTGTTAACAGTATATAAAGTTTGTTGATAACATCCGTCTAAAAGGGGACCAGCAAAACAGATATTGTCTTTAGGAAAAAGATGTTTAGTATCGTTATCAGCATTACCTGATGAGTCAATGGTAACCATTGATGAGCCAGCCGCGCCTGAAGAAATTCCAGCTCGATAAGAAAGTCTGGCATTACTTAAGGTATTAGAGGCATTAATAAAACTAGCACCTTCGTCAGGTTTTAAAAGAGGTAGTTTAAAAAAGAAAAAATGAGAAAATTGACAGAAAATAATAATGAGTATTATCAATTTTCTTAATTTTTTTATCATACTATCTGTATTAATAATAAAATATAATAAAATATAATAAAATAAATTTTTTCTTTTTGTCAAGAAAAGAAAGTTGTTGAAAACTGTTTTTAGATGAGAACAATTCTTATTTTTTCATTTTCCTCTTGACAAAGTTATTTTACGTGTGTTACAGTGTTAATTGTATGGGTATAAAAGAGAGACGTACGAAGATTTTACTTTCATTATTTTTAATATCAGACGTGGATTTTAAACCAATAAGATTAGATGATCGTTTTCAAACAGTTTTTGAAATTTCTTTAAACCAAAAAACTAAAGGCAGTTTGTCTTCGTTATTAAAAGAGGAGTTAATTATTAAAGGAGAGGAGGAGGGAAGTTATTGTCTTACGGAAAAAGGTTTTTTGAGTTTATGTTTAGAGTTTCCTTTTTTTAGATATTTAAAATATCAGTGGGATGGTAGGTGGCGGATAATTTCTTATGAGATACCTGAAGAAAAAAGAGAGCTTCGAGATCGGTTAAGAAGAGAGATGCAAGGTTGGGGATTAGGGCCTTGGCATCGGTCTTTTTGGTTGACACCTCATCCAGTTATTGAAGTCTTAAAAGAGTTAACCAGTCAAAAAGAAGAGGAAAAATATCTTCAGTCATTTGAGGCAATCCATAGTTATGGAAATAGAGAGATTTTAATTGAAAAAGTTTGGCAAAAATCTCAATTGGATCAAAGATATCGTCAACTTTTTAAGAAATGGCATGAAACTTTATCAAGCAATGATGAAAAAATTAACAAGTTTAAAAAAATAATCGCTTCTTATGTTGAGATTTTAAGAAGTGACCCTGGTCTTCCTAAAGAGCTATTAGGTGAAAGCTGGATTGGTTTTGAAGGCTGGAATATTTTTAAAGAGATTAGAGTGCTTCTTTATTAATTAAATTTTCTTCAGATTTTGGTTATTTTATTCTGTTTTAATACTATTTATTACGCTAAACGCTAGATTTATAATTTTGGTTGGCATAATTGCGAGTTTTTAGATTTTTAAAACAATCTAAAATTAAAAAATGTTGACTATAGTTTATAGACAAAAAGCAAAACTGTTTTTAAATTTAGTAAATAATGGAAAAGTTAAAGAAAAAGCTAAAAAAGTATTATTTGGAGGTTTTTCTTTTAAGCTTAGCTTTGGTTTCAACTATTGTTTCTGGTTTTTTATTTTTAAAAAGTAATTATTTAATCTCAACTAATAATGATGAGATTAGTATTAAGTCAACTCGGGAAAATTTATCCAATAATCAAAAACTAATTTATATTGATGTTTCGGGATCAGTTAAGAATCCTGGTTTATACAAACTAAAAACTGACAGTCGCTTAAAAGAAGCAGTTGATAAAGCTGGTGGATTAGATGAAAATGCTGATAAAAACTTTTTTTCCAGAAACTTTAACTTATCAAGAATTGTTTTTGATCAGGAAAAAATCTATGTGCCATCGGTTTGGGAAGTGCAAAATGGATTTTTTCGAGAGACAGAACAGATTTTAAATTTTTTACAGCCAGTTCAACCAGTTCAGCCAGCTGGTGATTTTACTAATCAGTCAACTCAATCAACATTAATTAACATTAATACTGCTTCTTTTGAAGAATTAGATACTTTACCCGGTGTAGGTAAGGTAATTGGTCAAAAAATTATTAATAATCGACCTTATTCTTCAATAGAAGAATTACAGACGAAAAAAATTGTTAATAAAAGCACTTATGAAAAGATAAAAGACTTAATTACTGTTGATTAATTTTATGAATCCATCGGTTTTTACTTCAGTAATTAACTCGTATTTGCCTGAACCGCACTCGTCTTTATTAAATGGAATTATTTTTGGGATTGATATTAAAACCTCTAAATTATTTTATGAACAATTAAAAATGATTGGCTTATTACATTTAGTGGTTTTATCAGGTATGAATATTACTATTTTAGCAACTATTGTTGGTTCTTTAACCTATTTTTTTAGCAAAAAACTTTCTTTATTGCTAACGATACTAACAATTATTTTATTTATTATTTTTGTTGGACCAAAAGCCCCAATAGTTAGAGCAGGAATAATGGGAATATTAACGTATGTAGCGGTTTTAACAGGAAGAAAAAACTTAACCTTATACTCATTATTTTTATCATTATTTTTTATTGGTTTATTTTTTCCTCAATGGTTTAGAAGTTTATCTTTGTATCTTTCTTATGGAGCAACAATTGGGATAATTTGTTTTGGGCCAAAGCCAGAAGATAAGGGGATTATCAAAGAGTTAAAGACCACCTTATCGGCCCAGTTATTAACTGCGCCATTAATTTTTTTTTATTTTAAACAGATATCTTTAATCTCGCCAATATCTAATATTTTAGTAGCGCCAGTGATTCCTAGCTTAATGATCTTTGGTTTTTTAACAGCTTTTCTAGGAAAAATTAATTATTTTTTAGGACTGATTTTTTCATATATTTGTTACGGTATTTTAAGCTATGTTGTTTTTGTAATTGAAAAGTTATCTCAGCTACCTTTTATTTTTATTCAGTTTTAATCCGCCTTTGCGGAAATCCGAGAAATTATCAACTCTTGGATGAATAGAGGATTTCCGCTTCGGACGGATTTAAACTATGAAAATAAATAGTCAGTTAACAATTAATCAAAAGAATATGGGGGTTTTTATCCCTTAGAGCTTGAATTAATGGATAATCAAACAATTTCTAAAAAAGAGATTTTTCGATATTTAATTTTTAGCTTAATAATAGTTATTTTTATATATTTTTTACAGACAAGAACTAATAACACAAAGTTAGTTTTTTGTGATGTTGGTCAAGGTGACGCTATTTATTTAAGAATAAAAAATAAAATAGATGTCTTAATTGACGCCGGACCTGCTAAGTCAGTTTTAAATTGTTTAGGAAGACATATGCCTTTTTGGGATAAAAGAATTGAGATAGTTTTTTTAACCCATCATGATAGAGACCATTATCAGGGTTTTTTTGAGATTATAAAGAGATATCAGATTAATAATTTTTTTACAATTTACTATCGATTTGATAGTCAGACGTATAAAAAATTAGAAAGAAAGATTAAAAATAAAAAGATTAACTATCAATATGTTTATAAAAATCAAAAATTATCAGTTTTAAACAGTGATTTTTTATTATTATGGCCTCCTAAAAACTTAAAAACTTACGATAGTAATGATTATTCATTAATAATTTTTTATAAAGAAGGAAAAAATAAAGTTCTTTTCACTGGTGACTCATCTTTAACGAGTTTATCTTTAGTATTAAAAGAAAACTTCGAATTAATAAAAAATTTAAAAATTATGAAGATTCCTCATCATGGCTCAAAGTATAGTTTAAATACTCAGATTTTAAAGTTAGCAGATCCAGAAATAGTAGTGATAAGTGTTGGTAAAAATAACTCTTATGGTCATCCAGATAAAAAAGTTATAGATATGTTTGAAGCCTTAAAGATTAAAATTAAACGGACAGATTTAGATGGTGAAGTGGTTTTTAGTTTAAAATGAGGACGGACCTCCCGAAAAAAACAACGATTCTGGATGCGCTCCTTTTTCCTCGCTTACTAGAATGATAAATTGTTTTTCATGTTTTAAGTTTCATGTTTTATTTTACGTTTCACGTTTTATGTTAGATGTTTAAAGTTAGATGTTTTTAGACTATTGCCATAACCCGTCAGTGAACCTGTCAGGTTCATTTAGGGTTTGTATAACACTCCAAATCTTACTGATTTTAATTGATTTTAAACTAAGTATTATCTAATATTAGATGTTTCAAAGTTTCACGCTTGCCCTGAATCGAACTCTGTTCT
>DAIQPK010000023.1:0-8991 GCA_036787375.1 Patescibacteria group bacterium
TAACTGAATTATCTAGGAATATTTAAGATCATACCAACTTCTATTTGATCAGGATTTTGTAAATTGTTAGCCTGAAGAATTTTTGGCCAAGCATATAAATCTCCATAAACCTTTTGGGCAATTAGAGATAAAGAATCACCTGGTTGAACTATATATTTTTCTTGATTTGATAAGTTAGTTTTAATAACAAAGATTCCAGAGGCAATTTCTCCAGTAGTTGGTGTTTTAGGAGTAATTTTGGGAATAATTAGTTTTTGACCAGCTTTTAATGGTAGTAAAGGATCAAGATCATTAGTGGTTGAGATATCGTAAGCATTATAACCTGATCCATAAAACTTTTCGGCAATATGCCAGAGATCATCTCCTTCTTTAACAGTGTAAATCCTTTGATGGTTATTATTTTTTTGTTTTTGAACATTTTGAACAAAATTTTTTTTATTGGTTTTTACAAAAAAAGAAATTTTAGGAAAAAAACTATTATTAACGATAAAATTATATGAATAAAAAGAAATAAAATAAAAAATAGCTAATCCTAAAATTAAACTAAAGTATTTTTCTTTAATTAAAAGCAATAAAAGATTTTGATAATTAATGGTTTTGTAATAGGATTTTTTTTGATTTTTTTTCATTTTAGCGGAGCCAACGGGACTTGAACCCGCAACCTCTTCCGTGACAGGGAAGCGCTCTGGCCAATTGAGCTATGACTCCAATTTTTTTATTAATTATAACATAAAGATTATAATGGTTATAATAATTATAACGAATATAAAAATTATAAAAATTTTTTTTGACTTTATCTTGATAATTGATTATAATTTTTTAATTACAAATTAAGATTAAAAAATATGTATATAGGACTTGGTATTTTAATCATATTAGTTTTATATTTAATTGCTCAATATAATGGTTTTATTATTTTAAAAACTAGAATTCATGAGGCTTTATCAGGGATTGATGTCCAACTGAAAAGGCGAGCTGATTTAATTCCTAATTTAGTTGAGACTGTTAAAGGCTATGCAAAACATGAAAAAGAGGTTTTTACTCAAGTTACCAAAGCAAGAACTGCTTTAATGAACGCCGGTTCTTTAGAAGAAAAAGCCAGAGCTAATGATATGTTGACTAATGCTTTAAAATCATTGTTTGCTGTGGCTGAAGCCTATCCTCAGCTTCAAGCCAGCGAGAATTTTAGAGATTTACAAAGACAGTTAGAAGATACTGAGGACAAGGTTGCCTACTCAAGACAGTTTTATAATACTAATGTTTTAGATTTTAATACTAAAGTTGAGATGTTTCCTACTAATTTAATTGCTAATATTTTTGGTTTTAAAAAGTTTGATTTTTTTATTGCTAATGAAAAAGAGAGAGAGAAAGTTGAGTTAAAATTTTAAATTTATTAACATGTCTCCTTATTCTTTAATATCTAAAAATAAAAATAAGACACTTTTTATAATGTTAGTTTTTGTTATTATTTTTACGGGCTTTTTTTATTTAATCGGTAAGTACTTTAATGCTGGAAATTCATATTTGATAATGGGATTGATTATCTCTACTTTATCAACAGTTGGTAGTTATTTTTATTCAGATAAAATTGTTTTATTAACCACTGGAGCTAAACCAGCAAATAGAAAAAAACACTATGATTTTTATACTACTGCAGAAAATCTATCGATTGCCTCAGGGTTGCCAATGCCAAAACTTTATGTTATTAATAGTCCATCTATGAATGCTTTTGCCACAGGTAGAGATCCGAAACACGCAGTTATTTGTGTTACTACAGGACTTTTGGAAAAATTAGATCGATCTGATATTGAAGGAGTAATTGCTCATGAGCTTGCTCATATTAAAAATTACGATATTCTTTTATCATCAATTATTGCTGTTTTAGTTGGTTCAATTGTTATTATCTCTGATTGGTTCTTAAGAAGTTTTTATTGGAGAAGTAATAGTAATAACAGGGGAAGAAATCCAGTTTTGGGAGTGTTAGTTATTTTAGCTTTGATAATTACTCCTGTTCTAGCTACTCTAATTCAACTAGCAATTTCGAGAAAGAGAGAGTATTTGGCTGATGCCAGTGGAGTTTTAATCACAAGAAATCCTAATGGTTTAGCTGATGCATTAGAAAAGATTTCTCAACACTCAAAATTAGATAATATTTCTCCAGCAGTTTCTCATCTATTTATTTCTAATCCTTTAAATTCTAATAAAAAAAATGCTAATTGGTTTTTAAATCTTTTTTCCACTCATCCACCGATTGAAGAAAGAATTAAAATTTTAAAAAGTATGTAAAATTATCTTCATGTTATTTTTCTTTAATATATTGTTAGCAAAAACTTTATTTTTTATTTCAAAATTTTTTAATATTGGTTCTGGTTCGACTTGGCCTGGTCATTTAACTTTATATTTTGACAAAAAAATTATCCAAAAAATTTTAAAAAGAAATCCTAATTTAAAAATAATCTTTGTTATCGGCACTAATGGAAAAACAACCACAACTTTATTATTAGCTGATATTTTAAAAAATTTAGGCTTTAAACTCTTTTATAATCAAGAAGGCGCTAATTTGTTGAATGGGATTTTATCAGCAATTTTGAAAAATATCAATTTAAAAGGCTATTTAAACTATGACTATGCGATTTTTGAAATTGATGAGTTTTCTTTTCCTTTAGTTTATCAAGAGATAAGACCAGAAGCAATAATAATTTTATGTCTTTTTCGGGACCAATTAGACAGATATGGCGAGGTTAATACTATTGCTTTAAGATGGTTTGAAACTTTAAAAAATAGTTCTCATAAACCAGTTTTAGTTGTTAATAGCGATGATCCTAATCTTTATTATCAAACAAAAAAACTCGATAATAAAAAAATTTTTTTTAGCATTGATAAAAAATATTTAAAGTATTCAAAAAAATTAACTGACGATGTTGATTTTATTTTTTGCCCTGAATGTAGTGAGATTTTAAACTATAGAAAAATTTCTTATTCTCATTTAGGTGATTATTATTGTCAAAAATGCGGTTTTAAAAAAGACTTTATTTATCAAAAAATTAATATTTTTTATCCTTTAAAAGGTATTTATAATGTCTACAATACTAATGCAGTAATATCACTAATTAAATATTTATATCCTAACATTAAAGATGAAAAGATTAATGAGATTTTAAAAAAATTTAAACCAGCCTTTGGTCGTCAGGAAAAAATTTATTATCAAAATAGATATTTTTATATTTTTTTAACAAAAAATCCGGCTGGTTTTAATCAAACAATAAAAACAATTAAAAGTTTATTAAAAAATAAAAAAGAAAATTTTTTTATTGTTTTAAACAACCGAATTCCCGATGGAAAAGATATTTCATGGATTTGGGATATAAATTTTAAGGATTTATTTAATAATTTAAAAAAAGTATTTGTTTCAGGTGATCGATTATATGATATGGTAATTAGATTAATTTATGAAGATGAAAAAATAAAAAAAAATATTATTCCTGTTGAAAGCTTAAAAAATGCTCTTAATCAGTTAATAAAATTAACTAAAAAAAAAGAGACTATATATGTTATATCAACCTATTCAGCGATGCTTGAAATTAGAAAGATTTTAACTGGTAAAAAATTAATATGAGTAAAAGTATAATTAATATTGGTTGGTTATATCATAACTTAATGAATACTTATGGAGATAGAGGTAATATTATTGCTCTATTATACCGGTTAAAAAAAAGGGGTTTAAAAAGTAAATTAATAAAAATTTCAGTAAATGATAGCTATCAACTTTTAAAAAATCTTGACTTTGTTTTTATGGGCGGCGCTCAAGATAAACAGCAAGAGATCGTTAATAAAGATTTATTTAAAAAAAAGGGAGAGGTTTTGAAAGAGTTAATTTATCAAGGGATTCCTGGGCTTTATGTTTGTGGTGCTTATCAGTTTTTAGGTAATTATTACAAAGCAGCTGATGGAACAGTAATTGACGGCTTAAAAATTTTTGATATTTATACAGAAAATCCTGGTTTTAATTATCCAAGATTAATTGGAGATATTATTATAAAACCTTATTTTTTATCTAATAAAATAGTTGTTGGTTTTGAGAATCATGGAGGAAGAACTTATTTAGGAAAAGATCTTCAATCATTTGCTCAAGTTATTAAAGGTTTTGGTAATAACGGTCAAGATAAAACTGAAGGAGTAATTTTTAAAAACTCAATTGGTACTTATTTACACGGTCCAATTTTGCCAAAAAATCCAGAATTAACTGATTGGTTTATTAAAAAAATTCTAGAAAAAAAATATAAAAAAAAGATAAAATTAAAAAAGATTGATAACAAATATGAGTTATTAGCTAAAAAACAGATATTGAAAAAATGTCTATTTTTTAAAATTATATAACTATGTCATTTGTTCACCTTCATGTTCATTCTGGATACTCACTTCTTGATGGATTGGCAAAAATTGATGAATTAATTGTTAAAGCTAAATCAGAGAATATGCCAGCACTAGCTTTAACTGATCACGGTGCTTTATATGGTGCTTTTAAATTTTATATTAAAGCTAAAGAGCAAGGAATAAAGCCAATTATTGGTGTTGAAGCCTATAAAGCAAAAAAATCAAGATTTAATAAAAATAATAATGAAAGAGACAACTATCATTTAACAATTTTATGTAAAGACTATCAAGGATATAAAAATCTTTTAAAATTAGTTACTGATTCATATTTAGAAGGATATTATTATAAACCAAGAATTGATTTTGAACTTTTAGAAAAGTATCATCAAGGATTAATTATTTTGTCAGGTTGTTTAAACGGAGAAATTGCCAATGCCATTTTAAATAATCAGTTAAACGAAGCAGAAAACTTAATAAAAAAATATTTAGAAATTTTTCAAGACGACTTTTATCTAGAAATTCAAAGACATCCAAAATCTCCAGAGTTAGATAATGTTAATGAAGAAATTATTAAACTATCAAGGAAATATGCTATTCCTATTGTTGCTACCAATGATGTTCATTATCTAAATCCAGACGATGCTTATGCTCAAGAGATACTTTTATGTATTCAGACTCAAAGGACGATTTTGGAAAAAGATCGACCAATATCAATGATTAATATTCCTGATTTTTATTTTAAATCAATAGCTGAAATGAAAGGACAGTTTATTGACTTGCCTGATGTAATTGATAATACTTTAAGGATTGCTGATAAATGTAATTTGGAAATACCGGTTGGTAAGTGGATTTTACCTGTTTTTAAAACTCCAGAAAACTTTACTATTGATACATATTTAAGATACTTGGTTAATGAAAAAAAAGGTCGGGTTACTGACTATTCTAAAGAAATCATTGAAGAAAGAATTAATTATGAGTTAAATATCATTATTAAAAAAGATTATTCAGCATATTTTTTAATCGTTGCTGATTTTGTTAACTGGGCAAAAAAAAAGGGTATTGCGGTCGGTCCTGGTCGAGGATCAGTAGCTGGAAGTTTGGCAGCTTATATTTTAGGAATTACTGATCTTAATCCATTAGATTATAATTTACCATTTGAAAGATTTTTAAATCCAGAAAGACCAACTCCACCTGATATTGATATTGATTTTGCTGATATTCGGCGTGATGAAGTTATAGAGTATGTTTCTAAAAAATATGGTGAGGATAAAGTGGCTCAAATTATTACTTTTGGAACAATGGAGGCAAGATTAGCAGTTAGAGATGTTGCTCGAGCTTTAGGTTTATCTTATAGTCAAGGTGATCGAATTGCTAAGATGATACCTTATGGAAAACAAGGTTTTCCGATGACGATTGCTATGGCTTTGGAAGAATCAGCACCATTAAAGTTTGCTTATCAGACAGAAATCGAAACTAAAAAAGTTTTAGATATCGCTAGAAAACTTGAAGGTTTACCTCGACATGTTTCAGTTCATGCCGCAGGAGTGGTAATTGCTGATAAATCATTAACTGAATATGTACCCTTACAAAGAGATGCAAAAGAAGGAAAAATTATTACTCAATATGATATGTATTGTTTAGATTTAAATGCAGTTTCTAATCAAAATGCCATTGGTTTGTTAAAGGTTGATTTTTTAGGTTTAAGAAATTTAACTATTATTGAAGATGCGTTAAGCTATGTTTATAGCAATACAGGTAAAAAAATAGATATTCATCAAGTACCTTTGAATAATAAAAAAACTTATCAGTTAATCTCTGAAGGGAATACAATTGGCGTGTTTCAATTAGAGTCAGGAGGAATGAAGCATTTAGCTAAAGAAATTAAACCAAATAAAATATCTGATATCTCGGCTATGGTAGCATTATATAGGCCAGGACCAATGGATCTGATTCCAATGTTTTTAGAAGGTAAAAAAAATCCAAAAAAAATTAAATATTTACATCAAGATTTAAAACCGATTCTTGAAGAAACTTATGGAGTACTAGTTTATCAAGAACAAGTAATGGAAATTGCTCATAAATTAGCTGGCTATTCAATGAGTGAAGCAGATAACCTAAGAATGGCAATGGGAAAAAAGAAAAAAGAACTGATGAAAAAAGAAAAAGAAAAATTTATAAGAGGTTGTCTTAAAAAAGGTTATAAAAAAAATATTATTGAAAACTTATGGAACTTTATGGAGAAGTTTGCTTCATATGGATTTAATAAACCTCATTCAGCCTCATATGCCTTAATTGCTTATTGGACAGCTTATATTAAGGCTAATTTTCCCGTTGAATTTATGACGGCTTTGCTTTCTGCTGAGCTAAAAGGAGTAGCAGGACCACAACGAGAAATTAAGATGTCACAGGTAATTGAAGAGTGTAAAAGAATGGAGATTGAAGTTTTACCACCAGATATTAATAATTCAGAAGAAAATTTTGTTATTGAAGGTTCATCGATTAGATTTGGTTTGTCAGCGATTAAAAATGTGGGTAGTGCGGCGATTGAATCAATTATAACAACAAGAAAAAAAAGTCATTTTAAAAGTTTTAAAGATTTTCTTTATCGAGTTGATTTAAGAAAAGTTAATAAGAAAACTGTTGAAAGTTTAATAAAAGCTGGTGCTTTTTCCAATTTTGGAAATGTTGCTACCTTACTTTATAATTATCCAAAGATTTTACAAGATGTTCAACAACTAAAGGACAAAACTGAAAAAGGCCAGTACGATTTATTTTTTAATAATAGCAGTTATGAAGATTTAAAAGATAATTTTAAAAACATTAAAGAATTTTCTGAAAAAGAACTTTTTACTATGGAAAGAGAAGTGATTGGTTTTTTAATCGGTAAAAATCCTCTTTCTAGATATATTAATGTTATCAAACAAAAAACTAATAAAAAAATTAATGAGATTACTCATTTAGATATTGGTAAATCTGTGATCATTGCTGGTATTATCAGTGGAAAAAAAGTTATTAAAACAAAAAAAGATAATAATGAAATGGCAATACTGCAACTTTTTGATGATACTGAAAATATTGAATTAGTTGCCTTTCCAAACGTTTATTCTAAAATAAAATCTATTCTAAATATTAATCGAATTATTCTTCTAAAAGGAAAAGTTAATGAAAAAGATGGACGCTTATCAGTTGTTGTTGATAATGCAGTTGATTTAGAGACTGTTAAGATATGAAAAGATATTTTATCTTTGATAAAAATTTAAATTTAAAAAAAATCTCTTCAAATCAATTTATTTTAAAAAAAAATAAAAAAACTAATTATTTACTACTTGCAAAATATGGAAATGTTGGTTATTATTTAATAATTCCCATTTTACTGGGGCTATTTTTAGGTTTTTTAATTAAAAAAATAGTTATTGGAATTATAATAGGTACAATATTTTCTTTTTATAATTTATTGAGATTAATTAAGGCGAATGCCAGAGATTAGTATTAAACCCGAACCGATACTTGAAATTTTTCACTTTAAAATTACTAACTCTTTTTTAACCGCTGTCATTGTCATGGGCTTATTTTTTTTAATAGCATTAAGATATAATAGAGAGTCAAAGTCAAAGAAAAAAACGAATTTTTTTTATTTTTTTAACTTTATTCTCAAATCAATTTATTCACTTTTTGAATCAGTTTTAGGTGATAAAACTAATTATTTTTTTCCTTTACTTTTTTCCTTTTTTGCTTTTATTATCTTGCAAAACTGGTTTGGATTATTACCGGGAATTGGTAGTATTTTAATTGAGGTTTACCATCATGGAGAAGAACATTTTTATCCATTATTTCGTGGCGGTAATGCTGATTTAAATACTACTTTAGGTTTGGCTTTAATCTCAGTGATTTCAATTCAATATTTTGGTATAAAATATTTAGGTTTTAAAGGTTATATAAAAAAATATATTAACTTGACCAATCCAATTAATTTTTTCTTAGGAGTTTTAGAGATTGTCTCTGAGTTTTCTAAGATTCTTTCTTTTTCGTTTCGTTTATTTGGTAATATCTTTGCGGGTGAGGTGTTGCTAACAATTGTTGCTTTTTTAATACCAGTTTTAGCTTCGTTTCCTTTTCTAATCTTGGAAGTTTTTGTTGGTTTTGTTCAGGCTTTGGTTTTTAGTATGTTGACATCGGTTTTTATTAGTAATGCTATTACAAGTCATCATTAAAAAAGGAGGTGATAATAAATGGATGGAGGAGGAATTAAATCATTAGCAATAGCTTTAACCATGGGTTTGGGAACATTAGGACCAGCTATTGGTATTAGTATTATTGGTAGTAAAGCTATGGAAGCTTTAGGAAGAAATCCTGAAGCTGAGGGAGCTATTAGAACCTCAATGATTTTAGCAATTGCTTTTGCTGAGGCAGTCGCTATTTATGCCTTAGTAGTGGCTTTAATTTTAAAGTTTACATAATAATTTTTTAAACTATAAATATGGAAAAATTAGGTGTTGATATTAGATTATTAATAGCACAAATAATTAACTTTACCCTTTTTTTCTTAATTATTAAAAAATATGTTGCTAAACCATTTTCTAATTTTTTAAAAGAAGAAAAAGAAAAAGAAAAAGAAAA
>DAIQPK010000024.1:0-8900 GCA_036787375.1 Patescibacteria group bacterium
TTACCATAACTTGCTTGACCAATGATTTTGCTTGAAGCTGATTTATCTTGATAAACATCAACTTTTTGCCACTTTTTATCATTTATGGTGACAAAGTTGAGATTATTTTTTAGATTGTTAGTTGGGGTTAGGGTAGGAGATAAGATTTGATTCTTAGTAAAATCAAAAAAATCTTGTTGTTCTTCAAGTTGATTTTTTAATTGATTGACTTCGTTTTTTAATTTGCCAATTTCTTGAAGAAGC
Source organism: Patescibacteria group bacterium (assembly GCA_036787375.1). Taxonomy (GTDB): domain Bacteria; phylum Patescibacteriota; class Microgenomatia; order UBA1406; family GWC2-37-13; genus GWC2-37-13. The sequence continues at coordinate 244 of DAIQPK010000024.1, forward strand.
TGAAAATTATCTTGATTTTGATTATTAGAATTAGATTGCGAGTTATTTTTTTCTTTTGAATTTAGTTTGTTGATAATTTCTTCTTGTTTTTTAATGATTTTTTTTAGTTCAGAATTTAGTTGTTTTTGATTAAGATAAAAAAAACAATGAATACAAAGTGATAAATATAAAAAAAACTGTTAAAATTTTTTTTAAAAGGTTGTTTTCCATAATTTAATAATAACTAAAAACAACTTTTAAAAACAAATGGATATTTTAATTAAAGGATTTATTTTTTTATTTGGTGCTTCAGTCGGTTCTTTTTTAAATGTGTTGATTGATCGGCCAATTAAAGGAAGATCGATTTTAGGAAGAAGTCAGTGTGATTTCTGTAAGAAAAAATTGGTCTGGTATGATCTGATTCCTATTTTATCTTTTTTTTTAATAAAAGGTCGGTGTCGATATTGTCATAGAAAATTGAGTTGGCAGTATCCTTTAGTTGAATTATTTACAGGAATATTGTTTATTTTAATTTTTGTCACCTGCCAGTATAAATCTTGCTTTAATTTTCAATTTTCAATTTTTAAGTTAATAATTTTATGGGGAATTATTTCTTGTTTTGTGGTTATTTTTGTTTCTGATTTTAAGTATCATCTGATTGCTGATGGGATTTTGTGGGCTTTGTTTGTTTTTGTGGTTTTATTTCATTTAAGTAATAATTTATTTTCCATTGAAAAATGGAGTTATTTTTTAGTTTCTGGTCTTATTGTTTGTTTGCCGATTTTTTTGATTTATTTTTTATCACACGAGCGGGCAATGGGGTTGGGAGATGTTTATTTATCAGCGATTATTGGTTTTTTTTTAGGTTGGCAAAAAGGATTTTTAGCTTTGTATATTGCTATTTTAACTGGAGCCATTTTTGGTCTGACGTTAATTTTATTAAAAAGAAAAAAACTAAAAAGCAAAGTTGCTTTTGGTCCTTTTATTTTCATTGGTACTATCATTATGCTTTTTTGGGGAGAGAGGATATTGGAGATGATAAGAAGGGCATATGGGTGGTAAAACTTATAACATTAAACGTCAAACATTTAATATGAAACATAAAACATAAAACGTAAAGCTTGAACGGGTTTACGCGTTTACGGGTTGTGTGTTTGCGAGTTATGAGTTAATAGTGTGAGTTGGTGGGTTTTTAAAACTAGTTAAAAATAGGAGCCTTGTGCCAAGCCGTGAGTGAACCTGTCAGGTTCACTGGCGGTTTGGTAATATTCATTTTAATTTATTTGATTATTTGAAGCTTTAGATTAAACTGATAGATTAACTAAATATATAAAAAAACTTGACAATAATAATAAAAGTTATTCTTATTTTATATACAAATTTATATATAAATATGGAACCAAGTCAAGCAATTAAATTAGCTAAAAAATTGAAAATCTCACCGGTTGAGATAGTTCGTGAAAAAATTGAGATTTATATATTAGATAACTTATCAAAAAGCTTTCTAAGTAATCAAATAGTTTTTAAAGGTGGCACAGCTTTAAGATTGGTTTATCACTCACCTTATTTTTCCCAAGATTTGGATTTTTCAGTTATAAAAAAAAGTCAATTTGTTGATTTTAAAAAACTTTTAATAAATATTACTAAAGAGAGATCAGAGTTAACAATTAAAGACATTTTTAATAAAAAAACACCATTTTTGGTTTGATCAGTGTGAAGCCAATTTTTTTAAATCAGTCTTTTTCTATAAAAATAGAGATTTCTAAAAAAAATTATCATTTAAGAAAAAAAGACTATCAACTATCAGTTATTAATTCTTCTGTTTCTCCTTTAAATCCTCTTTTATATATTTATTCTTTAGAAAGAATTCTTTATGAAAAAAAAATTGCTTTAAAAACAAGATTAGTACCAGGAGATTATTTTGATATTTGGTGGATAGGTCAAAAATTAGGAAAAAACTTTGTTATTCCAAAACCTAAAATTAATAAATCAAAATTTATTGACGAGATTAATCAACTTTTACCTGATAATTTTAAAAATTGGGCAAAAGATTTTTTAAAAAAATATGAGAGACGTTGACATTATTGAAAAAATAAAAGCTTTTCAAAAAAATATTTTAACAGTGGCTGATTTATCAAAGATTTTATCTGTTAAAGAAAAAAGTTTACGGACGATTATTAATCGTTTAAAAAAAAGGTGTTTTAAATATTATCGGTCGAGGTCTTTATAGTGTTTATGGTAATTTTGTTATTCCTGAAGAAGTTGTCTCAATTATCTATTATCCATCTTATCTTTCTTTGAAAACGGTTTTAAATAAGACAGGAATATACAATCAGATTCCTCGAAAAATTTATTGCGTTGCCATCAAAAAAAACTATAAAACAAAGATAAATGATGTAGCGATAATTTATCGTCAGATAAAAAAACTCTTATTATACTCCAAAAAATACCCAAAGAAAATTAGAGAGATGTTGGAAGGGATATAAATTATTTAATTAATAATTAAGACCTTAAGATTTTAAGACTAGATTAATGTGCAAAGACAAAAATATGGAACCATTTAAGATTAGTTAAGACCAGTTGAATCGTTAAATCAGTAAAAAAATGAGATTTGAAGCGTAAAACATGAAATATAAAAGAAAACCGAGTCGGTTGCCGAATGGCAATTCCGACTCGGTTTTCTAAACTGACAAAGTAGTTTTTATTCAGGACGTTCTTGATTTCAGGAATGTCCTGAATAATGTTATAATAGTTACATTGACGGGGATTAGTTCAGATGGCTAGAACGTACGCATGGGGTGCGTAAGGTCGCCAGTTCAAGTCTGGCATCCCCGACTAATATCGTTGGTTATATTTAACATCTTCACTATTTTACTCAATATTTTATTTCTTATATATTTTTAGATTGTTATGTCAATCTATAATTCATGCCAAAGTTAGTATAACCGACTCGGTTATACTGGTGGCAAAAATGGTATAATGGTTAAATGATTATTGGTGTGGTTGGTCAGATCGCTTCTGGTAAAGGAGTTTTAGTTAAATACTTAGTTAAAAAATTTGGATTTTTTTCTTTTTCTTTGTCTTCAATAGTTCATGATGAGTTAAAAAAAAGAGGAATAAAAGAGTTTACCAGAAAAATCCTTCAAGATATCGGAGATGAGTTAAGGAAAAAAGAAGGAAAAGGAGTTTTAGCAAAGAAAGCCTTAGAAAAAATTAAAGATCAAGGTTTAAGTAATAAAAATTATATTATTGAGGGAATAAGAAATCCAGGTGAGGTTGAGATTTTAAAAAAAGAAAAAGATTTTGTCTTAATTGGAATTAAATCAAAACGGACGTTAAGATTTAAAAGATTATTAAAACGAGGTAAATCTTGGGATCCAAGAACCTGGTCTGATTTTCTTAAAGTTGACAGACGTGATTTAGGATTAGGAGAAGAAAGTTTAGGCCAGCAAGTGGGCAAATGTCTGGCTTACTGTGATTATGTTTTAACTAATAATAAAGATTTAAAAGATTTTCAAAGAAAAATAGAGAAATTAATAACCAAAATTTTAAATGAAAAAGTTTAAAAGAGAATTAATTATTTTAATCATCTTGTTAGGTTATTTTATTTATTTTTTTAGTGTTTTTAACGGTTTTGTTTGGGATGATGAGGAGCAGATTTTAAATAATCAGATGATCCGTTCTTTTAACAGTATTCCTTATTTTTTTCTCAAAGCACCTTTAATTCAGGGGGTGCTGGTCGTTTAGAAGGGATGTATTATAAACCATTAATGCCTGTATTTTATACTTTACTTTATCAAATATCGGGTGATAACGCTTCTTTTTTTCACTTTTTTCAATTAACCCTACATATTTTTAATGCAGTATTAGTTTTTTTGATTTTTTGTTATTTTTTTAATGAGTTTTTAGCCTTTTTTTTAGCCTTAATTTTCTTAGTTCATCCGATTAATGTAGAGACAGTTGTTTACAGTGCTAGTTTACAGGAAGTTTTATTTATGATTTTTGGATTGTTAGCTTTTTATTTATATTTAAAAAATAATCGACTAAGAATTTTTCTAATAATGATTTTTCTTTTACTATCAATGCTTTCAAAAGAAACAGGCGGATTATTTTTAATTTTAACTGCTTTTTATGGTTTATTAAAAAAGAGATACAATTTTAATTTGTTTGTTACTATATTAGTTCCATTTTTAATCTATTTATTTTTAAGATTTGGTATTGCTCAAATAGGTCTTATCAAAAATAACTTAGCTCCAATTGCCAGGGTTAATTTTTTTGAAAGATTAATAACTATGCCTAAGATTATTTTCTTTTATTTAAAAACAATTTTTTTTCCAAAAACTTTATTAATTAGTCAGCACTGGATGGTTAAAACAATTAATTTCTCTGATTTTTATTTGCCTTTGTTGTTAATTTTTTTGATGTTGATTTTCTGGTTGTTTTTAAGTTTTTTTGTTATTAAAAAAGATCGGTTAATTTGGTGGTTTTTTAGTTTTTGGTTTTTTATTACTTTAGGTTTTCATCTTCAGTTTTTTCCTTTAGATTTGACAGTTAGTGATCGTTGGGCATATTTGATGTTAGTTGGTTTTTTAGGAATGATTGGTTTACTTGTAAATAATCTTAAAATTAAAACGGAAAAATTAAGGGTTATTTTTATTGTAGTTATTATCCTTTTTTCTTTAAGAACAATAATACGAATTTTTAACTGGCGTGATGGATTAACTTTATACAAGCATGATATTAAGTATCAAACAAGCTTTGATTTAGAAAATAATTATGGAGTCGAGTTATTTAGATCAGGAAAAAGAAAGGAAGCAAAAAAACATTTTGAAAACTCAATTAAATTAGCCCCTTATTGGTGGACAAACTGGAATAACTTAGGAGTAATTTATGAATTAAAAGGAGATTTAAAAAGAGCAAAAAAAATGTATTTAAGATCAATAGAGAATGGTCATTATTATTTAGCTTATGAAAACTATGTAAAGATTTTGATAAAAGAAGAAAATTATAAGGATTGTTTAGATTTCTTAGAAAAAAAAGCTTTGCTGGTTTTTCCTGAAAATGAGTTTTTAAACAGAGTTTATTTTTATTGTCAGGAAAAGTTAAAAACTTAAAGAGAGTACATAAACTTTTCATCAGCCCTTTGATAATCAAAAAGTTCATTTTCTTCAAACCAGAGATTAATTTCTTTTTCACCATCTTCAATTGTGTCTGAAGCATGAATGATATTTCTTAAGGGCCGATTTTGTTCATTAGCTAAATCAATGGTATCATGAGAAAAATCACCTCTTATTGTTCCTGGAGCTGCTAAAACTGGTATTGTGTTACCGCAAAGTTTACGGACGATTTCAATACACTCATATCCTTCTAAAACCATTAAAAAAATTGGTGATTCTTGTAAATAATCAATCAGCCATTTTTTAACTGTTTTTCCAATTAAAATTGGATTATTGCTACCAAAAACTTTTTTTGCATCAAGTCCCTTTTTAGCATAGTTAGTTAAAGTTCTTTCACCAACTTTTTTAAACCAAGTCTCGGTTTCTGGATAATGGGTAATAATTTTTTCTTTATCAACCCAACCAAATTTTAAACCAATAATTTTTAATCCTACTTGCTCAAATCGGGAGACAATTTTTCCGATTAATCCCCGTTGGACGCCATCGGGTTTGATGATAATTAGAGCTCTTTGTTTAGTCATTTTTTTATTTATAAATATTATAACGATTATAAATTTTTATAAAGGTTATACTAAATATAACCCATCAACTTCTCGCTCGTAATTTTTAAACTCTTTAATTTCTGGAAACCAGTATTTAATCTCTCTTTCTGCCTCATCAACTGATCCTGAAGCATGAATAAAGGTTTTAACAACTCTGTCTAAACTTGATGATAAAAAAGAAGAGTCAAATGAGTATTGAGAATGAAGTGTGCCAGTTTGAGCTATTAGAGGTATAGTATGACCACGTAGTTTACGAGCAATTTGAACTACTTCATGTCCTTGCCAGACCATAACGACTATAGGTCCTTCTTGCCAGTATTTTATTAATCTTTCATAAACAAAAGCCCCAAGTTTTTCTGGATCATCAGTAGCCATTTTTTCTTTGATATCAACATTTGATTGTTTAAAAGAAGCCAAGGTTTTTTCTCCCATTTCTTTCAACCATTGAGAAGTACCAGGATAGTGATTTTTAATCACATCTTTATCTGGTTTTAACATTTTGGCTGCCATGAGTTTTAAACCAACATTTTCAAAAGTCTCAATGATTTTACCAATTAAACCCCTTTTGACAGCATCTGGTTTAATGATAATTAAAGTTTTTTCAATCATATTATAAAAATTATAACAATTATAAGATGAATTTAGCAATTTCGTTAGTGATTTTTTCTATTTCTTGCTCGCCATTAATCTTTATCCATTTAGTCCAAACCTGTCTTTTGATTAAATCTTGATATTTTTGATAGGTTTTTCTGATAAATTGGAAGTCTTTTTCCCGGCGATTTTTTTCTTTATTTTCTTCATATTTTCGCTTGATAGCAGTCTCAGGACTAACATCTAAATAAAAGATTAAGTCAGGTTTTTCAATCTCAAAATATTTAGCGTATTCTAAAGCAAATTTTTCATTAAATCCTTCTAATGTTTGATAGCATAAAGTGGTGGTAAAGTAGCGATCAGCAATTAAGATTTGGTTTTTTCTTTTTTCTTGAATAAACTGTTTGTCAAGAATAAATTGAGTAGTGTAAAGAAGAAACTGTTGATTAGCAGTTAAGGATTTATTTTTATATAAAAAATCACGAATGATTTTACCGATGTTTTTTTCATAGTTAGGATATTTGATAAGCGAGACTGAATGATCTTTTTCTTTTAATAATTTTAAAAGATTTTTTCCTTGAGTTTCACAACCTGCACCATCGATACCTTCAATGACAATGAACATAGACTATATTATAATTTTTATAATTTTTATAATGATTATAACATCTGGTGGTTATAAAAGTCTTCCGTTTTTTAAACAATCAGAGATCATCTATGATTTTACCGTTGTTTTTTGTCATCGATATCTTTTAGGAAAAGAAAACATTCGTCTTCGAGATCAGATGATTCAATCGGCTCGTTCAGGAAAACAAAATATTGCTGAAGGTTATTTGCAAAAAAGTATTGAAGGAAGGATTAAATTAATAGGTGTTGCCAGAGGTTCTTTAGAGGAGTTGCTTAATGATTATTTAGATTATTTACGACAGCGAGGTTTTAAACTTTGGTTAAAAGACTCAAATGAAGCGAAAGCGGTTCGGCGATTGGTTTATTATCGTTATAATAGTTATAACTGTTATAAAGGTTATATTAATAATCCAGAGATAGCTGCTAATGCGATGATTTGTTTAATTAATCAAACCAATCAACTTTTAGATCAAAAGCTTCGTTGGTTAGAGGAGAAATTTGTTAAAGAAGGTGGTTTTCGGGAAAATCTTTTTAAAAAAAGAATTAACTATCGCAGTAGCCAAAAATAGCATTATAACTGTATAGTTGTTATAATATTTATAATTGTTATAACAGTTATTTTCTTAAGCAAGCCCCTGTAGCTTAATGGATAGAGCAGGCCCGTCCTAAGGGCAAGATAGTGGTTCGATTCCGCTCAGGGGCACAATGAAAAATACGACAAAACTTGCTAAAAAACATCTTATTCGCCATCATATTGATAAAATTACCTCAAGCGAGTATTTTCGGGTTTTAATCTTAAGAACAATTGGTAATTTTATTTTACTGTCGTCAATTTTTATGATTTTAAAAACAATTTATCCGCCATTAAAAGAGGAGATAAAATACTTTGTTAATAATACATTATTGAAAAAACAGTACGTTGTTCATGAGAAAGAAAAATATTTAAAGCCACTAAAGATAGAAAAAGGGTTATTAGCCAAGACATTAAATTTTAATCAGGTGGAAATTTTAAAGCCAGTTGATTCAAACTTTAGTTTAGTTGTTCCTAAAATTGCTGCTAATTCAAGAATTATTGCTAATACTGATCCTTCAGATGAAAAAATATATCTAGATGTTTTAAATCGAGGAATTGCCCATGCTCAAGGGACAGCATTTCCTGGCGAAGGAGGACATATCTTTCTTTTTGCTCATTCAACTGATTATTTTTGGAACGTCAGTGTTTATAATGCCATTTTTTATTTATTATATAAATTAGAAAAAGGCGACGAGGTCAATCTTTTTTATAAAGGCCATCGCTATGTTTATCGGGTAATTGGTAAAGAAGTAGTTGATCCGGAAGAAGTCCATTATTTAACGAGAAAAACTAATCGAGAGTTTTTAACTTTACAGACTTGTTGGCCACCGGGAACAACATTAAAACGGTTGTTAGTTTTTGCAGTTAGGGTGGTTGAGTAAAGGACATCTAACATCAAACATCAAGCTACTAACATTAAAAATAAATCCTAAATCCTAAATACCAAATCACAAATAAAATTAAAAATTAAAAATTGATTAGAAATTAGAAATTAAATCATGTACCGAATTATATATATTCTGGTATATGGTAGAATTAAAAATTAAGTATCTTAGTGAATCTACCAGGTTTACCTACTAATTTCAACTGATTTAACTGATTATAACTGGTTTAACTGATTACTGATTTAACTGTTGACTATATTTAACACTTATACCATTTTAGTCA
>DAIQPK010000025.1:0-8760 GCA_036787375.1 Patescibacteria group bacterium
AAGATTAAAAGTTTTATATAATTTTTAACTATGACTAATTTTTTTCAAAAACTCACTAATCTCTTTTTCTACGGATTATTATTTTTAATCCCCTTATTTTTTTTACCAATTACTACTGAATATTACTTAACCAACAAACTTTATCTTTTAACCTTAACGGTTTTAGTCATTCTTATTCTTGAGATTATTAACTTAATCTTTAGCAAAAAAATCACCCTCTCGGAAAAAAAATTTGATTTTTCTTTAATTATCTTTATTTTAGGACTAATTGTTTCTGTAATTATCAGTAGCAATAACAAGATAAAAGCCTTAACCGAGATTAACTTTGGCTTAGGTTTATTCATTGTTTTTCTTTTTTATTATTTTATTTTGTCTCGTAAAAAAGAGGTTAAATTAAAAATAGTTTTTGTTATTCAAAAAATCGCCTCTTTAATTTTAGGAGGCCTAACAATTATTTATTATTTTAAACCTTTTGAAAAAATTAATCTGCCTTCTCAATTAGCTTTTTTAAAACATCAATTCTTTACTCCTGCTGGTGACTATTTAAATTTAATCTTTCTTTTAGGTTTTTTTTTAATTTTTAATCTTATTAGTTTTAAAAAAACTCAAAATCTAATCTCTTTTATTTTTAATATTTTTACTACGACCGTCAATTTTGTTGGTCTTGGAATAGCAGTTTACACGACAATAAAAAACCAACTCGTTGTCTTACCGCCTTTTTATCTTTCCTGGTATGCAGTTTTGGAGACTTTTAAAAACCTAAAGTCAGCTATCTTTGGTTTTGGAATAGGTAATTTTATTAATATTTTTCCTTTAGTAAAAAATATTGCCTATAATCAATCACCACTTTGGACTTTTTTCTCTTTTAATTATTCTCGATCAGCTCTTTTTCATCTGATTACTGAGACTGGACTTATTGGCGCGATTACTTTTTTTACCCTTTTATATCTTTTAATAAAAAAAATTTTTCATAGTAAAGACTTAATCCAAATCCTTGTTGGAGGTTATTTGCTAATTTTTTTAGTTCTTTTTCCTCCTTCTTTGCTAGTTTGGTTTTATTTTTTCACCTTTATTAGTCTAATCTCAGAAGATAAAAAAACTAAAAAAGAAATTCACTTAGAAACTATTCCCAATTTTTTAATGGTAATCTTCACGATAGTAATTATTTTAATTATTGGAGGAATCTATCTTGTAGTTAATAACTATGTGGGAGAGATTTATTTTAAAAGAGCCCTTGAAGAGAACTTAAAAAATAACCCAGTTACCACTTATGATAATTTAAAAAAAGCTCGGTTAATTAATCCTTATGAAGAAAGATATATTTTAAACTTTTCTCAATTTAATATCAACTATGCCTTATCTTATCTAAATTATTTAACAAACGTTAAAAAAGTTGAAAAGATTAGCGAAGAAGACCGACAAAAAATCTTTCAATCTATTCAAGCGTCAATTTCTGAAGGAAAAGAGTTAATTCGTTTAAATCCAAACCGAGCGGATTATTATCATTTATTAGCTGATATTTACAGAAACTTAATTGCTATTGTTCAACAAAGTGATGTTTGGGCAATCTCTTTTTATCAAAGAGCAATTAGCTTAGACCCAAACAATCCTAACTATCGATTAAATTTAGGTGGATTATACTACCTTTTACAAAAATATCCTGATGCCATTAATTTATTCCAACAAACAGTTCTTTTAAAACCTGATTGGGTTAATGCTTATTACAACTTAGCTTGGGGATATTATCAAAATAACGAGTACGATAAAGCCACTCAATCAATGGAAAATGTCTTAAAACTTTTAGATAAGAAAAAACAATCTGACGACTGGAAAAAGGCTAATAATGAACTTGACCAGTTCAAAAAGAAGTTGGCTGATATTGAAAAAGAGACAACCACAAGTAACAATCTCAATCTCCCCGAAAAACCCACCACCGAGCTTGAACCAAAAATTAACTTATAGTAATTTATGAAGACTGTCTTCTTCAAATGAAGACAGTCTTCAATTAAAGATGTTCCCAATAATTATTTAAAAAGTTATCTTTACATCCTTCAACAAATCCCTGATATGAATTAAACTCGTATCCTTTAATATTTTTAAAATAAGATAAAATCAAATCTTTTTCTAACCATAGATAATTAACCTTTCCTAAATATGCCGGATAACTTGACCAAGGATAATCTTCTAATAGTTGATTATTTAAAATCTCTTTTGGATTAGTGTGTATATATCTACTCAAGTGTAAAAAATAATCTTCTTTATCAATTAATATTCCTTTATATCGACTTTGAAAAAGAGGCCCAACCCAACCATATTTTAAATGAAAATATTTTGTATAACGAGTAAATAAACTTCTCATAAAATCAGCAATATCTCGTTGATCCTTCTGCCAAATTAAAAAGTGAAAATGATTTTTCATTAACACAAAACAATAAATTTTGATCTTATTAAAAAAATTATTTTTTTGACAAATATCATTAATTAATGTTGCTTTTATTCTTTCATCAATATCCAACTTTTTAATCTCCTGAATACTTATTTCTTTTGGAAGTAAATAACTTTTTAAATAATTTAAAAACACCTTATAGTCTTCTTTTTCTTTAAATATCTCAGTTTTGTTTACTCCTCGATTATAAATATGATAAAAACTATTATTTTGATATTTTTTTAAAGAATTTTTTGGTGGCATAATTTTTAATAAACTTATAATTAAAAATAATTAAAACATAAGTCTTCAATTTTGTCTGTAGACTATAGTTAACATTTTTTATAAAAAGACTATCTTATTACGAAGACTGTCTTTAATTAAAGACAGTCCTGTTTTACTGTTTTACTGTTTTATTATTTTAGCTATTTTAGGAAGCTTAAAGGATTTAAAAGCTGACCGCCTGAACGAATTTCAAAATGTAAATGAGACCCTGTTGATCTTCCGGTTGACCCCATCAAACCAATTTGAATTCCTTGATTAATTGCATTTCCTACCTCAACATTATATTTTGATAAATGAGCATACAAAGTCTGATAGCCATTTCCATGATCAATAATTATATGGCAACCATAACCCCAACCAACACAACCAGCATAAATCACTGTTCCTGAATCAGCAGCCACCACCACCGTCCCAGAACTATTAGCAATATCCAAAGCCATATGATAACCTACTGGATGCTGAGTAATAATCCCACTGGTTGGCCATATAAAATTGGAGCTTCCCTTAGCTCCAGCAAATACTTGAGGAGCTACTTGAGATCCTGACGAAGAAGCGCCTAGTGGTTTTATTGTTCCTCCCGGAACAAATAAAATCTGACCTGATCTTAAGGCAAAAGTCTCTTGATCAACAAAGTCATTCCAGATATAATTAACAATATTCTGGGCATTAACTCCATACTTTTTTGCGATTGAATAAACCGTCTCACCAGGAGTGACTTTGTGCGCTACACCAGAAACTGGCGGAATTTTTAGTATCTGACCTGGTTTTATGGTATCTATTTTTAAATTATTAGCCCATTTAATCGTTTCAATTGAAACATTAAAACGTTTAGCAATTAATTCCAAAGTATCACCTCCTCTAACTATATAATCCTCTATCTCATATCTTGTTTTAACAGAAATAACTGTTGATAAATTGCCTTCATAGGGATTATAAGAAAGAACTATCTCTTGATAATCTTCCGTCTGTGAAAGATTATTAAATGGAGAGTTTTCAGCAATTATTGGTCCACCAATAAAAACAGAAACCACAATTAAAAAAAACGAGATGTTCAAAAAAGATGATGAATACTTTCCTCTTTTAATAATTAGTATTGCCACTAAATAATCTTTAATATTTTCAAAACTCTTACCAAAATAAACTAATTTTGTTATTAGATATTCCCGAAAAAATCTTAAAAATTCTTTTAGATCATCCATTAACTAAATTATACCATAGCCTTGACAATTCGCTCCAAAGCCACCTCAAAAGCAGCTTCTTTTAAAGAAAGGTTTTTTTCTTTAGATTTTCTCCAGATTTTTTCAAAAGCCCTTTCCATCATCTCTTTTAATCTTTTATTAACTTCCTCTTCGCTCCACCAATAACCTTGTTTTCCTTGCACCCACTCAAGATAAGAAACAATCACTCCACCTGAATTAGCTAAGACATCAGGAACAATTATGATATTTTTTTCTTTTAAAATCTTAAATCCTTCATCAGTTATCGGTCCATTAGCCAGCTCTAAAATAATCTTTGCTTTAATATTACTAGCATTTTTTTCATTAATCACATTCTCCAAAGCTGCTGGTACTAATAAATCAACTTCTAATTGTAAAAGTTGCTCGTTGGTGATATTTTTGCCAGAAAAATCCTTAACCGAACCAGTCTTTTTCTTATAATCCATTAACTTAACTGGGTCAATACCAGATTCATCATATACTCCTCCCTTAGAATCAGAAATAGCGACAATTTTAAAACCTGCCTCATAAACAAGTTTGGCAAAATAATAACCGACATTTCCAAATCCTTGAACTGCTATTTTTAATTTGGAAGATGAAGAAACAATTTTTTTGCGTTTTAGGGGTGTAATGATCCCTCGTGATTCAAAAAAATTTGTTTCGAAATCTTCTAACTTAGTCAATAAAGCTTGCAAAACAAAAAGTCCTCCTCTTCCCGTTGCCTCAATTCTTCCTAAACTTCCACCCATCTCAACTGGTTTTCCCGTAAAAGTAGCTAGGCTTTTATAACCTTTAATTTTCTGGTATTCATCAAGCATCCAGGCCATAATCTGTGAATTAGTATTAACATCTGGGGCCGGAATATCAATGTCTTGACCAATAAACTGATGAATTTTTTTAACAAACTCACGAGAAAGCCTTTCCAACTCTTGTTTAGATAACTTTTTTGGATCAACAGCCACTGCTCCTTTTCCTCCTCCATAAGGCAGTCCAGCTACTGCACACTTAATTGACATTAAAGTCGCCAAAGCCTGCACCTCCTCACCAACAGTCTCTTGATGAAATCTAATTCCGCCTTTATAAGGACCTAAGGCACTATTATGCTGAACTCGCCAACCCTTAAAAACCTGTTTTTGGCCATTATCCATCTTAATGATTAAAGAAAACTCATGAAAAAACTCCGCTTCAATTATCTGTTTTACTGTCTGCCGATCTAAATTCATTTTTTCCGCGGTTTTTTTGATTAATGCTTGGGCTGACTCAAGCATTTTTTTTCCTGGACTATTATCCATAGTAAGTTATAATAAAAATTTATAATAATAGTTATAACTTTCCTAGCCACCTCTCTATTTCTAAAGCTGCCATTACTCCCATACCAGAAGCAGTAATTGCTTGACGGTATAGATGATCAACACAATCCCCAGCTGCAAATACTCCTTTAACTGAAGTGGCAGTTCGATATTCATTAATCTTTAAATTCGAGCTTTTAAATTTCAACTTTTCAAACGCCGCTCTTTCTACAGTAATTACATAACCCTTTTCATCAAGCTCTATCTGACCTTTAAAAATATCAGTATCAGGTTTATGGCCAATAGCAACAAATAATCCGTCTATTTTTAATATCTGATCAGTTGAAGTTAGTTGAAGATTAGCATCGATTTTAACTGATTCTAAATGACCTTGACCGATTTCAACTGATTTCAACCGGATGCCCTCAACTTTATTTTCTCCTAAAACTTCCTCAACTGTCGAGTTCCAAATAATCTTAATTTTTTCATTTTTAAAAACTCTCTCTTGCATAATTTTTGAAGCTCTTAATTGATTACGCCTATGAATTAAATAAACTTTCTTAGCAAATTTAGTTAAAGTTAAAGCCTCCTCACAAGCTGTATCTCCTCCACCAACAACAGCGACAATCTTATCTTTAAAAAAAAATCCATCACAGGTTGCACAAGCTGACACTCCTTTGCCCCGAAGCCGCTGCTCTGATGGTAAATTAAGCCATAAAGCTTTTGCGCCAGTAGCAACTAAAACTATTTTTGATTCAACTGATTTATATTGACTATGATTAGTCTCAATAAAAAAAGGTTTTTGAGAGAAATTAACCTTTACGACGTTTTCATCGATTAATCTGGCTCCAAATTTAACTGCTTGATCACGAATTCTAACTATTAATTCCGGTCCTAAAATTGAAGAGAAACCAGGAAAGTTTTCTACTTCAGTCGTCAACATTAACTGTCCACCTGGAGGACTACCAGCAAATAATAATGGTTTTAAACCTGCCCGAGATAGGTATAAGGCTGAAGAAAGACCCGCTGGACCACCACCAATAATAACAATATTTTCTATCATAGATTTAAAAGTTCCAAATCCTAAATTCCAATCTCCAAATAAATTCTAATATCCAAATTCTAAATCGTTTATTATTTAGTACTTAAAAATTTAGAATTTATTTGTGATTTGATAGTTATAATTTTAATTTATAAATTAATCGCTCTTTCTAACATCTTTTCTATTTTAACAGAGTCTTGCTTTGGTATCATTCGACAAATATCATTTAAAACAATCTCTTTTGAAAGACTATCAATTGCTTTTTTAATAGCTGTTATTTGTTGTAAAATCTCATAACACTCTCTTTTTTCTTTGACCATTTTCTGAACTCCTCTTAATTGACCAATAATCCGGTTAACTCTTTTATCTAAATCTTCCATATTTTTAACTAATTTTTAAAATATACTATATACTACTATATAGTATATAAAAGTAATTGTCAAGAAGAATTAAATCTAAAAGGAGGATGTACTTTCTGGAAGGACAGATCGATCTACTTTATAGAAGGAACCTGATAGGTTTACCTATTGTTTTTAATTGTTTTTAATTGATTAAAACTGATTTCAACCGACTTTGACTGATTTAACTGATTACTAATTCAACTAATTACTGATTTAACTGTTTTTTATAGTTAACATTTTTACCATTTTCTTTAAAATTTTCTTATCTATATATTTTCATATTGTCATCACGTTCTCTTTTTGATGCCAAAGTTAGGATAACCGAGTCGGTTGTAGAAGTGGCAAAAAAAACGAAGTTTCCTTTTATCTATATCAAAATACTATTAAAAAATATCAAAAAATATCAAAATAAAGTTATCCTTTGTTCAAAGAATCTAAAAACTCTTTATTATTTTTTGTTTCTGAAAGCTTAGTAATTAAACGAGTTAGTCTTTCTTCTCCTTGCAATAAACTAAGCATTCTTCTTAAAGTATGAATTTTAGGTAAGGTTTCTTTATCATATAAAAGCTCTTCATGACGAGTACCTGATTTCTCAACATCAACTGCCGGATAAACTCTTTTATCGGCAAAACCTCTGTCTAAATGAATCTCCATATTGCCAGTTCCTTTTAACTCTTCATAAATTAAATCATCCATTCGCGACTCTGTCCCAACCAAAGCTGTTCCAATAATTGTTAAACTACCTCCTTCTTCACAATTGCGAGCTGCTCCTAAAAACTTTTTTGCTGGATACAAAGCTGATGGGTCAAACCCGCCAGACAAACTCCTTCCTGTCCCAACAACAGATAAATTTAAAGCTCGTGCCAATCTCGTAATTGAATCTAATAAGATTACCACATCTTTTCCTGTCTCAACTAATCTTTTAGCTCTTTCTAAAGCTAAATTAGCCACTCTGACCTGATGCCGGGGTGATTCGTCAAAATTTGAAGCTGCCACCTCTCCTTTAATAAATCTTTTAATCTCGGTTACCTCCTCCGGTCGCTCACCAATTAAAATTGCCATTAAAAAAACCTCAGGATAGTTTTTGGCAATTGCTTGAGCAATATCTTTTAAAAAAGTAGTTTTACCTGCTTTAGGTTGAGAGACAATTAACGCTCGCTGACCAAAACCAATTGGTGAGATTAAATCAATTATTCTTGTTGACAGCACTTCAGAACTTGTCTCTAATTTAATCTGACGATTAGGATGAAGAGACGTTAGCTGATCAAAAGACTTTCTTTTAGCGCTTTGTTCTTCATTCATCTCTATTTCATTTATTTTTTTTATCAAAAGCAAAGAATGAAATCTTTCTCCTTCTTTAGGAGGACGAGCTAATCCTTCAACCTCATCACCTCGTCGCAACCAAAATCTTCTAATTTGAGAAGCAGAAACATAGATATCAACTTCTGGATTGATAGTGTAATCCTTTCTTAAAAATCCATAACCATTATAAGTTATATCTAAAATTCCTGAAGTTGGGTAACTAATCTTTAGATCTTCTTTCAATTTTTCCTCTAAAGGAATTTCTTCAGTTTCTTTTTGTTGTTCAACCATAACTATTTCTTTTTCTTCTTCTTCCAAAGGAACAATTGGCTTTTCTTCGACTTTTTCAATTAAAGAAGAGACATCAATTGTTTGATTGTTTAACTGATCTGATAACTGGGTTTGAAAAAGATTAGTAGTTTTTTTTCTTGCTACCATAATAAAAATATAAATTTATAAAATAAGAATTAACTTTTTAAATTAATTTTTTAAATCATCATGGGTTCTGGGTTTAAAAAAATTGCAAGCCATCTTTAATTTTTATTTTGAAGAAATCTAAAGATCCTCTTCAATGGGGTATTCCAGTCTTTTTCCCTCAAAAAGAAAGGGGTTGGCACCTTAGATTAACCTCGATTAACCTAAAAATACCTTGTTTCCCGATTAAAATCGGGATTACCCTTAAGTTTGATTGCGTAGAGAAAAAGTTCTTCTCTCCCTTTTTTGAGGGAGAATTCTTCCCCATTTAGAGGATCTAACTTATATTATACACCTAAAAATTTTCAAAAGTCAAGAGAAAACA
>DAIQPK010000026.1:0-8591 GCA_036787375.1 Patescibacteria group bacterium
TAAATTAAAATAAATCTTAAAAAATAAATCATAAATAAATTTAAAATTTAAAATTATAAATTAATTTGCTGAGGACAGACCTGCCTTCGTCAGTGAACCTGACAGGTTCATCTATGACTTATCATAATACTCCAAATTCAATCAATTTTAACCGATTTCAACTAATTCTAATTGAATTCGACAGATACAACTAGTTTTGACATTTTATTTAATTTTTTTTATATTAAATTTATGAACAAAAAATTTATTGTTTGGTTTGAAGAAGTTGACAAGAATGATATTTCTTTAGTTGGTGGTAAAGGTGCAAATTTAGGTGAGATGGCATCAGCAAAGTTTCCAATTCCTTATGGGTTTATTATTACTGCTAATGCCTATTTTTATTTTATAAAAGAGAATAATCTGGATTTTAAAATTAATCAATTTTTTAAAGATTTAAATTATGAAAATCCTAATGAACTTCAGCAAGTCTCTTTAGAGATTAAAAATTTAATAAGAACTGCTTATTTACCTGATAATTTAATAAAACAAATATGTTATTACTATGAACATCTTTTAGCAAAAGAAGAACATTTTTTAAATAAAAAACTCTCATCAATAAAATATGCAATAAATAAGTTAAAAACAGTTTATTTATCACCATTTGTTGCTGTTCGTTCATCAGCCACAGCAGAAGACTTGCCCAATGCTTCTTTTGCTGGCCAACAAGAAACCTTTTTAAATGTAAAAGGTGAAAATCACTTATTAGAAAAAGTAAAGGAATGTTTTGCCTCTCTTTTTAATGAAAGAGCAATATATTACCGACATCAGCAAGGTTTTGATCATAAAAAGGTTCGTTTAGCTGTGGTTGTTCAAAAAATGATAAATTCTCAATTATCAGGAATAGCTTTTTCTATCGATCCTATAAATAATGATAAATCAAAAATTATTATTGAAGCGATTTATGGATTAGGAGAGTATGTTGTTCAAGGGGCAGTTACTCCAGATCATTATGAAGTTGATAAAAAAACATTTTCTATAATAAAAAAAGAAATAAAAGATCAAAATGTTAAATTAGTTCGAGCTGGATTTAAAAATAAAGAAGTTAAAATTGGTAGAACTGGTAAAAATCAAAAATTGGCTGATCAAAAAATTATTGAATTAGCACTATTAATTTCTGATATTGAAAAGCATTATTACTTTCCTCAAGATATTGAGTGGGCGATTGAGAATGAAAAAATTTATATTACCCAGGCAAGACCGGTAACTACTTTAAATATTAAAGTTGATAAAAATCAGTTTGGAGAAAATAAAGATAAACTTATTCTAACTGGTTCACCAGCTTCACCAGGAATTGGTATTGGAAAAGCTATCATTATTCACTCACCAAGAGAGATTGATAAGATTCATCATGGCGATGTCTTAGTTGCTCCTCAGACGAATCCTGATTATGTGCCAGCGATGAAAAAAGCAGTAGCGATAGTAACTGAAAAAGGTGGACGGACATCTCATGCAGCGATTGTTTCCCGTGAATTAGGTATTCCGGCAGTTGTCGGCGCTGAACATGCTACTAAGATAATAAAAAATGAACAAGTTATTACTGTAAATGGTAATACAGGAGAAATTTTTTTAGGTAGAATAATTAATGAATCTATAACTATTAATAAGAATGTAAAAAAAGTTGTCACTGCTACTAAAGTATATGTTAATTTAGCGGAACCCAGCGAGGTTGATAGAGTATCAAAAATGAATGTTGATGGTGTAGGATTGTTGCGAGCTGAATTTATGATTGCCGAAATTGGTATTCATCCGAAACAATTTATTTTAGAAAAAAAACAAGATTTATTTATTAATAAATTAGCCCGAGGACTTTTAAAATTTACTAGTAATTTTTCTCCACGACCAGTTGTCTATCGGACAACTGATTTTAAAACTAATGAATATCGTAATTTATTAGGTGGTAAACATTTTGAGCCTAAAGAGGAGAATCCAATGTTAGGTTACCGAGGAGCATATCGATATATCTCAGATCCTGAACTATTTAAATTAGAACTTGAGGCAATAAAAAGAGTTTGGCGAAAAGGTTATCGAAATCTTCATTTAATGATTCCTTTTGTTCGTTTACCATGGGAATTAATTAAGATAAAGTCAATTATTGAAAACGCAGGCCTTTTTTTATATCCAGAATTTAAACTTTGGATTATGGTAGAAACTCCTTTCGTTGCTCTGAATTTAGACGAGTTTTTAAAAATAGGAGTTGACGGGATCTCAATTGGTACTAATGATTTAACAATGTTGATATTAGGTGTCGATCGTGACAACTCTGAGGTAGCTAATCTTTATAATGAAAAAATTTCTTTTGTTGTAAAAGTTTTAGAATATATTATTTCTTTATGTAAAAAATATCATGTTAGCTCAAGTATTTGTGGTCAGGCTGCTTCTGATTATCCTGAGATTATTGAAACTTTAATTAAATCTGGTATCACTAGTGTTTCTGTTTCTCCTGATGCAGTTGAACGAACGAGAGAATTAATTTTTAATATTGAGAAAAAGTTATATAATCGTTGATTATGAGTCAGACCATAAAAAAAATTATTGCTAATGAGATTATTAATTCTCGTGGTTATCCGACAATTTCTGCTCGTCTAATCTTATCAGATGAAAGACAAATTGAGGTATCTATTCCTTGTTATGAGGAAAATTTTCCTTTTCAAAATAAACAACTTTTTGATGAAGATACTCGATTTTCTGGTCGAGGAGTAAAAAAAGTAGTTTATTACATAAATAATTTAATTGGTCCTAAATTAATTAATGTTTCTCCATTAAAACAAATTGAGATTGATAATTGGTTAGATAGAGCTGATGGAACCTCAAACAAATCTAAACTAGGTATAAATACAATTGCAACTATTTCTTATTTGATTGCTAAGGCCGGCGCTTTAATTTTAGAGTTGCCTCTTTATAAATATTTGAATAAAATATACAATGATAATTATCAAAGTAAAATTAATTTACAAAAAATTCCTACCCCTATTTTTACCCTTTTAAAAGGTGGCAAACATGGTCAAGTAAATTTAGATTTTTGCCAGTTTCAAATTATGCCATCTTCGCTTTTATCATACCCTGATGCATATGATTTAGGTGTTCAGTTTTATCATTTACTTCGTCATCAGTATAAGTTTTTATTTAAGAGTAATTTAGATGTTTTAGAAGCCATAAAAAATATTTCATTAAAGATTAATAAAAGACTTGGTCAAGAATTTTTTTTAGGTATTGATTTTTGTGCTGATGATTTTTTTAGTAATAATCATTATTCAATTAAAGACAGGAGTCAATCCTTAACAAATAGTGAGTATAATAAATTTATTATTGATAAAATAATAAAAAACTACTCGCCTATAGTCATTATTGATGTTTTTTCAATAAATGATATTGAGAACTGGAAAGAGTTAATTAATTTATATAATAAGGAAATTTATATAACGATTGATAATTATTTTTCTGGAAAAAAATCTCAACTTGATCTTATATTAAAACAAAAAATTGCTAATACTATAATAATAAAACCTATTCAGATAGGAACATTAACGGAAATTTTTTCTTTAATAGATTTTATTAAAAAAAATAGTTTCAGTTATATTTTTTCTAGCGATTTGGAAGAAACCGATGAGGTTTTTATTGCTGATTTAAGTATTGGTTTACAATCAGATTATTTTTCTTTTAGTCAACCCGTTCATGAAGAAAATGTCGTTAAATATAATCGAGTTTTAGAAATTAGTAATAATTTTATTAAATAAAATATTTTTTTAAAAAAATCTGATATAATAAAATCTATGGCCAATTCTATTGAGTATCAAAATCAACAAATTCGTGCTGGTGAGACAATTTCGATTCATTATAAAATTAAAGAAGGCGATAAAGATAGGGTTCAGATTTTTAAAGGAATTTTAATAAAAATAAGAGGTAATCGACCAGAGACAAAAACAATAACTGTAAGAAAACTTTCTAAATCTGGAGTCGCTATTGAAAGAATTTTTCCTCTTAATTCTCCATTAATTGAAAAAATTGTTTTAATAAAAAAAACTACTTATCGAAAATCAAAAGCTTATTTTATCAGAAACTTATCTAAACAAAATATAAAGAGAAAACTTTATAAATCCAAAAATTAATGTCAGTTTACTTTAAAAAGATAGGTTTATTAGGAGAACAAAAGGCTTTAGATTATCTTAAAAAAAATCAATTTTTAATTTTAAAAAAAAACTTTCGCAATCGTTTTGGAGAGATTGATATTATTGCCAAGAAAGAAAAAACCATCTATTTTATTGAAGTTAAAACCCGCTCTAATATAAATAAAGGTTATCCATATCAAGCAGTCAATCAAAAAAAGATTGATCAAATTAAATATATGGCTAATTTTTTTTTATTGAAAAATAAGTATAAAAACTATAAACTAAAAATAGGAGTGATTTCTATAGTTTTAAATCAAGAGATAAAGTTTTATCAATTAGATCAATAAAAAATGAAAGGAGGTGATAAAAATGATTGATCTAGTTAACTTTGCTTTAACTAATTTTTTTAGAAATATTGGTAGTTTTTTACCTAATTTTTTTGCCGGCCTTTTAATTTTAATAATTGGTTTAATTTTAGGAAGTATTTTAAAACATAGTTTAGTAACGATTTTTAATTTTTTAAAAATTGATCATTTATTTCATCAAAGTAAAATTCTTGGCAAAAATCAGTTAAATATCTGGCTAAATGTTATATTTGAGATTTTAAAATGGATGCTGGTGATTGTTTTTTTGATTCCAGCTTTAGAGATCTGGGGACTATCTCAAGCAATTACTGTTTTAAATCAATTTTTACTTTACCTGCCAAATGTTATTATTGCCGTTATCATTGCCTTTGTTGGTCTTTTAACTAGCAATCTCAGCGCTGATTTAGTTAAGCATAGTTTAAAGACATTGACCGCCAAATCAATAAATAGCCTAGCCATGTTTACTAAAGGCTTAATAATCTTTTTTACAATCTTAATTGTTCTTAATCAACTAGGAGTAGCTCAAGATCTAATAAAAATTCTTTTTACAGGCATTGTGGCAATGATAGCTTTAGCCGGAGGATTGGCTTTTGGTTTAGGAGGTAAAGAAACAGCTAAAGAGATTTTAGATAATTTAAAAAAGAAGTTAGAAGGTTAAAAAATATTTTTATCTAAAAAATAAAGATATTGATTTTTATGCTATAATAATAGCAGTTTATTTTGTGGTTTTATTGGCCCCGTCGTCTAGCGGCCTAGGACATCTGGTTTTCAGCCAGAGAATCAGGGGTTCGAATCCCCTCGGGGTCACTTGGGTAGCCGGGATGTTGGAATTGGCAGACAAGCAGGACTTAAAATCCTGTGGTGACAACACCGTGAGGGTTCGAGTCCCTCTCCCGGCACTTTTAAAATGAAAAAAAACTTTATAGCCTGGATAGCTCAGTGGCAGAGCAATTGTTTTGTAAACAATGGGTCGGGAGTTCGAATCTCCCTCCAGGCTCAGAATGAGTCTGTAGCTTAATTGGATAGAGCAACTCCCTTCTAAGGAGTAGGTTGGCAGTTCGAGTCTGCCCAGACTCACTTAAATTTGATCAAGTTCTTTTTTTGCTTCTTCTTCAGTAAGATTTTTATTTAAGGAAGAAAAATAAAATCTTAAGGTTATTTTATTTTTGTATAAAGAAACTAACTCAATTTTTTTTAATAATTTAGATTGGAATGCCCTTTTTTCAATTTTTTGATAGGTTAAATTTTTTGAAAGCTCAAAAGTTTTATCAAGTTTAATTACCGCATAAGGGTTTATAGGTTGATATTTAGGTAAATTTTGATAATTTTTAATTAGAAAATCAATATCTAATTCTACCAAATAAAAGTTATTTTTATTAATAATTTTATATTGAGGAGTTTGTTTTAAATTTAGTTCTTTAAATAATGCTTCTAAAATTCCTTTTAAGTCAAAAAAATCAGTATTAGTGGCAATGGCTAAGCGATATTTTTCATCGGCAGGAGAGTTTTTTTTAGGATTGTTTTTAAAATATACTTTTGCTATTTCAAAAAATTTCAAGATTTCCCTTTTTCCAGTATTATCAACTAAGTTTTTATATAAGGAAGGTAAAAGACTCAATCTCATATACTCAATTTCTTTTGAGATTGGATTTTTAATTTTTATATGATCTTCTAATTTTAAGTTTAGCTCAGTTGCCCACTCAGTTATTAATTTTTGAGAAATCATTGAGTAGTTAATAACTTCATTTAAGCCTAAGTGTTTTAGAAAATATTTAATTTTTAAAGTTATTTGATAAAGTTTTTCATATTCTTCTGGTTGTTTGATATAAACTGGAGGAGATAATCTCCCAGCTAGTTTATTATAGCCGTAAACTCGAGCAATTTCTTCAACTATATCTTCAGAAATTGAGATGTCATATTTTCGATATGAGGGCACAGAAATTATTAGTTTATTATTATTAGTTTTAACTTGAAAACCAAGATTATTAAGAATTCTTATTGTTTTTTCTTTAGGGATATCTATACCAATTAATTGATTAATTTTTTTAAAAGTAGTTTCAACAGTTTTCTTTTGATAGTGAGTTTTATAAAAATCAATAATTTTTGATTTTGGTTGGGCATTAGCAAATGTTTTTAATAACTCAGCGCCATAGACTAAAGTAGACTCAACTCTTTCTTCATCTAGACCCTTTTCAAAGTAACTAGCAGCGACAGTTCTTACTCCGGTTAACATTGTGGTTCTTCTAATTTTTTCTTTATTATAACTTTGGACAAATAAGATAGCTTTATTAGTGTTTTCACTAATGGCTGAGTTTAATCCTCCCATAATTCCACAAAGATCAATTAATCTTCCTTCGCCATCTTCAATAACGATATCACCACCAGGTAGAACGGTTGTTTTTCCATCTAAAGTAGTAATTGTTTCTCCTTTTTTTGATTCTCTTAAAATCATTAATTGATTTTTAATCTTATCATAGTCAAAGACATGAACTGGTTGACCTAAGGTTAACATCAAGTAATTTGAAATATCAACGACATTATTGATTGATTTAATCTCTGCTAAAGTTAATCTTTTTTTAATAAACTCAGGAGAAGGTTTAATTTCAATATTATCAAAAATTAAGGCGGTAAATCTAGAACATAGCTTATCGTTAATTTTTATTTTTAATTGATATTTTTCTTCATTTATTTTAATTTTATTAAACTGATATTTTTCAAAAGGATTAAGTTTTAAAGTTGCTTTTTTTCTATACATTGGTAAGATAGTGGAAGCTTCTTGGGCAATGCCAAAAACACAAGCATAATCAATTCGATTAGAAATAATTTCAATATCGTAGATATAGTCATTATCTATTTTCTCAATTCTTTCAATTGAGGGTCCGGATAAAGAAAGATATTTTTGAATTTCATAAGGAGTAGCATCAGTTTCTAAAAAATCTAAAAGCCATTGATGAGTAATTTTAATGTTCATAATCGTTAAAATTGTTCTAAAAATCTAATTTCTCCATTGTATAAAATTCTAATATCATCTAAATTTAAATTTTCTTTCATCATCATACAACGCTCAGGACCAAAACCAAAAGCCCAACCAGAATAAGTATTGACATCAACTCCTCCTGTTTTCAAGACATTAGGATGAATCATGCCAGCACCAGCGAGCTCTAACCAACCTGATTTACAAGTGCGACATTTTTTGTTATTAATCTTCCCTTTTCCTTGACAGATTCCACAAGAAACATCAATTTCAAATGAAGGTTCAGTAAATTGAAAGTGGGCTGGTCTTAAACGAATTGTTCTATTTTTATCAAAAAAATTTTTTACAAAAAAATCAATTGTTCCAATCAAATGGGTAATATTAATATTTTTATCAATGCATAAACCTTCAAACTGATGAAACATCGGAGTATGAGTGGTGTCCCAATTAGGTCGATATGTTTTTGAAATATTAATCATTCTAATTGGCGGTTTTATTCTTCTCATTTCTCGATTTTGTCCAGAAGAAGTATGAGGAGTTAAAACAACCTTACCATAGATTTTATTTTCTGGTAAATCGATAAAAAAGGTCTCAAAATCATCTCTAGCTGGATGTCCTTTAGGCATATTTAAAGATTCAAAAGCAAAATATTCCCAGTCAATTTCCGGATAGGAAACTCTAATAAAACCTATTTTTTGAAAAATAGAAACAATTTCTTCTATAGTATAAGTTAACGGATGAAGACTTCCTTTTGGATAAGATTTTCCAGGAAGAGTTAGATCAATAAAAGATTCATTAGATTTATTTAAAGTTATTTCTTTTTGATTAATTTTTTCTCCAACAGTTTTTTTTAATTGATTAATCTCTATTCCAAAAATTTTCTTTTTTTCAATAGGTAAATCTTTAATTTTTTTAATAAGTTGATTTATTAAGCCGTTTTTAGCTAAGTATTCGTTTTTTAAAGTAATTAGTTGATTTAAATTATTTACTTTTTTAAGTTTATTTTCAAAATCTTTAAGATAATTAGTTAGCATAGATTAAATTATATTATAACAAATAATGATTGAATTAGTTGAATCCAGTTTCTGCCACCAGTCTAACCGACTC
>DAIQPK010000027.1:0-8448 GCA_036787375.1 Patescibacteria group bacterium
TAACCATTGGATAACCACCTTTTTCTAAAATCCTTTTAAAAATTGCTAAAGCCAAAGGTTTTGCTTCAACATCATACATTAAATAAACTACTTCACCTTTTTTAACTCCTTTTCCTTTACCTAAGGCAAAATCGACCATTACTTTAGCATAATTTTCCAAAATTTTATTAAAGTTTTTCATAATCTTCTATTATATCATTTTGTTATATAGATATAGATAACCGTATAGACAACCGACTCGGTTTCGGAGGGTTTAGGAGGAAAGACGTTCCAGGAGGACGGACCTGCTTTTGAATTTAGTTCTCTTATGTTTTAATTTTGTTGTTTAAACTTAGATGTCTTTAGGCTACTGCCATAACCCGCCAGTGAAGTTGACAGGTTCATTTTATTTAATGTTAGAAGTAATATAACCGACTCGGTTATAGATATGACAGAATTGCTTTTAATTGTTTAACTTCTTTTTCTGGATTAGCGCTAAAAATTACTGATCGAGAAACATTAATAATTAAACCTTGTCTTTTGCTATTTAAGCCTGCTTTTAAAACTTGTTTTATATCACCACCTTGACTACCAACTCCAGGAACTAAAATCCACATCTTATCACCAACTATCTTTCTTATTTTTTTTAACTCTTTTGGATAAGTGGCTCCGACAACTAATAAACAGTTATTATTTTTATTCCACTTTGTTGCTACCTGATAAGCAACATATTGATATAATGGTAGTTCTTTATTATAGTTTTTAACTTTAAATTTCAATTTAAGATCTTGAAATTCTTTAGCTCCTGGATTAGAAGTCCAGCATAAAATAATAATTCCCTTATCTTTTTTTTCTAAAAATGGCATTAATGACTCTTCACCCAAATAAGGATTAACCGTCACGGCATCGGCATTTAGATAATCAAAAACAAACTTTAAATAACCAATATTAGTATTGGCAATATCAGCTCTTTTCGCATCAATAATAATCGGAATCTCAGGATGTTGGGCCTTTATAAAGCGACAGGTCTTTTCTAAAGCTAAAATTCCCTTATATCCTATAGCCTCATAAAAAGCCGTGTTTAACTTATATGAACAAACATATGGATTTGTTGCTTTAATAATTCTTTTATTAAAACTAAATTGATCGTTATTGGCAATTTTTTCAACCTCACTATCTAAACCAACACAGATTAATGACTGATTTTTCTTAATAATTTTTTCTAATTTTTCAAAAAAACT
Organism: Patescibacteria group bacterium; assembly: GCA_036787375.1. Taxonomy (GTDB): domain Bacteria; phylum Patescibacteriota; class Microgenomatia; order UBA1406; family GWC2-37-13; genus GWC2-37-13. The sequence goes on from DAIQPK010000027.1 coordinate 1,221, forward strand.
CATTTGGTTTTTAAATAATTTATTACCTCTTGATATTTATTTTGATTAATCAATCTTTTTTTAAACAAAAACTTAATCCAGTCTTTTAAACTAAAAGCTGAATAAAGCTTAATCTTGTTTTTTTCTAACTCCTCTTTTCCACCTTGCTCCCTATCAATTAAAACTACTACCTGATTAACCTTTAGTCCTAAATTAGTTAACAAACTAACTACTTCTAACTTTGATCCACCAGTAGTAATCATATCATCAATTAAAACCATCTTTTCACCTTTTTTACACTCTCCCTCAACCGGTCTTTTAATACCATAGTCTTTAATCTCCTTTCTTGTGTAAATTAATGGTTTATTAATTTTTAAAGAAATAGCTGTCGCAATAGGAATGGCAGTATATGGAACAGCCACTAATCGATCAAACTTTAATTCTTTCAAAATCTCCTCATAAAAAACAACTACTTTTTTTAAAACTTGAGGATAGCTAATTAAAACCCGAAGATCAATATAAACAGGAGACATTAGACCTGATTTCAACTTAAAACTGCCAAACTTAATTGCCTGAATTTTAAAAAGATCAATCATAATTTTTTCTTTTAATTGTCTTTTCATATTATTTATTTTTTTGAAAAAAATTATAACAGTATTTTTCCCTCAAAAACTGGTCCTTCCCGGCAAACAAGTCTTCCTTTAAAAGAACATTCACCACACAATCCATAACCTCCGCACTTAAAAAAACTCTCAAGCGATACTTGACAAAAAATATCTTTTTTTTTGGCTAGTTGAACCACCCTAGTCATCATTAATATCGGACCACATGTGTAAACTCCCGCAAACTCTTCCTTTTCCAAAATTTCTTTTGCTAACTGACTAGCATAACCTTTAAAACCAGAAGAACCATCATCGGTGGAAACAAACACCTGCGAAGTAATTTTTTTAAAATCTTTTACTAAACAAAGATCCTTTTTTGTTTTCGCACCAATAATCACTTTAATCTCGTTTTTATTTTCTTTAGCTTTTTTGGCTAAAAAATATAAAGGCGCCACTCCATAACCTCCTCCAACTAAAAGAATCTTTCCGTTTTTTAATTTAAAAGAAGTTCCATAAGGACCTCGATAAGTTATCTTATCCCCTTTTTTTAATTGATGAATTATCTCGGTGGTTGGGCCAATTTTATTAATTAATAAAGTTAATGGTGAAGAGTTAACAACTGCAAAAGGTTTTTCATTAACTCCAGGTACCCAAACCATCAAATACTGACCGGGTAAGGCTGTTAATTTTGTCTCTAACACAAAAATTTTTACCTTAGGTACCTCTTTAATAACTTTAAAAATTTTAACAGTTTTATAATTATTTTTATTATTCATCTCTGTGAACTAATCCGATTAAATTTTTAATATCTTTATAGTTATTTTTTTTTAACCATTCTCTTACTTCCTTAGTTATTTTTTTAAAAATATTTATTCCTCGATAATAAATGCCGGTTCCAATTCCCACCGCTGTTGCTCCGACCATAAAAGCTTCAATTAAATCTTTACCTGTTAAAATACCACCGGTGGCAACAATAGGAATCTTTACTGATTTATAAATGTCATATACTGCTCGAATCGTCAGTGGTTTAATTGCGGGACCACTTAAACCACCTATTTTAAATCCTAAAATTGGTCTTCCTCGATTAATATCAATCCTCATTCCTGGACCAACCGTATTACCCATATTAATAATATCAGCTCCAGCCGCCTCAGCTGCTTTCGCTACCTCTCCTAGTCCTTGAATTGAGGGAGAAAGCTTTACTGATAAAGGCAGGCTGACTCTTTTTTTAACTGCCTTTGTTATTTTCTCTGTCATTTTTGGTGATCCTTGTCCTGCCATTAAACCATAACCTGGAGTATGAGGACAAGATAAAACTATCTCTAAAATTTTAATTGGAGTTGTTTGAATTCTTTCTGTTAATTCAATAAACTCGTCCACAGTCTCACCTACAATACTGCCAATTAAGGGCACATCTTGATTCCATTTCCTAAACTCTTTTACTCCTTCCTCAATTCCCTTATTAGCATAACCAACTGCATTCATAAATACACCTTGTCCGGCTTCTATAATAATCGGGCTATTATGACCCTTTCTTGGTTTAATAGTTAAAGATTTAATAGTAACAGCTCCAGCTCCATTTTTAACTACTCTTTTTAAAGTTAAAACATCCAGTCCTAATATTCCTGAAGCTAAAATAGTTGGATTATTAAGTCTAATACCCGCTAAATCTATTGTTAAATCTACCATAAAAAAATCCCCCCATATCCTGGGGGAAAAATTTCAAATTTAACTTTTTATTTTTTTTATCTTTCATTCTAAAATTTAGATTTAAACAAATTTCATCTTTTTTGTCAATAATAATTTTATTCCCACTCCATTGTTCCCGGTGGTTTAGAAGTAATATCATAAACCACTCTTACTACTAAAGGTACTTCGGTAGTAAGTCTTCGGGAAATATTTTCTAAGACAAAATAAGGAACTTTTACCCAATCAGCCGTCATGACCTCTTTTGACTCAATTATTCTTACGGCAATGGTTTCACCATATTTTCTCTCATCACCAACCACGCCGGTTGTTTTTACTCCTGTAAAAATTGCAAACGCCATCCAAACTTTCTCATAAATTCCTGCTTTTTTAATCTCCTCAACAACAATTTTATCTGCTTGCCTTAAAATCTTTAACTTTTTCTCTGTCACCTGACCAATAATTCTTATTGCCAATCCCGGCCCAGGAAAAACATGACGATTAATAACTTCTTTGGGAAAACCTAAATCAAAGGCAATCTTTCTTACTTCATCTTTGTATAAATATCTCAAAGGCTCAACTATCTGAAAGCTATGTTTTTTTGGCAAACCTCCAACATTATGATGAGTTTTAATTTTTCGTGAATGTTTAGTGCCTTTACTCTCAACTACATCGGGATAAATTGTTCCTTGGACTAAAATTTTTACGCCAATTTTTTTTGCCTCTTTTTCAAATAATCTAATAAAAGTCTCGCCAATAACTTTTCTTTTTTTCTCCGGATCAAATACTTTTTTTAAAGCCTGAAGAAAAGCTTTTTTTCCATTAATTATTTTTAAGGGTAGTTTTAGTTTTTTTTCAATATTATTTCTTATCTCCTCAGTTTCTCCTTCTCTCATTAATCCTGAATCAACATAAAGACAAGTTAATTTTTTTCCAATTACCTGATAGGTTAAATAAGCAGCCAATGTAGAGTCAATACCACCAGATAAGGCGCAGATGGCTTTTTTACCAGAAACTCTATCTTTAAGATAATTTTTAATTTCCTCAACCGTTTTTCTTTCTAATTTACTTGTTATCTGACAAATATTGAAAATAAAGTTCTTTAAGATTGTTAATCCATTTTCAGTATGAGCCACCTCAGGATGAAACATCACTCCATAAATTTTTTTTATCTCATTGGCAATGATTGCATGGGTGACTGTTTCCGTTGAACCATAAGTTAAAAAATTCTTTGGCACTTTAACAACTTGATCAAAATGTGACATCCACACAGTAAACTTATCTTGATTGATTCCTCTTAAAAGTAAACACTGATCTTTATTTTTTTTATTAAGATAGATTGTTGTTGCTCCATACTCTTTTTTTCTTCCTTTGGCAACTTTTCCTCCTAAAAGTTCACCTATTAATTCTAAACCATAACAAATACCTAAAACCGGAATTCCTAAATTAAAAATCTCTTTATCAACTAACAAAGCATTGCTTTTGTAAACTGAAGACGGTCCTCCTGATAAAATAATTCCTTGCGGTTTAATCTTCTTAACTTTATCAATGGCTTTATTAGGTAAAACTATCTTTGTTTTTACACCCAGATCATTAACTCTTCGACTGATTAAATGGGTTGTCTGGGAACCAAAATCAATGATAACTATCATAAATAACTTTTACCACTATTAGTAATAAACAAATCATGAGGATGACTCTCTACTAAAGATGCCTGAGTTATCTTAATCATCTTGGACTTGGTTTTTAATTGACTAATATCTCTCACTCCCAAATAATACATACCAGATTTTAAACCGCCTAAAAATTGATTGATAATTTCTTTAACTGTTCCTTTAACTGGGACTAATCCCTCAACTCCTTCAGCTACCAATATTTTATCTCGATAACTTTTATTATGAAACTCTGACTCTGACTTAATTTTTGCTCCTTTCTTCATGGCTGCCTCAGAACCCATTCCTCGATACTCTTTAAACAAATAAAATTTCTGATTTTTTTTCAAGATGTTTTTAAAACGAGCTGGTACTTGATTTGCTGTCAGTTTTATTAACTTTCCTGGTGCTTCAATACAGGAGGCAAAAACACTTCCCATCATCACTGTATCAGCGCCAGAGGCAATTGCTTTTACCACATCCCCAGAATATCTTATTCCACCATCAGCAATTATTGGCACCTGATATTTTTTAGCCACCTTATAAACATCTAAAATCGCGCTAACCTGAGGCACGCCCATACCAGAGACAATTCTGGTTGTACAAATTGCTCCTGGACCCATACCAACTCTTAATCCATCAGCGCCTTTTTTAATTAAAATCTCTGCTGCTTGAGATGTGGCAATGTTTCCAGCAATAACTTCAATTTTTGGGTGATTTTTTTTCATAAACTCAAGTGCTTCAATTACTGGTTTTGAATAACCATGAGCTGAATCAATGACGATTATTGAAACTCCAGCTTTAACTAATAATTCAACTCTTTTTTCATAATTAAAACCTGAACCAATTGCCGCACCAACCAATATTTTTTTCTCGATTACCTTTTTTACTTCTCTAACTTGATTTTCAATTGTTAAATTTCGATGAACTATGCCTATACCTCCTAATTTTCCTATCTCAATTGCTAACTGACTTTCTGTCACCGTATCCATTGGTGAGGAAATTAAAGGAATTTTAAGACTAATTTTTTTTGTTAGTTTTGTTTTTAAACTAATATCATCACGGGTGAAATCAGTATATCTCGGTAAAAGTAAAACATCATCAAAAGTTAAACCACAATCAATAATTTTTTTCTCCATATTTTTAATATTAACTTTTAATAAAACTAGCTTTTTCTGATATTTTTTTAATTTTTAAAATATCACTAACAGATAAAATATTATTTTTTATTAATGTCTCAATTTCTTGCTTAACATTAGTTTTAAAAAGTGTTGGCGCATCTGAATTAATAGTAAATAAAACACCTTGTTTTTTAAAAATCGTCAAAACATCCTTAACTTCTTGCCAATCTTTTAATATGTTTAAAGAAATATTTGAACTAGGACAAATTTCCAAAACAATATTATTTTTAACCAATAACTCTATTAATTTTTTACTTTTTATCGCTTTAACTCCATGACCAATTCGATCTGGTTTAATTTTAACAATTACTTCCTCCATCTCCTCTAATGAAGAAGTCTCTCCAGTATGAAAAGTAAGCCCTAAACCAGTCTTTTTAGCTTTTTTAAACTCGTTAACTAAATAATTAATTTAAAATTTTTATTTTCTGGTCCTGATAAATCTAATCCAACAACACCAAAATTTTTAAACTTTAAAGCTTTATAAATTAAAATTTTATTTAATTTTTTATCAAATCGACGATCCGTCTCAATGATTAGACCAGTTTTTACTGGGTACTCAAGACTGGCTTTTTTTAAACCAACACAAGCTGCTAAAATTATCTTATCCAAATCATTCTCACCACCTCTATTTCTTCTCATTGGGTTAAATCTCATTTCCAAAGTAGCTACATTAGCTTTTCGATAACTATAACTAACTGCTTGATAAATTGATTTTTCCACAGCATAAGGACCAGATTGAATTTTTTGAACCACATCAAAAAGATGATGATAACGTTTTTGAGAAGTTTTTTTATTAATAGAAATGCTTTCTATAAATTTCCAGTAATCTTTCTCGCCAATATTAATTCCTTGCTCATGAGCTAACTCCCATAAAAAATGTGGAGTTGAAGAAAAACCTAAGTGTTGATGAAAATCAGTTAAATTATTTAAACAATCATCAATCTCCATATAAAATTATATTAAAATTATTTTAAAAGATCAAAAAATTTTATAAGCTCAAAAACAATTCCATTTCTTTTTTAGAAAAAACAATTCTTAATAATCGTTTTTTAATCATTGATAATTCAATTTCTTTCTCTTACCATTTGTTTTTTAAACCAGTAATTACCTCCCTTATCTTATGAGAAAAAATAATCCAAGTGGAGTCTCTTCGGTATCGTCGACATCATCAAATAATAAAATGGTTTTATTTTTTAATTATAATTTAGTTCTTGATCAATTCTTGGTTTATCAAGTTTTAAAGCCGGATATTTAGGATCATAATGAACAATCCGAAAACTCACTAACTCATTAATTGCTAAAATATCAGCTAAAAGTTCTCGACCAAGTCCAACCACCTTTAATTAAAGTCACTAAAATATCAAAATTAAGATGTGTTTTTAAAATTTTTACTCCTAAATCTAAACATACCTGATACATCTTTTCCCAAGTTGGCAAAATATATACCCAATTCTCACCAGCAAATTTAACTTTTTTAAACTTCGGAGAATAATATTGATAATTGATTTTTTTGATCATAAAAAAAGGCCGCAAATCACCGGCCTAAAAAAAACTTTTTCTAATTTTAAAAAACTCATTTATTAAAAATAAATTATGACATAATTTTTTCCTTTGTCAAGATGATTCCGCCACCACTTTAACCGACCCAGTTAGCTTATTATAGGATATGGCATTAGATTGTTTTGACAATCTAAAAATTGTTAAAAAGTAAATTTTTAAAAAACTTGGTTGAAATGTTAACTATAGTCAACATTTAGTAGTTGAATTTAGTCAAAGTTAGTTAAATCAGTTAAAATTAGTTTACACGTTTACAAGTTACGAGTTGCGCATTACGAGTTAATGCATTTGAGAGTTACGGGTTTAAAAGTTTAAAAGTTGTCTGTTTGCGGGTTACGATTTTAAGTTTTGTGCCAAGCCGTGGGTGAACCTGTCAGGTTACTTTTTTTAACTTCTTTAATTTCTAATTTCTAATCAATTTTTAATTTTTAATTTTATTTGTGATTTGTGATTTGGAATTTTTATTTTGATAGATGCTAGATGTTTTACGTTTTATGTTTTATAATATATTTTGCTGCCGCGGTGCTGGAATTGGCAGACAGGCAGGTCTCAAAAACCTGTGGTGTGTAAA